>JAFMJW010000035.1 GCA_017853315.1 Alphaproteobacteria bacterium
GGGGCGACCGCGCGGCCCGGATCGGAGAGACGTTCCGCGACTGGGGAGTCCCGACGGCGGCGAGCCTGCTCGGCGTGCGCGACCTCGGCCTGACCGCGATCGCGAGCGGCGGAATCCGCGACGGGCTCGACGTCGCCCGCTCGATCGCGCTGGGCGCCTCGCTCGCCGGGGTCGCGCTGCCTGTCTACCAGGCCTACCGGGCGGGGGGGATCGCCGGCGCGCGGGCCTTCCTCGAGGGGCTCGTGGACGGGCTCCGGACCGCGATGCTGCTGACCGGGAGCCGCCGGCTCGCGGACCTCCGACGTGCCCCGGTCGTCCTCGGCCCGCGGCTGCAGGCGTGGGCGGAGGTGAACGGCCGAACCCGGCGCGCGCGCGGGAGGCGAGCGTGACGCGCGGCACGGGATCGCGCCTCGTCGGCTTCCACGAGAAGCCGGTCGAGGAGCGGCAACGCTGGATCGCCGAGGTCGCGGGCCTCGACCCGGAACAGGTCGAGATGCTGAGCAACGCTTCTCCGCTCCCGCTCGAGACCGCGGCACGCATGACCGAGAACACGATCGGCGTGCACGCGCTGCCGCTCGGGGTCGCGCTCAACTTCGTCGTGAACGGCCGCGACGTTCTCGTCCCGATGGTCACCGAGGAGCCCTCGGTCATCGCGGCGGCGAGCAACGCGGCCCGACTCGCACGCGCGGGCGGGGGATTCGTCGCCGGCAGCGATCCTCCCTGCATGATCGCGCAGATCCAGCTCCTCGACGTGCCCGATCCGGAGCGCGCCTGCGAGCGACTGCTGGAGGCCGAGGACCGCATCCGCGACCGCGTCGACGAGATCGAGCCCGGAATGGCGAGGCGCGGCGGCGGGGCGCGCGGGGTCGAGGTGCGCGTCGTCCACGCGCCGCTCGGCCGGACCTACGTCGTGGTCCACCTGCTGGTCGAGGTGGGCGACGCGATGGGGGCGAACGCGATCAACACGATCGCCGAAGGCACGGCGCCCCTGGTCGCCGGGATCGCGGGGGGGCGCGCCCACCTCCGCATCCTGTCGAACCTGACCGATCGCCGCTGCGCGCGGGCCAGCGTCCGCTACGGCTTCGCGGACCTCGCGCGAGCGGATCTCGACGGCGAGCAGGTGGCCCGTGCGATCGAGGACGCGAGCCTGTTCGCCGAGGCGGACCCCTACCGCGCCGCGACGCACAACAAGGGCATCATGAACGGGATCGACGCGGTCGCGATCGCGACCGGGAACGACTGGCGCGCGCTGGAGGCCGGCGCACACGCGTTCGCGGCGCGCGGCGGCTCCTACGGCTCGCTCTCGACCTGGCGCGTCGAGGACGGCGGCCTCGTGGGGCGGATCGAGCTGCCGCTCGCGGTGGGGACGGTCGGCGCGACGGTCGACGGCAATCCGCGCGTGCGGCTCGCGCTGAAGCTCCTCGGCGTGGGCGGCGCGCGCGCGCTCGCCGAGGTGTGCGCCGCGGTGGGACTGGCGCAGAACTTCGCCGCGTTGCGCGCGCTCGCGACCGAGGGCATCCAGAAGGGGCACATGGCGCGGCACGCCCGCGCGGTGGCGACGGCGGCCGGCGTGCCACCGTCCGCGGTCGAGGAGATCGCGAGCCGGCTCGTGGCGCTCGGCGACGTGAAGGTGGAGACCGCACGGCGTCTCTGGGGCGAGCGCGGCGAGGGCACGTGACGACTCACGCGGGGCCCGGTCCGTCACTCGCGCCGGCCAGCGGCGCGGCGGGCGGCAAGCTCATCCTGCTCGGCGAGCACGCCGTGGTGCACGGCGAGCCCGCGATCGCGGCGGCTCTTTCGAGCGGGATACGCGTGACGATCGTCCCGCGCGAAGACGACTTGCGCACCGTCGACGGGGAGCCTGCGGGAGACGCGCGGCTCGCCCGCGCGATCGCGATCGCCGCGGATCGCCTGGGGCTCGGGAGCGAGAGGGGTTTCGACACGGCGATCGAGGGTGACCTGCCCGAAGCCGTCGGCCTCGGGAGCTCGGCGTCTCTCTCGGTGGCTCTCGTCCGGGCGCTTGCGGCCGCGAGCGGCGCGAGCCTCTCCGGCGATGCGCTCGCCGAGGCCGCCCACGCGGTCGAGGGAGCCTTCCACGGTACCCCGTCCGGCGTCGACGTGACGACGGTCCTCCACGGCGGGCTCGGCTGGTACGAGGTCGGCCCGCCGCGGCGCTGGGAAGCGATCGTCCCGGCGAAGGCGATCGATCTGGTGGTCGTCGTCGCGGACCGGCGTCACGACACCGGGCGCACGGTCGGGTCGCTGCGGGAACGCGCCACCGCGCATCCCGGGCTCTACCGGCCCTTGTTCCGGGCGATCGGCGAGCTGGTCCGCGAGGCCCGATCGGCGATCGAGGCCGGCGACCGCGAGCGGCTCGGAGAGGCGATGACGCTCGACCACGGCCTGCTCCGCGCCTGCGGCGTGTCGACGCCGGCGCTCGACACGGCGGTCGAGGAGGCGCTCGGCAAGGGCGCCCTCGGGGCGAAGCTCACCGGGGGCGGCGGGGGCGGGGCGATCGTCGCTCTCTCCGCGGACGACGCCGAGCGGCTCGCTGCGCGCCTCGACCGGCCCGGCCGTCCCGCGTTCCCGCTCCGCGTGCCCGCGCGGTGACGGGCGAGCGGCCGATTCGGGGCAGGCGACGGCGACCGTTCCCCCGCGGGTCGACCGCCGGCGCCGACGCCGCTAAAGGACGCACGTGGCGGGCAAGGAAGCTCCTTCGAGCGCGGGCGTGCGGCGCTGGATCCCGCTGCTCGTCGCGGCGATCTCGGCCCTGCTCGCATGGCAGGGCGTGCGCACCGGCGAGTGGCGGGCGGTCGCCGTGAGCGAGGTGCAGGTGCTGGTGGTCGCCGCGGCGGCATGGATCGGCCTTCGCTGAAGGCGGTCGGTCGACGGGTCAGGCCGACGGCTGCCGCTCCGCGAGCTCGTCCATGCGCCGCGCGAGTTCCAAGTCGAGTTCGGTGAGTCCACCGGCGTCGTGGGTGACGAGTTCGACCCGGACCCGTCCGTAGACGTTGGTCCAATCCGGGTGATGGTTCATCGCCTCCGCGACCAGGGCCGCGCTCGACATGAACCCGAAGGCCGAGACGAAGTCCGCGAACCGGTACTCGCGGCAGAGCTTCCCGCCGTCGAGCGCCCAGCCCGCCCGACCGGCGAGGAACTCCTCGACCCGACGCTCCTCCAGGGGTTTCCTCGACATGCGCATCACCTCCGGACCCGAGCCTAGCGCATCGCGGGCCCTCGGGTTCGAAGGTCGCTCCCGGACCTCCGGGGGTCGTCGTCCGGGGGGAGTCCTGCGGAAGGTTCGAAGCCTGCACTCCGCGCGGTCGGGGCCCGGGGGAGCCCGCCGATGCCACCTCGCGGGGCCCCGCCGGCTTCGTGGCGGCTTTCCGGGCGGTCTGCTACCCGCGTAACCAAGCGAAACGACGAAGAAAGAGAGATCAACAGCCCGATGTCATCCAGTTCCGACCAGCCGCCGGCACCTCCGGCGGCCGACGGCCACGAGCGAATCCCGTTCTCCGATCTCGACCTGCCCGAAGTGGTGGGGCGGGGGATTGCGAAGGCCGGTTTCACCCATTGCACCCCGATCCAGGGAAAGGTCCTGCCGCTGTCGCTGGCCGGGCGCGACGTCGCCGGACAAGCCCAGACGGGGACGGGCAAGACCGCCGCGTTCCTGATCTCGGTCTTCACCCGGCTGCTGCGCTTCGGAACGCCGCGGCGCGCCGCCCATCCCCGCGCGCTGGTCATCGCGCCGACCCGCGAACTCGCGGTGCAGATCGCCAAGGACGCGGAGCTGCTCGACGCGGCCGGCATGGGGCTCGTGGTCCAGGCCGTCTACGGCGGCGTCGACTACAAGAAGCAGCGCGAGAACCTGACGCAGGACTGCGACATCCTGGTCGGCACGCCCGGCCGCCTGATCGACTACCTGAAGCAGCGGGTCTACGACCTCGACGCCGTCGAGATCCTCGTCATCGACGAGGCCGACCGGATGTTCGACATGGGGTTCATCAAGGACCTCCGCTTCCTGCTCCGTCGCTGCCCGCCGGTCGAGAAGCGCCAGTCGATGCTCTTCTCGGCGACGCTCTCGCACGACGTGCAGGAGCTCGCGTTCATGTTCATGAACGACGCGATCCGGCTCGAGGTGAAACCCGAGCAGGTGACGGCCGAGGGCGTCGAGCACCACCTCTTCCACGTCGGGAAGCACGAGAAGATCCCGTTCCTGTTCGGGCTGCTGCGCGCGGAGACCGGCGGCCGCACCATCGTGTTCGTCAACATGCGGCGCACGGCGGACCACCTCTGTCGCACGTTCGCCGCCAACGGCATGTCCGCCGAGCAGATCACCGGCGACATCGACCAGCGCAAGCGCCTGAAGATCCTCGAGGACTTCAAGGAGGGGCGCCTGCCCATCCTGATCGCGACCGACGTCGCGTCGCGCGGGCTGCACATCGAAGGCGTGACGCACGTCATCAACTACGACCTCCCGCTCGACCCCGAGGACTACGTCCACCGCGTCGGCCGCACGGCCCGCGCGGGCGCGAGCGGCAAGGCGATCTCGATCGCCTGCGAGGACTACGTCGACGGGCTCGAACCGATCGAGAAGCTGATCGGCTTCAAGATTCCGCACGAGTTCCCCGACGAGTCGCTGCTCGCCGAGATCAAGACCGTTCCGCGCCTCTCGCGGCGGCGGCCCGAGCACGGCGACGGAGCACGTCGCGGCGGCCGGCCCGGACCGGGCGGCGGGCGAGGTCGGGACGAGGGCCCGCGGCGTTCCCGCGAGGGTTCGCATCGCCCCGCTTCGGCACCGCCCTCGGGCAGCGAGGCACCGGCGGCACCGACGGGCGAGGGCACGTCGGGAGAGTCTCCCGCGAAGCGCAAGCGTCGTCGCCGACGCGGGAGCGGGGCCGCGTCCGGCGGCGCGACCGCCGCTGCGGTCGAAGGCGCGCCGTCCGGCGCGGGCGAAGCGGGCGCTGGCGCCGAGGGTGCCGAGAAGAAGCGACGACGTCGAAGGCGGCGCAAGCCGGGTGCCGGCGGTCTCGCGGCCTCGGGCGCGGAACCGGGCAGCTCCGGGGCCGAGTGATCCCGGACGTCGCCGACTCCCTTCGGCCGACGCCTTGACGCGGAGGCCGGAAGCGTCGATTCGGTGCGGGCTCCTGCTCGCCGGCGCGGGCCACGCTCACCTCGCGGTCCTGCGATCCCTCGCGAAGCGCCCGCTGCGGGGGTTTCGCGTCGTGCTCGTGGTCCCCGAGTCCAGGGGACTCTACTCGGGAATGGTGCCGGCGCTGCTCGCGGGGCGAGCGAGTCCGGCGACGGCGACGATCGACGTCCTGCCGCTGGCTCGGCTCGCAGGCATCGAGGTCGTCCTCGAACGGGTCGCGACGCTGCTGCCCGCGGAGCGGCTCGCCCGGACCGAGAGCGGGATCGAGATCCGCTGGGAGGCGTGCTCGCTCGACCTGGGCGCCGGCGTGCGACGCCCCGACGGCATCGACGGCGCGCATCTCGTCGCCGTGAAGCCGCTGGATGCGCTCGTGCAGCGCGTCTCCGAGTTCGCCTCGCTCGCCTCCCGGGGTCGCGTCGAGCCGACGGTGGCCGTGGTCGGCGCAGGCGCAGCCGGGATCGAGATCGCGTTCGCCCTGCGGGAGCGCCTTCGAGCGGTTCCCGGCGCAGGCGTGCTCCTGCTCGAGGAGGCGTCCACGGTGCTTCCCGGCGGCTCGGCCGAGGGCCGGCGCGTCGTCGCGCGCGAGCTTGCCCGGGTCGGCGTCGAAGTTCTCGCCGGTCGCGGTCGAATCGACCTGCGGGGGGACGCGATCTGCGCGCACGGGACCGAACTTGCCCGGCCCTCGCTCGTGATCCTCGCGACCGGATCCACGCCGCCGGCGCTGCTCGCACGGAGCGGGCTCGCCCTCGACCGGGAAGGCTACCTCGAAGTCGATCGCTTCCTTCGGAGCACGAGCCATCCCCGCGTGAGCGGGGCCGGAGACTGCGCCGTGCTCGCGGAAGGACCACGCCTTCCGAGGGCGGGCGTCCACGCGGTGCGCCAGGGGCCGGTGCTCGCCGCGAACCTGCGAGCGGCGCTGCACGACGAAGGCGGGCTTCGCGAGTTTCGCGCTCGCGAGAAGGCGCTCGCTCTGCTCTCGACCGCGGACGGGCGGGCGATCGCGCTGCGGGGACGCTGGGCTTCCTGCGGAAGGCCGTGGTGGTGGCTCAAGAACCGGATCGACACGGCCTACGTCGCGGGCTTCCGTCGGCTCGGGACCGGCGACGGGACCGCGACCGTTTGACGAGGTCGCCGGCCGAGCGATAGCCGACCGGGGTGATGACTCCCGCCGCGCACCGAACCGAGTGCGCCCGCGCCGCCTGCCTCGGCCGCCCGGGCGAGCCGGCGCGAGACTGAGTTGGCCTCCGGCGTCCAGCGCCCGTCGGCTTTCGCGACGGCGGAGGAGATCATCGTCGGCCGGGCGCGGCGCGAGCCGCACCGCGGTGCGCTCGGGTGGCGCGACCGTACGATCCTGCTCGGCCGCCTCGCGGGACACGTCGAGTCGCGCGCCGAGGCACTCGCGGCGGCCCTTCCTCCCGGCGGCGCTGTCGCGCAACTCATGTCCGACACCCCCGGCCTCGTCGCGACGACGCTGGCGGCGTGGCGGCACGGGTCGACGTCGGTGCCGCTCGACCCGGGGTCTCCGACGGAGGCCCTTGCCTTCAAGATCGGGAGTTCCTCGGCGATCGGGGTCGTCGCGCACGAAGAGCACGTGGACACGGCGTCCGACGCCCTGCGGGCCGCGGGCAGCCCGGCAATCCTGCTCGTGTCCCGTGGACTCCGGCTGATCGAGGCAGGCCGACCCGGGCGCCCGTCGCGGCGGGGAGCCGGATCGCGCGTCGTCGACCTCGCGACGAGAAGGGCGGGGCGCGCCGCGGCCCGCGGCGGCCCCGGGCCGTCCGCGGTGAACGAGATCGCCTTCCACGCCTGGCTGCCCGGATCCGATGGCCCACATCGCGCGGCCCTGCTCACGCACGCGAACGTGGTCTCGAGCGCGCTTCGCACCGGGATCGCGCGCGGGGACGGAAGCGATGACGTCGCGCTCGCGGTCGGCCCCCTCTGGGACGTCCGCGTGCTGGTCGGCGAGGTTCTCGCGCGCCTGGTCTCGGGCGGATCGATCGTCCTCCCTGGCCCGGGCGGGCCACGGGAGGTCTACGAGCGGATCGAGGCGCACCGGGCCACCGACCTCTCGCTGTCCGCCGCCGGGGCCGCCGTGATCGCGGAGGCGGCCTCGCCCTCGCGGCGGGCGATTCGAAGCGTTCGCAAGGTCCTGCTGCGCGATCCCGGGCTGCTGCTGTCGCTCACGCAGAAGCGCGAGGTCGCCGACCGCTTCCCGGCCGCCGAGCTGCTCCAGTCGTGGGGGAGGGTCGAGACCACCGGGCCGATCGCGACGGCCCGCCACGGCGCGGTGTTCCGCAAGCCGGACACGCTCGGGACGCCGCATCCCGGGCTGGTCGTCGGGATCGCCGATCCCGAGGGCCGCCTGCTCCGGCCCGGGCTGCGGGGCGAGATCGTGCTTCGCGGCGCCGTCGTGATGCGGAGCTATCTCGGGGCTCCGGGCGCGACCCGCGAGGCGTTGCGGGACGGCTGGCTGCACACCGGGGATCTGGGCTACATCGACGGGGACGGCGACCTCGCGTCGTCGGGGGGCCGCCCGCGCAAGGTGCGCGGCGCCCCGCAGGACTAGGCGGCGGGCGCCTGCCCGCGCGACGGAAGCGGAGACCATGCAGACCTCGAACGACGCGCCTCGGCCCCCCGCGCTCACCGGCATCAAGGTTCTCGACTTCAGCCACCAGGCCGCTGGCCCGTGGGCGACGACCCTGCTCGGCGACCTCGGCGCCGACGTGATCAAGATCGAGAAGCCCGGACGTGGCGACGCGATCCGCTACGCCCAGGGCGACGAGACCTTCGAGGTCGGCAGCCTGAACTTCTGGGGGCTGAACCGCAGCAAGCGTGGCATCACGATCGACATCTCGACCGACGAGGGGCGCTCGCTCGTGAAGCGGATGGCGGCGACGGCCGACGTGGTGCTCGAGAACTTCCGCCCCGGGGTCATGGACCGCCAGGGGATCGGCTACGAGGCGCTGTCGGCCGAGAATCCCCGCCTCATCTACTGCGGCATCACGGCCTTCGGCACGACCGGGCCCATGGCGCAGAAGCCCGGCATGGACCTGATCCTCCAGGCGACCGGGGGCGTCATGGGACTCACGGGCGAGAGCAAGGACCGGCCCCCGGTCAAGGCGGCGCCGCCCGTCGCCGACATCTCGACCGGCATCTACGCGGCCTACGCGGTCGCCGCCGCGCTCTTCGAACGCGAGCGCTCGGGCCGCGGCCAGAAGATCGAGATCGCGATGCTCGACGCGGTGGTCTCGCTGCTCTCCGACGTCGCGCTGAAGAGCGTCGTCTGGGACCGCGACTTCGAGCCCTTCGGCAGCGGACACCCCGACATCGTGCCCTACCAGGCGTTCAAGGCGCGCGACGGCTGGTTCATCGTCGCCTGCCTGACGAACGCCTTCTGGAAGCGCCTGCCCGAGGCGATCGGACATCCCGAGCTGCTCTCGGACCCGCGCTTCACCGCGATGCGCGACCGCGTGAAGAACAAGGCCGCGCTGATCGAGATCCTGAACGCGATCTTCGCCGAGGCGGACCGTGCCGACTGGATCGCCCGGATCGAGGCGGCCGACATCCCGACCTGCAAGGTGAACACCGTGCGCGAGGTGTTCGCCCTCGAGCAGGCGAAGGTGAACCAGACCCTGGTGCGCGTGCCGCATCCGACCCGCGGCGAGATCCCGATCCTGAACTGCCCGGTGAAGATGCTCGGCAGCCCCGGCCGGGTCGTCCGGGGGGCGCCGACGCTCGGCCAGCACACCGACGAGGTCCTCTCGTCCTACGGCGTCGAGGCGGCCGAGCTCGAGCGCCTGCGCGGCCTCGGGATCATCTGAAGGGCGCCCGCGTGCCCGACTTTCGACACGTTCGCTACCGGGTCGAGGACGGCGGCGTCGCCGTGCTCCTGTTCGCACGCCCCGAGGCGAAGAACGCGCTCCTCCCGGAGATGACCGACGAGGCCGGCCGTGCGCTCGCCGCGGCGGCTGCCGACCCGGCCGTGCGAGCGCTGGTCCTCTCGGGCGAAGGCGAGGCGTTCTCGGCCGGCGCCGACCTGAAGCTCATGGGGCAGGGCGACCGCCTCGGGCGCACCGCGATCGTCGGCCGCGAGCGGGGGCGCCACGGCATCGAGCGGACGCGCGCGGTGCTGGACTTCCCGAAGCCCACGATCGCGGCCGTCCACGGCGCGGTGGCCGGCATGGCCTGCGCATGGGCGCTCGCCTGCGACGTCGTCGTGGCGAGCGAGACGGCGCGCTTCCATTTCAGCTTCGTGCGGATCGGCTTCGTCACCGACTGCGGCACGAGCTGGCTGCTGGTGCGGCGCGTCGGAATCGGGCAGGCCAAGCGCCTGGTGCTGACGGGCGACCCGGTCGCGGCCGACGAGGCCGGCCGGATCGGGCTCTGCGAGGAAGTCGTGCCGGCGGAGCAGGATCTCGAACGCGCGATCGAGATCGCCCGGCGCATGGCGGAGCGACCTCCGCTCGCGGTCGCCAACGCACGACGGATCCTCGAGTTCGCGGCCCGCTCGAGCTTCGAGGACGCGGCCGAGCTCGAGTCCTGGACGCAGGGAGCCCTCGGCGAGACCGAGGACCACAAGGAAGCGGTGCGGGCCTTCGTGGAGAAGCGGCCGCCCCGCTTCGGCGGGTCGTGAGCGCACGGGCCGGCGGCGACGGCCCCGGGGCGCCCGGCGCGACGCTCTCTTCCTTCCTCGTGGACGCGGCCGAGCGTTTCGGATCCCGCGAGGCTCTCGTCTGTGGCGAGAGCCGCTGGAGCTACCTCGACCTCGCCCGCGAGGCGACGCGCGTGGCCGACGGGCTCGCCTCGCTCGGAGTCTCCGCGGGCGACCGGGTCGGCGTGCTGCTGCCGAACTGGAACGAGTTCTTCGCGACCGTCTTCGGCGCGTCCGCCCTCGGAGCGACGGTCGTCTGCCTGAACACGATGGCGACCGAGTCGGAGCTCGCCTTCCACCTCGACCATGCGCGGGTGCGCTGGCTCGTCCACGCCCCGCGTTTCCTGAAGCACGACTACGAGGCGCGGCTCGCGTCCTTCGGGATCGACGGTCCACCCGGGGAGCGTCGGGCGGGGCGCGACGTCGAGCGCCGGGTGGTTCTCGTCCCGGGCGGGGGAGAGCTCCCGGCAGGATCCGTGGACTACCGGGCGATGGGGCGCGCGGCCGCCGATCCCGTCGCGTGGTTGCGTGCGCGGCAGGGCGCCGACCCCGGCGACCCGGCGGTCGTCTTCTTCACCTCGGGGTCGACCGCGCTTCCGAAGGCGGTGGTGCATGCGCACCGGGCGCTCGTGCACCAGGCCTTCGTCGCGAGCGACGCCTTCGGTCTCGGGCCCGAGGACCGCGCCTGGGGCGCGCTGCCGATGTTCTTCGCGGGCGGCTTCGTCATCATCGCGCTGATCACGCTCGCGACCGGGGGCGCGGTCGTGCTCCAGGACCACTTCGAGGCCGGTCGCGCCCTCGACCTGATGGAGGCCGAGGGAATCAGCTTCTACGCCGGCTGGCAGCTCGCACCGGCGCTGGTCGGGCACGAGAGCTTCGACCGGCGCGCTCTTCGGCTTCGCAAGGGGATCTGGACGGAGTCGCCGGCGGCCGCCCGCCTGCTCGCACCCGACCACGTGACGGTGGGAGCGTACGGCCTGAGTGAGACGGCGACCGTCGTGTGCCTCGCGCGCTGGGACGACCCGCCCGAGCTGCGGCGAAGGGGGTTCGGTCGCCCGCTTCCCGGCGTCGAGCTGCGCGTCGTCGACCCCGAGTCCGGGACGCCTCGCGCTCCCGGAGACGTGGGCGAGATCCTGGTCCGCGGTCCCTCGCTCATGCTCGGCTACCTCGGCGTCCCCCGGGAAGAATGCTTCACGTCCGACGGCTTCTTCCGCACCGGCGACTACGGGCGCCTCGACGAGACCGGGACCCTGCGGTTCGACGGTCGCCTGAAGGAGGTCATCAAGACGGCTGGCGTGAACGTCGCCGCCGCCGAGGTCGAGGCCTGCCTCGCGGAGGTCCCCGGGCTCGCCGCGGCCTACGTCGTTCCCGTGCCGCACCCGGTGCGGGGCGAGAACGTGGGCGCCTTCCTCGTCCCGCGAGGGGGCGTGGTTCCCGACCCCGAAGGGGTCCTCGCGCACTGCCGCCGGGAGATGGCGTCCTACAAGGTGCCGCGACACCTCTTCCTGCTGCCGGCGGATGCCGTTCCGCGCACCGGCACGCAGAAGGTCGACAAGCCGCTCCTGCGCCGTCGGGCGGCGGAGCTGGCCGGCGGCCCGGCCGACCTGCTCTCGAAGTCGGGCGACTGAGCGGCGCTCAGCGAGCCTTCCATGCGGGCTTGCGGCGCTCGACGAACGAGCGCGGTCCCTCGCCGTGGTCCTCGCTCTGCTCGACGACCTCGAGGTAGCCCGCCGCGATCTCCTCGGCCTGCTCGATCGGGAGGCCCACGCCGCGGAGAATCGCCATCTTCGTACCCCAGACGGCGAGCGGGGCGTTCTCGCAGACGAGCGCCGCGATCTCCCGCGCACGCTCCATCAGGCGGTCGTGCGGGACGACCTCGGTCACGAGCCCGACTTCGAGAGCGCGCTCGGCGCTCATGCGCTCCTTGTTCCCGAGCAGCGCCATCCGCAGGCACACGGCCAGCGGCACGCGCCGCGCCATGTTCACCATCTCGTGCGACGAGACGTACCCGATCGAGACGTGCGAATCGAAGAACTGGGCGCGATCCGACGCGATCGGGATGTCGGCCTCGGTGACGAGATCGAGCGTGACCCCGTTCACGAGCCCGTTCACGGCCGCGATCACCGGCTTCCAGACGCCCATGCGCCGCGGCGTCGGGAGCGCCCGGATGGTCTCGATCATCGCGAGCTCGCGCCAGCGGTCGGGCTTCTTGAAGCCGCCGGAGTCCAGCGACTCGACGTCGGCGCCCGAGGAGAAGGCTCGCCCCTCGCCGGTCACGATCGCGCACCAGATCTCGGGGTCGTCCTTCACGATGCCCCAGGCCGCACGCAGGTCCTCCTTCATGCGCTGGTTCATCGCGTTCAGCCGGTCGGGCCGGGCGAGCGTGATCGTCGCGACTCGGGCGTCGACCTCGAAGCGGATCGTCTCGAACTCGGGCATGGGCTCCTCCGCCGCCATCGGGCACGCGCGCGCCGCGGGAGCGGCGGCGCACCGACGGTTAGCCGGAGGCGCGCCGCGGGCGCAAGGAGGGCCGGGCCCGCTCGCCTCGTCGTCGCCTCGCGGCTATGGTCGCGGCCTTCCCGGGGGGTGAACGATGCTGACCGGCGGCGACGACTACGCCCTGCACCAGACGTCCGAGCCGATCGCCCACGTGTCGACGGGCGACCGCAACTTCTACGACCGCTACTTCTTCAACGGCACCACGCCGGGCGGCGAGGTCTACTTCGCGGTCGCGCTCGGCGTCTACCCGAACCGGGGGGTCCAGGACGCGGCCGTGAGCGTCCTGCACGACGGACTCCACCACGTCGTTCGTGCCTCGCGGCGCGCGCCGGCCGACCGGCTCGACACGAGCGTAGGTCCGATCTCGGTTCGGGTCGTGGAGCCGCTGCGCCGACTGCACGTCTCGCTCGGAGCGAACGAGGCCGGGCTGCAATTCGACGCGGAGTTCCGCTGTCGCGGCCCGGTGCTCGAGGAGCCGCGGTTCCAGCGCCGTGCCGGCGTGCGGACGATCATGGACTACACGCGCCTCACCCAGCACGGCGGCTGGGAGGGACGGCTGGCTCTTCCCGGCCGCACCGTCCGCCTCGAGGAGTCGTCGTGCTGGGGCTCCCGGGACCGCTCCTGGGGAATCCGGCCCGTGGGCGAACCCGAGCCCGGCGCGATGCCCGTCGTGCCGCAGTTCTTCTGGCTCTGGGCCCCGTTCAACTTTCCGAACACGATCACCCACTTCGACGTGAACGAGGAAGAGGACGGCACGCGCTGGCACGAGACGGGCTTCGTCCTGCCGGTCGGCGCCGACGCCGCCGCAGCGAGGCCGGCTCGCTCGGTCGACCACGAGCTTCGCTGGCGACGCGGCACCCGCCGCATCGAGTCCGGCGCGATCCGCATCGACTCGCAGGCGGGGCGGGCGCAGATCGAGCTCCGGCCGCTCTCGCACTTCACGATGAGCACGATCGGCTACCTCCACCCGACGTGGGGGCACGGGATCTCCCACGGCGACCTCGAGGTCGCGTGCGAGACGGTGGAGGCCGTCGCGGGAGACGACGTCTCGCCGCTTCACCTCCACGTGCAGACGATCTGCGAGGCACGGCTCCAGCGCGAAGGCGCCCCGGCCGAACAGGGCCTGGGCGTGCTCGAACAGCTCGTGATCGGCGCGCACCGTCCCTACGGCTTCACCGGGCTGATCGACGGCGCGCCCTGACGCGCCGCCGGGCTCACCAGGTGAAGCCGAGCAGGGCGATCGCCGCCTCCTGTCTCCGCGCGGCCCGACCGAGGTAGGCGTCGACGGTCGCGCGCAGCTTCGCACGGGCGTCGGCGCCGGCCGGCTCGGAGGAGGCCCGGCCGAGAGGGATCGCACGGTCCAGGAGCCCTCGGCCCTCGCGGTCGCGGGCGAGGACCGCGTCGAGCGAGGCCGACCCCTCGGCCGCGGTGGCGGAGAGGTGGGCGCGGACCTCGCGCAGGAGATCGGCGGCGACGGCGCCGGGCAGGGCCGCCAGCAGCGGCATCAGCGCGCGGAGCGTCGCGTCCAGGTCGCGGTGCTCCTCGGACACCGCCTGGTGCTCGATCGGCCAGGCCTTCTTCGCGTACTCGAGCAGGAGCGACGCGTACATGACCTGCTCGGCGACGAACGGGTCCGCGACCGACGGCATCACCTCGGCCTGGAGCAGGCGCTGAACGGCGGAGAGCACGTCGTCGAGGTCGGGTCTCATCGCGCCCCCGTCGCGGGCGTCCCCGCCCCGATCAGCTCGAGCACCTCGCGCGCGAGCCGGCCGTTGAGGAGTCCGACGATCGCGAGCGTCGGCTCGCAGGTGCGCGCTTCGCACAGGTTGCGCACGCCGGTGAGCGCGATCGCCATCATCTTCGCGGTGCCGAGCACCTGGTAGAACCGCAGGCGCGCCGGATCGACGCGCAGGCCGGTCGCGGACTCCCAGCGCGCGACGAAGTCCTCCAGCGGCAGCAGGCCGCAGACACGACCGCCGCTCGCCCAGTAGGGCATCGCCGCCCATCCAAGGTCCTCGTGGGGGTCTCCGAGGTGCGCCATCTCCCAGTCGAGCATCGCGGTGATCCGCCCGTCGGACTCGTGGAGGTAGTTGCCGGAGCGGTAGTCGGCGTGGACAAGCGTGACCTGGTCCGATGACGGGAGGTTCTCCTCCAGCCACTCGAAGGCGCGGGTCAGGACCGGGTTCGGCTCGATGCGGTCCTTCTCGAAGATGCCCCGCCAGAGGTCGACCGCGCGTCGCGCGGCCTCCGGTCCCGGAGCAGGGGCATCGAGGAAGCCGAATCCGGCGGCCCGCCAGTCGGCGCGATGGATCGCCGCGAGGATCGACACGAAGTCCTCGGCACAGCGCTCCCGCATCTCGTCGGGGTAGGCCTGCGGGAAGGTCGGCGGGGTCACCATGCCGTCGACCCGCTCCATGACGAAGAAGGGGCGGTCGAGCGCCTCGCGTCCGAGTTCGAGCCAGCGGACGGCCGGGACCGGGACGCCCAACGAGCGGGCCGCTTCGAGAACCCGGTACTCGTGGCTGCGGTCGCTTTCGAGCAGGCTCGCGACCGGGTCGCGTCGCAGGACGAAGCCCCGCTTCTCGCTGCCCTCCCACTCGGCCTCGAACAGGTAGGTCTCGCGGGAGGCCCCGCCGCTCTTGCGGGAGAGCGCCGACACGCGCACCGGCCTGCCGACGCGCGCGGCGAGAAAACTCTCGAGTCGGGAGCCGATCGACATCGCGCGGACGGTATCCCACGTCGGCGGTCGGCTCAATCGCGCGGCAGGCCTCCCACGAACGACGCGATCGCGTCGGCGACGACCTCGGGACGTTCGACGTGGAGATGGTGCGTCGCGCCGTCCACGACCACGCCCTCGGCCCCCGGGATCCGCCCGACCATCTCGGCGTGATCCTCGGCCGACAGGATCGTCGACTCCGCGCCGCGCAGGCAGAGCGTCGGGACGTCGATCTCGCGCAGCCGGTCCGCGAAGCCCTTGCCCGGGCCGCCTCGCGGATCGGCCCGGAAGACCTTCCAGTGGAAACGGGAGGTGAACCCGCCTTCGCCGTCGGGCCGGAAGCTCGTCCGGGCGAGCCGGGCGAGCCGCGGCGGCGCGATGCGGTGGGGAAGGGGGTAGGGTCGAAAGCCGGAGACCGCCGCGTCCATGCTGGGCCAGCGCATCTGCGGGATGCGACTCAGCCGGTCTCCGGCGCTGCGCATGGCCGGCGTGCCGAGGAAGAGCGGAATGTCGAGCAGCACGAGCGCACGCAACGACGCCGTGCGGCGGGAGGCGAGATCCGCGGCGAGCAGTCCCCCCTGGGAGTGCCCGACCAGCACCCAGGGGCCCGGGTCGAGGATCTCCATCGCCGCCACGACGTCGGCGAGATCTCGCTCCCAGCCGTAGCGTTCCCGGTCCGTCCAGTCGCTCTCGCCGTGGCCTCGCCGGTCCAGCGCGAGCGGCCGGCCGAGGTCCGCGAGGAGCGGACCGACCGCCTCGAACCACCGCGCATGGGCCATGCCCCCGTGGAGGAGAAGGATCGGCGGACCGGCCGTCGACCCTTCGCGCCCGTAGTCGACGACCGCGAGCGAGAGCCCGTCGACCTCGATGCGCCGCGCGGGCACGTCCGCGGACGACGACCGGGACTCGGCGACGGGCACCGGCGGCGTCTCCGCCTCAGTAGCGAGCAACCGAGGGATCGACCTGCAGCGACCAGCCGTCGATGCCGCCCGCGAGGTTCAGCACGCGCCCGTAGCCACGGTCGGCGAGGAAGCCGGCGACCTGCGCGCTCCGCATGCCGTGGTGGCAGACGACCACGATCTCGCGCTCCGCGGGCAGCTCGGCGAGCCGGCGAGGAACGTCGTTCATCGGGATCTCGACGGCGCCGGGCATCCGCGCGATCGCGATCTCCCCAGGCTCGCGCACGTCGAGCACGAGCGGTGGCTCGCCCGACGCGAGTCGCTGCGAGAGGTCGCGGGCCGAGATCTGCTGCAACATGGACGCGCGGACTAGCCGTCCGCGGCGGGCTTCACAAGCCGAGGCGCCGCGAGAGATCCGACTGCAGCACGCGTTCCGGGTCGACCCGGTCGCGCAGGCGGGCGAAGGCCTCGAGGTCGGCCCGGCCCATCATCGCGCGGAACGTGTCGCGCGGCACGCGGTTGTCCTTCGCGAGGTAGAGACGCCCGCCCGCGTCGAGCACGATCCGGTCGAGCCCGTCGAGGAACCCGGGGCGATCCGCGCGGGCCGGCATGTCCATCGCGAGCGTCCAGCCGGGGCGCGGGAAGGAGAGGGGTCCCGGGTTCCCGGGGCCGAAGCGCTTCAGCACGGCGAGGAAGGCGCACCGCTCGGCGCTCACGCGCTCGACCACCGCGCGGACCGCCGCCGTCGCCTCGTCGGGCACGACGAACTGGTACTGGAAGAAGCCCGGACGGCCGTAGAGCCGGTTCCAGCCGGTGATCGCGTCGAGCGGGTGGAAGAACGGCGTCAGCCCCACGATCTCGCCGGTGCGCCGGCGCGGGGCGCGGCGGAAGTACAACTCGTCGAAGGCGAGCACCGTCGCCCGGTTCAGCAGCCAGGTCGGGACCCAGGGGGGCGCCCCGAGGAGCGTCCCGGGGGCGAAGTCGAGAGCGCGCGCCCGGTCGCCGGCCGGCAGGTCCTCGAGCCGCGCATGGTCGCCCCGGGTGAGCACGGCGCGCCCCATGCGACGCCCGCGCGCGAACATGTCGACCCAGGCCACCGAATGG
This sequence comes from Alphaproteobacteria bacterium, assembly GCA_017853315.1. Lineage (GTDB taxonomy): Bacteria > Desulfobacterota > Binatia > UBA12015 > UBA12015 > REEB422. The sequence goes on from JAFMJW010000035.1 coordinate 17,022, forward strand.
CGGTAGCGATGGTCGCCCTCGAGCATGCGGCCCATGACGTCGTCGAGGTCGTCGCACCGCTCGGTGTCGACCCGGATCATCGCCGTCTCGATCGGCAGCAGCCGCAAGGTCGCCTCGGTGACGACGCCGGTCAGGCCCATCGCCCCGGCGGTGCCCCAGAAGAGCTCCGGATCCGACGTCGGGGTCACGTCCTGGGTGAAGCGCGGGGTCGCGAGCGTGAACGACTCGACGTGGTTCGAGAAGCTCCCGTCGCGATGGTGGTTCTTGCCGTGGACGTCGGCGGCGATCGCGCCTCCGACCGTGACGTAGCGGGTCCCCGGCGTCACGCCCGGGAACCAGCCGCGCGGGACGGAGAGGCGCATCAACTCGTCGAGCGAGAGGCCGGCCTCGACCCGGATCGTGCCTCGGACGGCGTCGAAGCCGAGCACCCGGCGGGCCCCGGTCAGGTCGACGACGTCCCCGCCCTCGTTCTGCGCCGCGTCGCCGTAGGCGCGCCCGAGGCCGCGGGGGAGGGTGCCCCGCGGGCCCGACTTCGCGACCAGGAGAGGGACCTCGTCGGCGGTCCCGGCGCGCAGCACGCGCGCGCGGACCGGGGCGGTACGCCCCCACCCCTCGATCGTCGTCTCCCCGCTCACACGTCGAGCTCCTCGACGTCGGCCACCACGGTGTTCGCGCGCTCCATGATGAGCTGGAAGCGCGGGGCCACCTCGCGGCCCATGAGCGCCGAGATCATCTCGTCGGTCGCCTGCGCGTCCCCCACCGTCACTCGAAGCATGGTGCGCCGCCGCGGGTCGAGCGTCGTCTCCTTGAGGGTCGAGGGGTTCATCTCGCCGAGCCCCTTGAAGCGCTGCACCTGCGGATTCGCCCGACCCTTGGCGCGCGCGAGGATCTGCGTCTTCTCGCGGTCGTCGCGCGCCCAGAAGGTCTCCTTGCCGACGTCGATCCGGTAGAGCGGCGGCACCGCGATGTAGAGGTAGCCGCCGCGCACCAGCTCCGGCAGGTGACGGTAGAAGAACGTCATCAGCAGCGTCGCGATGTGGTTGCCGTCGGAGTCGGCGTCCATCAGCAGGCAGACCTTGTGGTAGCGCAGCTTGGACGCGTCGTACTCCCGCCCGATCCCGCAGCCGAGCGCCTTCACGATGTCGGAGAGCTCCGCGTTCGACAGCGCCTTCGCGAGCGAGGCCTGCTCGGTGTTCAGCACCTTGCCGCGCAGCGGCAGGATCGCCTGGAAGTGCCGGTCGCGGCCCTGCTTGGCCGAGCCCCCGGCGGAGTCTCCCTCGACCAGGAAGAGCTCGGAGTCCGCGGGGTTCGTCGACGCGCAGTCGGCGAGCTTCCCGGGCAGGTTCAGCCGGTGCGAGATCGCGGTCTTGCGGGTGACCTCCTTCGCCGCGGCGCGCGAAGCGCTTCGGGCGCGCGCCGCGAGCACGACGCGTCCGGCGATCGCCTCGGCCGACGAACGGTTCTGGTTGAGCCAGTTTTCGAGCGCGCTGCGCACGAACGCCTCGATCGGAGGCGCGACCTCGGGGTTGTTCAGGCGCTCCTTGGTCTGGCCCTGGAACTGCGGGTTCGGCACGAAGCAGGAGAGGAGCCCCACGACGCCCTCGCGAACGTCCTCCACGGCGATCTGAAGTCCGCGCGGGACGAGCCCGTGGATCTCGAGGTAGTTGCGGACCGCCTTCACCATGCCGGCCTTGAGCGCGTTCTCGTGCGTGCCGCCGGCCGCCGTCGGGATGCTGTTCACGAAGGACGAGATGCGCTCCGCCGTGTCCTCGGTCCAGGCGAGCGCGCACTCGACGTGGAGACCGTCCTGGTCGCGGGAGGCGTGAAAGACGTCCGGGTGCACCCGCGCGGACCCGCCCTGGTCGAGGATCTTTCCGATGTAGGCGGAGATCCCGTCGGGATAGTGGAACTCGTGGCGCTGCTTCGACACGCGGTCGTCGAACGTGACGACCAGCCCGCGGTGGAGGTAGGCCTTCGACTCGAGGCGCTCGCGGATGGTCTCGGGGTCGAAGCGGATCGAGGGGAAGATCGTCTCGTCGGGATGGAACTCGATGAAGGTCCCGGTGCCGCGGGCCGCCGCGAGTTTCTTCAGCTTCGAGGCCGCGACGCCCCGGGCGAAGGCCTGCTCCCATTCGGCGCCGTCGCGCTTCACGCGGACCAGGAAGCGGTCGGACAGGGCGGTCACGACCGACGCACCCACGCCGTGGAGGCCGCCCGAGTGGTAGTAGCTCTTCGACTCGAACTTGCCGCCGGCGTGCAGCGTGGTCAGGATCAACTCGAGCGCCGGCTTCTTGTGCTTCTCGTGCATGTCGACCGGGATGCCGCGGCCGTCGTCACGCACCGACACGGTCTCGCCGTCGGCCGCGAGCACGACGTCGATGCGACGGCAGTGGCCGTTCATCGCCTCGTCGACCGAGTTGTCGACGATCTCCCAGAGGAGGTGGTGGAGCCCGGCGGAGTCGACCCCGCCGATGTACATGCCGGGCCGCTTGCGGACCGGTTCGAGTCCCTCGAGGACCGTGATGTCCTTCGCGGTATACGTCGTCGCCACGTCCCCTCACCCCCTGCCGCGATCCGAGGTTCCGCTACGGAGAGTCGCCCCGGCTGTCAAACCGCCCGTGCGACCGATGCGCGTCCGTCGGCGACGAAGCGCCCGGGAGCGAGACGGCGGGCGTCGAAAGCCGTCGTCGCGCCGCGCAGGATCAGGTCGGCCGCGACGCGACCGACGAGGGAGCTCGTCTCGATGCCGCAGCCGCCTTGCCCGGCGAGCCAGAAGAAGCCCGGACGTGCGCCGTCCTCGCCGACCACGTGGACCCGGTCCGGCGAGAAGGTCCGCAGCCCCGACCAGCGGTGCCGGATGGTCCTCGGCCGCAGGGCCGGCGCGAGCCGGGCGAGCCGCTCGACCGCGGCGGCGATCGTCTCGTCGTCGGGGGACGGGTCGCAGGCCTCCATCGGCACCTCGTCCATCGGGCTCGCCATCATCTCGCCGGCTTCGGGCGCGAAGTAGACGGAGTGCGCGTCGCTGATGACCTCGGGCCAGGCTGCACAGCGGATCCCCGCGGGTACCGGGAAGAGGAAGATCGAGCGCCGCATCGGCTGGAGCGGGATCGGCGAGGCGCCCGCCATTGCGGCGAGGCGCCCCGCCCAGGCTCCCGCGGCGTCGATCACGAGGTCGCAGCGGATCTCTCCCCGGTCCGTCGCGACCCCGACGCAGCGGCCGGCCTCGACGACGACGTCGCGGACCTCCGCGCCGAGCCGCAGCTCCGCTCCGGCGGCGCGGGCCCCGCGGTAGTAGCTCGACAGGATCTCGTGCACGTCGAGGCGCCCGTCGCCCGGGACGTCGATCGCGGCCGCGAACTCCGTCGGCTCGAGCGCCGGCACCTGCGCGGCCGCCTCGGCCGGGGTGAGCGTGCGGAAGTCGAGGCCGATCGAGCGCAGGAAGCGCTCGCGCCGCTCCAGCGTCGGCACCGCCGCGGCCGACACGAGCGAGATCACGCCGGTGGGCCGCAGGACCGGGGCCGCGGCGAAACCGTCGGGGGGCGACCGGAAGAAGCCGGCCGCCGCGACCTTGATCTCGCAGAGGGTCGGGTCGCCGTCGAGTTCGGAGAGCGTCGCGGCGCTGCGGCCGGTCGAGTGGACGGCGAGGCTCTGCTCGCGCTCGAGCACGACGACGTCGCCGCGGCCTTCCCGCGCGAGGAACCAGGCGAGCGAGGCACCGGCGATGCCGCCGCCGACGATCACGATGCCGGTGCGCTCCGCTCGGGCCATGGCGCGACGATAGCAGACGCACCCGCTGCGCCCCGCAAGCCGGCGGCGTGCTATGCCAGGCCATGGCCGGCGACACGCGACCGCGGACGGGTCGAGGCGACCCCCGCCGCGGCCCCGGGGCGGGCAGGGCCGGCGGGGCACGACCGCCCCTCGGCGTCCGGAAGGCCCGCCGCGCCGAGCCCCGGGGAGACGATCCTTCCCGGGTGGCGTGCGCCCACTTCCCCGACTGCGTCGGCTGCCCGCTCGTCGGAACGACCTACGGGGAGCAGTTGCGCGGAAAGGACGCGGCGCTCCGCGCGGCGCTCGCCGCCCATCCCCGGATCGCGCCCGTCGAGCCGGAGAAGATCTTCGGCAGTCCGCTGCCGTTCGGCTACCGGAACCACGCGAAGCTCGTGCTGCGAAAGCGACGCGGTCGCGACGGCCGCGCCGAGGTGGTCCTCGGCGTCTACCGTCCCGGCACCCACAGCGTTCTCCCGGCCGAGCGCTGCCGGGTCCACGACCGCCGCCTGCTGCCGTTCCTGGTCGCGCTGCGCGCGCGGATCGAGGAGTCGGGCATCCCGATCTTCGACGAGCGCAGCCGCGAGGGCGCGCTCCGCTACGCGCTCGCCCGGATCTCGACGGAGAGCGGCGCGATCCACCTGACGCTCGTGTCGGCGATCGCCGATCCCGCGGGGCTCGATCGGCTCGTCGAGCGGCTGCGCCGCGACGAGCCCCGGCTCGAGGCGGCGTTCCTGTGCGTGAACCCGACGCCGGGCAACTCGATCCTGTCCTCGGACGTGCGCAGGATCTTCGGCCCGCGGGCGCTGCTGGACCGCTTCGGCCGCCTCGTGCTCGAGTCGCGGCCCGACGCCTTCGTCCAGGCGAACCCGGGCGTCGCGACGCGCATCTACGCGGACGCCGAGCGCTGGCTGGATCCCCGGCCCCACGACGTGGTCGTGGACCTGTTCGGCGGGGTCGGAGGATTCGGGCTCGCGCTTGCGCCCCGCGTGGCGGCCGTCCTCGGAATCGAGACCTCGGCGGCCGCCGTCGACTGCGCGAACGGGAACGCGAAGCGCGCCCACCAGGGGCACGTGCGCTACCTCGCGGCTCCGGCCGAGAGCGCCGCGGCCCTGGTGCGGGAGCACGGCCTCGCGCCGGAGGAGGGCGGGCGACTGCTCGTCGTCGCGAATCCCCCGCGTTCGGGACTCTCGGTCGGGGCCCGCGACGCGATCGCGGCGCTCGCGCCCTCGAGCCTCCTCTACCTCTCGTGCAACCCGGTCACGCTGGCGCGCGACCTCGACGCGCTCGCCGAGGGCGGACTCTCGCTCCGCCGCATCCGGCCGTTCGACATGCTGCCGCAGACGCCGCACGTGGAGGTGCTGGCTCTCCTCGACCGCGACGCCGCAGCGTCGTCGGGCGCCGAGGCCGGGCCGGCCACGGGCGCCTGAGCCGGCGGACGGCGACGCCGCCGCCGCGCCCGGCCGTCGTCACCAGGCCGTCTCGACGTCCCCCTTGCGCAGTCGCTGCGCGATCAGGATCTGCTGCACCTCCGACGAACCGTCGTAGACCCGCACGACACGGGAGTCGCGCCAGATCCGCTCGATCATGTACTCGCCCTTGATGTAGCCGTAGCCGCCCAGCATCTGGATCGCGTCGTCGACGGTCTGCCAGAGCCCCTCGCCGCAGAAGTACTTCGCGGTCGACGACTCCCGGATCGCGGGCGAGCCCCGGTCGAGGAGCCAGGCGGACCGGTAGGCGAGCAGTCTCCCGGCTTCGGTGCGGGCGCTCATCTGGGCCAGTCGGAAGGCGAGCGCCTGGTGGTCGAGGAGCGGCTTGCCGAAGGTCTTGCGCGACTCGCCGTGCTCGATCGCGAGTTCCATCGCCTTCTGGCCCGAGCCGACCGCGCGCGAGGCGAGCATCGTGCGGCCCTCGGAGAGCACGCGCTTGGCGATGTCGAAGCCTTTTCCCTCGACGCCGACGAGCTGGCCCGCGGGGATGCGGCAGTCCTCGATGACGAGCTCGCAGATCGCCGAGCCCTTGTGGCCGAGCGTGTCGAAGACCTGCCCGATCGCGAAGCCCGGGGTGTCGGTGTCGACGATGAAGGCCGTGATCCCCTTGGGAGCCTTCGCGAAGATCAGGACGTGGTGGGCGTAGGGCGCGTTCGTGATGAAGATCTTGCGCCCGTTCAGCACCCAGTGGTCCCCGTCGCGCTCGGCGCGCGTCTCGAGGCTGCTCGCGTCGGAGCCGGCGTTCGGCTCGGTGAGCCCGAAGGAACCGAGCCACTCGCCGCTCGCCATCTTCGGCAGGTAGCGCTCCTTCTGCTCGGGGGTGCCGAAGAGGTTGATGCCGGTGCAGCCGATGCCGGTGTGCACGCTGATGTAGCTCGCGAGGCCCCACGGCCCGCGGCCGAGCATCTCGTGGACGACCGCCTTCTGCACGACCGACAGCCCGAGCCCGCCGTAGTCGGGCGAGATCGCGAGCCCGAAGAGGCCGAGCTCCTTCGCGGTGTCGATCACGTTCTGCGGCAGGCGGTCGGTGCGCTCGATCTCGGGCCAGATCGGGTTCACGACGTCCTCGACGAAGTCGCGGACGGAGTCGCGAAGCTGGCGGTCCTCGTCGCTCAGGGTGAAGTCCATGGTTCCTCCCGGGGGTCTTCCCGCGCGCGTCGCGCCGGGCGGCCCCGTGCTTATCCGACTGGCGGTCGCCGGCAACCCGCGAGCGGGATCAGCCGCCGTCGGGGCGGCCGAGCCCGGTCGGGGTGCCGCGCTTCACCACCTTGTGCCCCTTCGCGCCGCGGTGGGACGACGGGAAGTCCTCGGTGGAGAGCTCGCGCTCCGATCCCCCTTCGAGCGACGCCACCAGCTTCTCCTTGCGCCCGGCGGCGACGGCGCCGACCAGGCGGTCGTCGTCGTCGAGCCGCATCAGGATCACGCCGCGGCCCGCACCCTGGAGTTCGGCGACCTCCTCGAGCGGGAACTTCGTACCCTTGCCCGATCGCGCGAGGCAGCAGACCGTCGGGCCGGCGGGCTCGCCGATCGACACGATCTCGTCGCCGTCGGCGACGCGGGCGAACCGTCGACCGGC
>JAFMJW010000003.1 GCA_017853315.1 Alphaproteobacteria bacterium
GCGCCGACGAGCGTCCCGAGCTGGCGCGAGACGAGGGCGAGATCGGCCGGTCGCACCCGGCCTCCGGCCTGGCGCGGCGCGGCCGCCCGGTCGCGCTCCTCGTCGATCGAGGTCGGGAAGATCCCGTCGCGCCGGAGACGTGCGCGGGCGCCGCGCGCGCTGTCGGCGTCGACGACCCCGCGCACGGTGCGCCCGTCGGAAGTGAGACCGCGGTAGGCGAAGACGGCCATGGTCGATCAGGTCGGTGCGGCCGCGCCCCTCAGACGACGTCGTCCTGCGTGACGCGCAGGATCTCCTCGACGGTCGTGACCCCGGCGCGCACCTTGGCCGCCCCGTCGTCGCGGAGCGTCGCCATGCCGCGCCCGGTGGCGAGTCGCCGCAGCGCCGCCGCGTCGGACCGCTGCATGACCAGCGAGCGCACCTCGTCGTCGACGACCAGGATTTCGTGGATGGCGGTGCGGCCCCGGTAGCCGGTTCCCTTGCAGTCGCCGCAGCCGGGACCCGCCGCGTGGATCGGCGTGCCCGCCGCGATGCCGAGCTCGCGCTCCTCGGCCGGCGTCGCCCGGGTCTGCTGCCGGCAGGACGGGCAGACCCGTCGCACGAGGCGCTGCGCCATCACCCCGACCACCGAGGACGAGACGAGGAACGGCTCGATGCCCATGTCGACCAGCCGGGAGATCGCCCCGAAGGAGTCGTTCGTGTGGAGCGTCGAGAAGACGAGGTGGCCGGTGAGCGCCGCCTGGATCGCGATCTCGGCCGTCTCCGCGTCGCGGATCTCGCCGACCATGATGACGTCGGGGTCCTGGCGCAGGATCGAGCGGAGCCCGCTCGCGAAGGTGAGGTCGATCTTCGGGTTCACCTGGATCTGGCCGACCCCGTGGAGCTGGTACTCGATCGGGTCCTCGATCGTGATGATGTTGCGCAGCGACGAGTTGAGGCGCGCGAGCGCCGCGTAGAGCGTCGTCGTCTTGCCGCTGCCGGTCGGGCCGGTGACGAGCAGGATGCCGTGGCTGCGCTGCACGAGCCGCTGCACGACCTCGAGCTGCTCGCCGAGCAGCCCCAGGTCCTCGAGCGAGAGCAGCGAGCCGCTGCGATCGAGCAGGCGGAGCACCACGCGCTCGCCGAACTGCGTCGGGACGATCGACACGCGCACGTCGACGTCGCGCCCGGCGACGCGGAAGCGCAGGCGGCCGTCCTGCGGGAGGCGGCGCTCGGCGATGTCGAGCCCGGCCATGATCTTCACGCGGGCGACGATCGTCGGGTGGAAGCGCTTGGGCGGCTTCAGCACGTCGTAGAGCATCCCGTCGATGCGGAACCTCACGGACACGTCGCGCTCGAAGGGCTCGACGTGGATGTCGGACGCCCGGTCCTTCACCGCCTGGAAGAGCAGCGAGTTCACGAGCCGGATGATCGGCGCCTCGTCGTCGGCGTCGAGGAGGTCGTGCGGCTCCTCGAGCTCGTGGGCGACCGCGTCGAGCTCCGCCGTCTCGATGTCGCCCATGACCGACTCGGCGGATCCCTGCGCGCGGTCGTAGGCGGCGTTGATGCCGTCGAGGACCGCGCCGGCCGGCACGACGACCGGCGTGATGGCGCGGCCGAGCAGGGCGCGCAGGTCGTCGATCACCGGCAGGGCGCGAGGGTCGGCGACTGCGACCGCCACGCTCCCGGTCGAGTCCTCGTGGAGCGGGAGGCAGGCGGCGCGGCGCGCGTACTGGATCGGGACCGCCGCGACCAGCGCCGGATCGACCTCGCGCGGGTCGATCGATTCGCGGAATTCGAGCCCGAAGCGACGCGCGAGCGAGGCCGAGGTCGCGGCGTCGGGCAGCCCGCCCGCGCCTCCCGCCTCGAGTCTCTCGGGGCGGCTCTCGCCGGCCTTCGTCTGCGCCATCGGAAGCGGCCCCGGCCTACCGGCCTCCCGGCAGGAGAGTGTCGCCGGCGCCTGCCGCGACGCCCTCGGCCGGCAGCAGCACGCCGCCGTCGATCGTCTCGACCGGGGCCGGAGGACGCCGCGGGGCGAGCGATCCCTGGGTGCCGGCGAACCGGCCGTTCCCGACCATCGCCTGCCGGAAGCGCGCCTTCTCGCCCTCGCTCACCTGGAGCATCTGGTCGGGGTCGCGGACGATGTGCGGCGTCAGGAGGATGATCAGGTTCACCTTCTCCTTCTGCTTCTCCTGGTACTTGAAGAGGTTGCCCACGACCGGGATGTCGGTGAGGTAGGGCACGCCGCTCTGGGCGTTGTCGAGCCGATCGGAGATCAGCCCGCCGATCGCGACCGTGTCCGAGTCGCGCACCACGACGTTCGTGGTCGCGGAGCGCACGGTCGTCGTCGGACCGAGCTGGAGGACCTCCGGGAGCGGCGTCTTCACGAGCGCCGAGACCTCCTCGAAGAGCAGCAGGCGGACCGTGTCGCCCTCGGAGATCTGGGGCGTGAGCCGCAGCGTGATGCCGACGTCGCGCCGGTCGATCTGGCTGAAGGTGTTGGAGAGGTTCGTCTCGTTGGTCGCGCGGCTGGTGACGAAGGGCACGTTCTGGCCGACCACGATCTCGGCCTCCTCGTTGTCGGTCGTGAGGATGGTGGGCGCCGAGAGGACGTTCACGCCGGTCTCGTTCTCGAGGGCGCTGATGACGGCGGCCTGCGCCGGGATCTCGGTCCCGTCGGCGAGCTTGAGCTTCTGCTTCGAGATGAGCGCGCCCAGGAGCCCGCCGATCGTGCTGAGTCCGCCGACGTCGCCGGTCGCGATCGCGTTGTTCAGGTTCGTGATGTTCTTCAGGTTGGTTCGCCCGAGCGCGATCATGTCGCCGACCTGGGCTCCGCCCTGCAGCTCGATGCCGAGTTCCTTCGCCTTCGCGAGCGAGACCTCGAAGATGATCGCCTCGACGAGCACCTGGCGGCGGGCGACGTCGAGGCGCTCGATGACCTCGCGCAGCACGGCGTAGTCCTGCGGTGCGGCGCTGATCACGAGCGAATTCGTCGCCGGGTCGGCGGTGATCCGGACGCCGCTCTCGAACTCGATCGCCGGCGGGCCCGAGCCCGCCGACGCGGTGCCGCCGCCGAAGCCGCCTGGTCCGCCGAAGGCGCCACCGCCCCCGGAGCCGCGGTTGCCGTAGGCCCCGCCGAAGCCGGAGAGGCCTCCGCCCATCCCGCCGCCCATCGCTCCCGAGCCGGGCGAGCCCGGGGCGGCGCCCGCCGAGCGGTCGCCGAGCACGCTGCGCGGGAAGCCGCCGAAGCGGCCTCCGCCCTGCGTGACGGAGCGGCCGGGAAGGGAGTCGCGTCGGCCGCCGAAGGCCGAGCTGGTCCCGACCAGGTCGGCGAGCACCGCGACCATGTCGACCGCGTTGGCATGCCGGAGCGAGTAGACGTTCACGCGCCCGCTGCCGCGGGGCAGCGCGACGTCGAGCTTCTTCACGAGCGCCCGTGCCTGCCGGATCTCGAGTTCGCTCCCGATCACGACGATCGCGTTCGAGCGGTCGTCGGGCACGACCCGCAGGCCGCCGGCCTCGCCCCTCGCCGCGGACGGCCCGATCGCGGAGGCGGGCACGCCCGGGATCGTGGTCGACGTGCCGGGTGCCGGGCCCCCGACCGCGCCGGAGCGGCGCCCCTCCTCGATCGTGTCGCGCAGGATCCCGGCGATGTCCGTCGCGTTGGCGTGGCGAAGCGGGATCACCTCGACGGCTCGCTCCTGGCCGGCGACGTCGAGTTCGCGGATCAGTCGCGAGAGGCGCGAGAGGTTCACCTGCGAGTCGATCACGATGAGCGAGTTGGTCGGCGGGTAGGCGCTCACGAGGCCGTCGCGCGAGACGAGCGGCTGCAGCACCTGCGCCGCCTGTGCGGCCTCGAGGTGGCGCAGCGGCACCAGCCGGGTGACGAAGGTCTCGCTCTCGCCGTTGCCTCCCTCGACCGGCAGGCCCGAGCCCTTCACGTCCTTGGTCGGGATGATCTTCACGACCGGCCCCGTGTCGACGACCGCGAAGCCCTTCACCTGCAGCACCGACTGGAACACCCGGTAGGCCTCGTCGACGGTGATGCGGGTCGGCGACACGACCGAGACCTTGCCGCGCACCTTCTCGTCGACGACGAAGTTCTTGCCCGTGATCTCGCTCACGAACTTGATGAGCGTCGGCAACTCGACGTCCTGGAAGTCCATCGTGACGAGGTCGTCGGGTCGCAGCGGACGGGGCGCCTCCTCGGGCGCCTCGGAGCGCGCGTCGGCCCTCGGCGCGGGCTCGCCGCGGGTCGCGTCGGCCGCGGGAGACGGCGCCTCCTGCGCGGCGAGACGCACGGCCCCGCCGAGCAGCGCCGTGGCGGCGATCGAGCCGAGCAGGATCGCGCGCGGCGCGAGCGCACGGCCCTTCGCCGGGCGGGGGAGGTTCGGCGGTCGCCTCATCGGATCTCGTAGGTCAGCGTGCGTGCGTCGCCGCCGCGGACGACGTCGACCGACAGCTTCGTCTGGCCCTGCAGCTCCTGGAGGAGCGCCATCGCACGGGTCGGGTCGTTCAGGTCGATGCCGTTCACGCGCTGCACGACGTCGTTGTTCTCGAGCCCGATCTTCTGGAACAGGCTCCCGCGCTTGATCGCGAACAGCTTGAAGCCGTTGGTCCTGCCGTTCTCCTGGTTGGGCACGGCCCGCAGCTGCGTGATCAGGTCCGAGAGGTTCGAGAGCGACTCGTCCACCTCGGCCTGCGCGACCATCCAGCGGTCGTCGCCGATCTTCTTCACGGCGTCGTCCGAGACCCCCGACGGCGAGGCGCCGGGGGTGGGGATCGCGACGGGGTGCGACGCGTCGGCCGCGCCCGCGGCCGGGGCGTCGGTCACCGCCAGCACCTCCCGGGAGCCGCCCCGGTCGAGCACGAGGCTCCGCCACCCGATCCGGGCGATCCGGGCGCCCCCGAGCGTCTCCCCGGTGCCGACGACGAGCTGCTTCTTCGCGACCGTGTCCTCCACGATCGCGAAGCGCTGGCCGCCACGCCGCCCGGTGCCGAGCAGGCGCAGCGACGACGGCGCCGACGGCAGGCCGGCGGCGGGCGAGCTTGCGTCGCTCGTCGAGGGCGCGGCGAAGACGTTGCGGCGAGAAAGGGAGAGGTAGTCGGACAGGGGGCGGGCCAGGACCGAGCGCGCCTCGGGGGCCGCGGAGGTCCGCGCCGGCCGTCCCGAGACGGAGAGCCTGCTTCGCACGACGCTCGAGACCAGCGTCGCGGCGGAGATCGCCGCCAGCGCGAGCAGGACGAGCCGCGACGCTGCCCAGTGCGCCGGGCGGATCCGGGTGATCACCATTCGGTGAGGTATGCCAACCCTCGAAAACCTGCAAGCCGGACGCGAGGTTGCGGCCGCCGCGACGCAGCGGCGCGCGGCGCGCGCCCGCGCCGTCGGCGCGGTTCGCGTCGCGCCGCGTCGAGGAATTGACCCCCGGCACGGGCTCCCGTAGAGGTTCGTTCGGCGAGAGGCGGCGCAGGGCGAGCACGTGAGCGACGACGACCTGACGGCGACACGCCGTGCCAAGCTCCGCGAACTGCGGGCCGTCGGCCGGGCCTACCCGAACGACTTCCGGCCCGCCCACCGGGCGTCGCAGCTGCACTCCGCCTTCGAGTCCGCCGAAGCATCCGCCCTGGAGTCGGCGCGGCCCCCGGCGCGAATCGCCGGACGTGTGGTCGGCCGGCGCAGCTTCGGGCAGGCCATGTTCGTCACGGTCGACGACGGGGGCGGCCGCATCCAGGCCTACCTGCGCCGCGACCAGCTGCCGCCCGACGCCTGGGAGACCTCGCGCTCGCTCGACCTGGGCGACCAGGTCGGCGTCGAGGGGACGCTCTTCCGCACGAAGACGAACGAACTCACGGTCGCCGCCTCCGAGGTCCGCCTGCTGGCGAAGTGCCTGCACGCCCCGCCCGAGAAGTGGCACGGGCTCGCCGACGTCGAGATCCGCTACCGGCAGCGCTACCTCGACCTGCTGTCGAACCCGGCGGTGCGCGACGTGTTCCGCAAGCGGGCGCGCATCGTCGCCGGCATCCGCCGCTTCCTTTCCGAGCGAGGCTTCCTCGAGGTCGAGACCCCGATCCTGCAGCAAATCGCCGGCGGTGCCGCCGCGCGTCCGTTCCGCACGCACCACAACGCGCTGGGGCTCGACCTCCAGATGCGGATCGCGCCGGAACTGTTCCTGAAGCGACTTCTGGTCGGCGGCTTCGACCGCGTCTTCGAGATCGGCCGCAACTTCCGCAACGAGGGGATCTCGACGCAGCACAACCCCGAGTTCACGATGCTCGAGTTCTACCAGGCGTGGGCGACCTACGAGGACCTCATGCCGCTCACCGAGCAGATGGTGTGCGCGCTCGCCGAGGAGGTCGCGGGGGGGCGGGTCGTGCGCTGCGGCGAGCACGAGATCGACCTGACGCCGCCCTGGCGCAGGATCTCTCTGGTGGGCGCGGCCGCGAGCGCGGCCGGCTGCAACGAGTCGGACCTGCGCGACCCCGAGCGCGCGCGCCAGGTCGCCGAACGCCACGGCGTCGCGATCCCGCCGGCCGCCGGTGCCGGCGGCATCGCCACCGCGATCTTCGAGCATCTCGTCGAGCCGACGCTCGTGCAGCCGACGTTCGTGACCGGGTTCCCGACCGAGGTGTCGCCGCTCGCGCGCCCGAGCGACTCGGACCCCTGGGTGGTCGACCGCTTCGAACTCTACGTCGTCGCGCGCGAGATGGCGAACGGCTTCTCCGAGCTGAACGATCCCGACGACCAGCGCGAGCGCTTTCTCTCGCAGCTCGCGAACCGCGAGCGCGGCGACGACGAGGCGCACCCGATGGACGAGGACTACGTGACCGCGCTCGAATACGCGATGCCGCCGGCCGCGGGCGAGGGCATCGGCATCGACCGCCTGGCGATGCTGCTGTGCGACGCGCCGTCCATCCGCGACGTGATCCTCTTCCCCCTGATGCGTCCGGACCGGCGCGCGGCCGCGTCCGACGAGGGCGAGACCCCGGGCGAGGGGGCTGCGCCGGGTCGCGCGCCCGAACCGCGAGCGTGAGCGGCCTCTCGTCGCTGCCTTGGGAGCTCCAGGTGGGCCTGCGCTACCTGCGCGCCCGCCGTCGCGAGAAGTTCGTCTCGCTGATCTCGCTGATCGCCGGACTCGGCGTCGCGATCGGCGTCATGACGCTCTGCATCGTGATGGCGGTCATGACCGGCTTCGAGGAGGATCTCCGGGACCGGATCCTCGGCTTCAACCCGCACGTGGTGCTGCTGAGCCACGGCGGCACGCTCGACGACTCGCCCGAGACGCTCGCGAAGGTCGCCGGCACGCCGGGCGTCGCCGCGGCCGCCCCGTTCGTCTACAGCCAGGTGATGGCGACGACCGGGCAGGCCGTCGCGGGAGCGGTCGTCCGCGGCGTCGACCCGGCGCACGTCGACGACGTGATCGACGTCTCGAGCCACGTCCGCGAGGGGTCGGCGAAGCACCTGGGCCAGCCGATGACGGTCCAGACGATCGTCGACGGCAAGGAGACCCCGGTCGAGGCGAACCGCATCGTGATCGGCTTCGAGTTGGCGAAGCTGCTCGGCGTCCGGGTCGGCGACTGGGTGAACCTCATGTCGCCGCAGGGTGCTGCGAGCGCGCTCGGCTTCGTGCCGAGGGTGAAGCGCTTCGCGGTCGGAGGCATTTTCGACTCCGGGATGTACGAGTACGACTCGACGATCGTCTTTCTCGCGATGGCCGACGCCCAGCGGATGTTCGAGCTGGGGCGCCGCGTGACCGGCATCGAGGTCAAGGTCGACGACGTGCACGCGGCCGACCGGGTTGCGCGCGCCCTCGAAGTGCGCGGCGGCTTCCCGCTGTTCGCCCGCGACTGGATGGAGGTGAACCGCAACCTCTTCGCGGCCTTCAAGCTCGAGAAGTTCATCCAGTTCGTCGTCCTGCTGCTCATCGTGCTGGTCGCCGCCTTCAACATCGCGGCGACGCTCATCATGGTCGTCATGGAGAAGCGCAAGGACATCGCGATCCTGAAGTCGATGGGGGCGACCAACGGGGCGATCGGCTGGATCTTCGTCTTCAAGGGGGCGGTGATCGGGGTGCTCGGCACCCTGCTCGGGATCGCCGGGGGGCTGGGCGGGGCCTGGCTCCTGCAGCGCTACAAGTTCATCGACCTGCCCAAGGACGTGTTCTACGTCTCGACGGTCCCGGTCCGGATCTACCCCTGGAACTTCGCCGCCGTCGCCCTCGCCTCGATCCTGATCTGCATCCTCGCCACCCTCTACCCGGCCCGGCAGGCGGCGCGACTCGCCCCGGTCGAAGTCATCCGCTACGAGTAGGGCGGCGCGGTGGCCGGTTCGGGAGAGGAGAGCGGTCCCTACGTGTCCGCGCGCGGGCTGGTGAAGGAATTCACCGATGGCCCGCGCACGGTCCGGGTGCTCTCGGGGGTCGACTTCGGCATCGCCGCGGGGGAGACGGTCGCGATCGTGGGTGAGTCCGGAGTCGGCAAGAGCACGCTGCTGCACCTGTTGGGGGGGCTGGAGCGCCCGACGTCGGGCAGCGTGGCGATCGGGGGCGTCGATCTCGCCTCGCAGACCGACCGCGACCTCGCGCACTTCCGCAACCGCGAGATCGGGTTCGTCTTCCAGTTCCACCACCTCCTGCCCGACTTCACCGCGCTCGAGAACGTCGCCATGCCGGCGCTCATCGCGGGAGATCCCGCGGTCGATGCCCGCGAGCAGGCGGCCGCGCTGCTCGAGCGGGTGGGCCTCGCCGAGCGCATGACGCACCGACCGGGAGAGCTCTCCGGCGGGGAACAGCAGCGCGTCGCGGTCGCGCGCGCCGTGGTCCGCAAGCCGGGCCTCGTGCTCGCCGACGAGCCGACGGGAAACCTCGACCCCGACACCGGCGACGAGGTCGAGCGCCTGCTTCTCGACCTGAACCGCGAGAACGGTACGACCTGCATCGTCGTCACCCACAGCGATCGCCTCGCGAGAGCGATGGACACCCGCTTCCGCCTGGTCCACGGACAGCTCGAGGTCGTATGAGTTCCATGTCCCCCGAGAACCGTGCCCGCAGCGTGCTCGTCGCCGTGCTCGCGACGGCGCTCGCGGGCTGCGCGGCGAAGACCCCGGCAGGGCGCGGGGCACCGCGGGCCGGCGCGGCGGCGCCGGGCGGGGACGTCGCGGTCTCTGCGCCTTCCTCCCCGGCCGCGGCCGAGGGACTGCTCTCGCGGCTGCTCTCGCCCATCGCCGGCCTGTGGCCCTTCGGCGGGGGGAAGGGCGACTCCGCGGAGTCCGCCGACCGCGCGTCCGGCTCCGGATCGATCGCCGCCGCGGCCGGCGGCTCCGACAAGGACCTGCCGCCCGACCCGTCGAAGGCGTCGGTGCTGCGCCCGAGTCGCCGTGCGCCCGATCCCGACCGGTGGCTCTCCTCGCAGCCCGGGCTGCGCAGCCCGCTGCCGCTGCTGGCGGTGGTCGAGCCGGTCCGCAGGGTGGCGTCCGCCGCCGACGCGGCGGAGCCCGAGAGCGGGTTCCACGGTCGCGCGCCGCGCGTCTCGGGCGACGCGCCCGTGATCGGCGCGATCGCGATCGAGGGCAATCACCGCGTCGACAAGGAGGCGATCCGCGTCCACGTGAAGAGCCGCGCGGGCGAGCCCTACGACGCGCAGCGCGCCGACGAGGACCTCCGCGCGATCTACGCGATGGGCTTCTTCGACGACGTGTCGGTCGACCTCGAGGAGGGAGCCGGCCGGCCCGCGCTCGTCTTCCACGTGAAGGAGCGTCCCTACGTCTCCTCGGTGAAGGTCGAGGGCACCGACAGCCTGAAGAAGGAGGACGTCGAGACCGCGCTCAAGACCCGCCCGCGCACGATCCACGACCCCGAGAAGGTCCGTCGCGGCATCGCCGACGCGCGCAAGTTGGCCGAGGAGAAGGGCTACCTCGACGCGAAGATCACGCCGGTCCTGAAGCCGATCCCCGGCACCGACGACGTCGAGCTCGTCTACCAGGTCGACGAGGGCCGCAAGATCCTCATCGCGGACCTCGAGTTCGAGGGCAACGAGCACTTCAGCGACCGCAAGCTCGCGGGCGTGATGCAGACCTCGGAGAAGGGCTGGCTCTCGTTCCTCACCGGGTCGGGGACGCTCAACCGCGAGATCCTGAAGACCGACGTCGAGCGGCTCACCGCCTTCTACTACGACGACGGCTACGTCGGCGTGAAGATCGACGAGCCCGAGGTCACGCGAGACGGCGACCGGCTGAAGGTGCGGATCAAGATCGACGAGGGCGATCAGTTCGACTTCGGCGAGATCAAGCTCTCCGGCGACGTCCCGCCCGGACCCGAGGCCGACGAACTCGCCAAGGAGATCCAGTCGAAGAAGGGCGAGACCTTCCGGGCGAGCGCGCTCCGCGAGGACGTGACGACGCTCACCGACCTCCTCGGCGACCAGGGCTACGCGTTCGCGAACGTCGAGCCCGAGACGCTGGTCCGCCCCGAGGAGAAGACCGTCGACGTCGCCTTCCGCGTGAGCAAGGGCAAGCCCGTCACGATCGGGCAGATCGACGTCACCGGCAACACGAAGACCCGCGACAAGGTCATCCGCCGCGAGTTGCGCGTGGCCGAGCAGGAGCCGTTCTCGGCGACCCAGTTGCGCAAGAGCAAGGAGGCCCTGCAGCGCCTCGGGTTCTTCTCGGAGGTCGACGTCACGACCCGCAAGGGGGCGACCGACGACCAGATCGACCTCGCGGTCGACGTGAAGGAGGGCTCGACCGGCGCCTTCAGCGCGGGCGCGGGCTACAGCTCGGGCGACCAGTTCCTGTTCAACGTCCGGCTCTCGGAGAACAACCTCTTCGGCCGCGGCCAGCGCGCGGTGCTGAACGCCGACTTCGGCACCATCCGGCGCAACATCTACCTCTCGTACACCGAGCCCTACCTGTTCGACACGCGCCTGCTCGGCCAGGGCACGATCTTCAACACCGGGCTCAACTACGGCGACTTCACCCGCTCGGCGACCGGCTTCTCCCTGCGCGCCCTCTACCCCTTCGAGGAGATCGGCTTCGGGCGTCTGGGGTGGCTCTCGCTCGAGGACACGAGCTTCGGCCTCGAGTACCGGCTGGAACAGGCGCGGATCTACGACATCTCCTACAACGCGCCGCCGGCGATCTGGGCCGAGCAGGGCGAGACGGCGATCTCGGCGATCTCGCCGCAGATCCTCCGCAACACGCTGAATCACGCCTACGACCCGACGTCGGGCTCGTTCCAGGACATCTCGTTCGAGTTCGCGGGGCTGGGCGGCGACCAGACCTACTGGCTCGCGCAGGCGCGCACGCGCTTCTTCTGGCCGATCTACCGGATCCGCGACTTCGGGGCGTTCGTCTACTCGATCGGCGGCACGGTGGCCTACGGCAAGGGCGAGGCCGGCCTCTCGGGCAACGAGATCCCGCTCGTCCAGCGCTTCTTCCCCGGCGGCATCAACACCGTCCGCGGCTACAACATGCGCACGCTGGGCCCGCGCCAGGACACCTACAACCCGCAGGGAATCGTGATCAACAACCGGCCGATCGGCGGCACGAACGAGCTCGTCGTCCAGAACGAGATCATCTTCCCGATCTTCCAGCCGATGGGCATCCGCGGCGTGGTCTTCTTCGACGCCGGCAACGCGTTCCTCCAGGCGCAGGGCATCGACTTCGGCGACCTTCGCTACGGCGTCGGGGCCGGCATCCGCTGGCTTTCGCCCTTCGGCCCGCTCCGCATCGAGTACGGCATCCCCTTGAACCTCCAGGACAACGAGTCGAAGAGCTCGGTCATGTTCTCGTTCGGCGCGCCGCTGTGACGGTCCCGCCGGCGCCGATTCCCCAGAAGAAGGAGAAGAAGTCCATGAAGACGGTCAGCTCGGTGCGCATCGCGGCAGTCGCCCTCCTGGCGGTCGCGACCCTTCCGGTCGCGGTTCGCGCGGCGGAGACGAAGATCGCGGTCGTCGACCTGCAGCGCGCGCTGAACGAGTCCGAGGCGGGCAAGCGGGCCAAGTCGGACTTCAAGGTCCGGGCCGACAAGCTCGAGTCCCAGCTGAAGGGCCAGAAGGACGAGCTCGACCGCATCAAGAACGACTTCGAGGCCAAGCAGTCGGTGCTGAAGGACGAGGAGCGCCGGAAGCTCGCCACCGACTTCGAGAAGAAGCGGCTCGACCTGAAGACCAAGTTCGAGGAGGCGCAGGGCGAACTCGCCAAGCGCGACCAGGAACTGACCGCGCCGATCATGAAGGGCCTCCAGGAGACCATCAAGCAGATCGCGGAGGTCGAGGGCTTCTCCCTCGTACTCGAGTCGAACTCGGCGGGCGTGGTCTACCACCTGCCGAGCGTGGACATCACCGACCGCGTCCTGTCGGCGTACAACGCCAAGGGCAACTGAGCGGGCGGCCCGCCGGGAGCGACGTGTCGGACGGCGACGACATCCTGCGGCTGCTCCCGCATCGGCATCCCTTCCTGCTGGTCGACCGCGTCCTCGAGTTCGAGGCCGGGAGCCGGCTGGTGGCGCTGAAGAACGTGACCGTGAACGAGCCGCAGTTCGCGGGTCACTTTCCCGGGCGCGCGCTCATGCCGGGGGTCCTCGTGTGCGAGGCGCTGGCGCAGGCCGGCGGGCTGCTCGTGCACGGCACTCTGAACGGCGACCTGCGCCCCGACAGGCCCGACGCCGAGCGACCGTTCCTCGTGCTCTCGGGGATCGACGAGGCCCGCTTTCGGCGGCCGGTCGTCCCCGGCGACCAGATGCGGCTCGAGGTGGAGCTCCTGCGCAAGCGGCGCCCGGTCTGGAAGATCCGCGGCGTCGCGACGGTCGAAGGGCAGGTCGCGGTCGAAGCCTCGTTCTCGGCCGTCGAGACGGCGGGCCCGACGACCGGCCGCGGCGGCGAGCCGCGCGCGGGCGCCGCGACGGAGATCCACCCGACGGCGATCGTGGAGCGCGGCGCCGAGCTCGACGAAGGGGTCGTGGTCGGCCCGTTCGCGACGATCGGGCCGGAGGTGCGGATCGGCGCCGGGACGAGGATCGGAGCCCACGTCGTGGTCGAGGGGCGGACGACGCTCGGCCGCGACAACCGCGTGTTCCCCTTCGCGACCGTGGGCTGCGTCCCGCAGGACTTGAAGTTCCACGGCGAGCCCGGCCGGCTCGAGATGGGCGACCGCAACCTCGTGCGCGAGTACGCCTCGCTCTCGATCGGCACCGAGGGCGGCGGGCTCGTCACCCGCGTCGGCCACGACAACCTGTTCATGAACTACTCGCACCTGGGCCACGACTGCCAGGTGGACGACCACGTGCACCTGGTGAACGGCGTCGCCGTGGCCGGGCACGTGTCGCTGGGCAGCCACTCGATCGTGTCCGGTCTCGCGGCGGTCGCGCAGTTCGCGCGGATCGGGGAGGGCGCCTTCATCGGCGGTGGGTCGATGGTGGTGATGGACGTCCCGCCGTTCTGCATGGCCAACGGCGACCGTGCCCGGCTGGTCGGGCTGAACGCGGTCGGGCTGGAGCGCCGTGGCTTCGACGCCGCGCGCATCTCGGCCCTCCGCCGGGCCTACAAGACGCTCTTCCAGTCGAAGTTGCTGGCCCGCGACGCGATCGCGAAGATCCGCGCCGAGCAGTCCGACTCGCCCGAGGCGATCGCGATGGCCGACTTCGTCGCCGCGAGCGAGCGCGGCGTGACGCGGCCCTGAGGGCGTGGCGGTGGAGCGCAACGCCGCGCGTCTCGGCCTGATCGCGGGCAACGGGATCTTTCCGGTGCTGGTCGCGCGCGGGGCGCGCGAGGCCGGCGTCGAGGTCGTGTGCTGCGCGCACGTCGGCGAGTCGGATCCCGCGATCGAGGCCGAGGTCGACGCCTGCACCTGGGTGCGCGTGGGCGAACTCGGCCGCATCCTCCGGACGTTCAAGGAGGCCGGCTGCAGCAGCGCGGTCATGGCGGGGGGCATCACGAAGGTCCGCCTCTTCTCGGGCTTCCGGCCCGATCTGCGCGGTGCCGCCTTCCTCGCCCGCATGCGGACGCTGCACGACGACAAGCTCCTGGTCGGGATCGCGGACGAGCTCGCCGCCGAGGGCATCCCGGTGGTGGCCTCCACGCTCTACCTGCCGCGGCTCGTGCCCGAGCCGGGAGTGCTGGGGCGCCGCGGTCCGAAGTCGAAGGAGCGCGAGGACATCCGCTTCGGCCTGCGGGTCGCGAAGGCGATCGGCGCGTTCGAGATCGGGCAGACCGTGGTCGTGAAGGACGGGCTCGTCCTCGCGGTCGAGGCGGTCGAGGGCACCGACGCCGCGATCCGCCGCGGGGCCGAGCTCGCGCGCCGGGGTGCGGTGGTCGTGAAGGTGGCGAAGCCGGGACAGGACCTTCGCTTCGACGTGCCGGCGGTCGGGCCGGCGACGATCCGCCTCATGGCCGAGACGCATGCGACGGTGCTCGCGGTGGAGGCGGGGCGCACGCTGCTCCTCGAGCGCGAGAGCCTGATCGCGCTCGCCGACATGGCGGGCATCGCGGTGGTCGCCGTGGAGGCCGAGCCCGACGCCTCGGGGGCGCTTGCGTGAGCGCGTCCGGCGAGCGGGCCCAGGGCGCCCCGTTGCGCGCGGCGGTCGTCGGCGCGGGCTACCTCGGGACCTTCCACGCCGAGAAGTACGCCGCGGCGCAGGGCTGCGAGCTGGTCGGCGTGGCCGACGTCGACCTGCCGCGTGCGCGCGCGCTCGGCGAGCGTCTCGGCTGCCGGGCCGTCGGGGACTTCCGCGAGCTGATCGGCTCGATCGACTGTGCGAGCGTGGTCGTGCCCACCGGGCACCACCGGGAGGTGGGCGAGGCCCTGCTGCGGGCCGGCGTGGACTGTCTCGTCGAGAAGCCGCTCGCCGCGAACTCCGGGGAGGCGGCGAGCCTCGTCGAGACGGCGCGCGCGGGTGGCCGCATCCTGCAGGTCGGCCACCTCGAGAGGTTCAACCCCGCGCTCACCCGTCTCGCGGGCGTCATCGACCGGCCGCGCTTCATCGAGTGCCACCGGCTCGCGCCCTTCACGGTGCGCGGAGCCGACGTCGACGTGGTCCGCGACCTGATGATCCACGACCTCGACCTCGTCCGGCTCCTCGTGCCCGACGAGATCGTCTCGGTCGAGGCGGTCGGCGTGCCGGTGGTGACGCACCAGGTGGACATCGCCAACGCACGGCTGCGCTTCGCCGGGGGCTGCATCGCGAACGTGACGGCGAGCCGGGTGTCGGCCAAGCGCGAGCGCAAGCTGCGGCTGTTCCAGCCCGATCTCTACGTCGCGATCGACCTGGCCGAGCGCTCGGTCCGGATCTGTCGCCGCCGCGTCGACGAGCGCGGGCAGCCCGAGATCGCGTGGGAGCAGGTCGACCTCGGCGAGGCCGACGCGCTCGCGCGGGAGATTCACGCCTTCCTCGCCTCGGTGCGCACCCGG
Source organism: Alphaproteobacteria bacterium (assembly GCA_017853315.1). Classification (GTDB taxonomy): domain Bacteria; phylum Desulfobacterota; class Binatia; order UBA12015; family UBA12015; genus REEB422. The sequence goes on from JAFMJW010000003.1 coordinate 15,380, forward strand.
GCGCGACCCGCCGTCACCGGCGAAGACGGGCTCGCGGCGCTCGAACTCGCGGAGCGGGTGCTCCGCGTGATGGAGCAGGGGTGACGGCGCTCCCGCCGCGGGGGCGGTCGGCGGCCGCGATCCTCGACGACCTCGATCGTCTCTCGCGCGACGACGTCGACTGGCGGTCGGGCCGCGCCTTCAGCCTCGCCTACCACGCGGGCCCGGACGTCGAGGCGCTCGCGGAGCTCGCGCACGCGCGCTTCGCCGGCTCGAACATGCTGAACGTGGCCGCCTTCCCGAGCCTGCGCGCGATGCAGGCGGACGTGCTCGCGATGGTCGGGGACCTCCTGCACGCGGGGCCGGCCGCTGCCGGCTCGATCACCTCGGGCGGCACCGAGAGCCTGCTCCTCGCGGTGAAGGCGGCCCGCGGGCTCGCGCGCGCCGAGCGCGGCGTCGAGCGCCCCCGCATGGTCCTGCCCACGACCGCGCACGCGGCCTTCGAGAAGGCCGCTGCCGACTACGGCGTCGAGAGCGTGCGCGTCCCGGTCGGTCCCGACTTCCGCGCGGTGCCCGCGGCGATCGAGGCCGCGATCGACGACGACACGGTGCTGGTCGCGTGCTCCGCGCCGTCCTACCCGCAGGGGGTGGTCGACCCGGTCGCGGAGATCGCGGCAGTCGCCGCGTCGCGCGGGCTGCCGTGTCACGTGGACGCGTGCATGGGCGGGCTCGTGCTGCCGATGCTCGAGCGGGCGGGCGAGCCCGTGACGCCGTTCGACTTCCGGGTGCCGGGGGTGACGTCGATGTCGGTCGACCTCCACAAGTACGGATACGCGCCGAAGGGCGTTTCGGTCCTGCTGCACCGCGACAAGCGCCGCCGCAGCTTCCAGGCGTTCTCGACCGACAACTGGCTCGGCGGCTTCTACGGCAGCCTGGGCGTGCTCGGCACCCGCGGCGGCGGCCCGCTCGCGGCGGCGTGGGCGGTGATGAACCGGCTCGGAGCCGAGGGCTACCTCGGGCTCGCGAGCGAGGCTCGCGCCGCCACGCTCGAGCTCGCCGGGGCGCTCCGGGAGCGGCGCGGCGTGCGGCTGCTCGCGCCGCCCGACGCGACGCTGCTCGCGTTCGGGTTCGACGACGCCGACGCGTTCGCCGTCGGGGCCGCGCTCGCCCGACGCGGCTTCTGGGTCGACCAGCAGTCTCCGCCGCCGAGCCTCCACTGCACGGTCAACGCCGTCCACCGAGGAGTGATCTGCGATTTCCTCGCAGCTCTCGACGAGGCGCACGAGGAGGTGCGACGGAGCGGCAGCCGGGCGGAGGCGAAGGCCTATGGCCGCGCCGAGTGACGTCTCGCACGGGCGCGCGCCGACGGTCCTCGTCGTCGCGGGCGAGGCGTCGGGCGACCTCCGCGGCGCGGAACTGGTCGCGGAGCTGCGTGCGCTCGTGCCCGGGCTGCGGGTGACCGGCGTCGGCGGCGAGCGCCTGCGCGCGCAGGGACAGGAGGCGATCGTCGACGCGGAGGAGATCTCGACGATGGGCCTGACCGAGGTCTTCTCGAGCGTCGGCCGCATCCTCGGGGCCTTCCGGCGGGTGCGCGACGCGATCGAGGGGCCGGCGGGCGAGCGCCCGGACCTCGTCGTGCTGATCGACCTGCCGGACTTCAACCTGCGACTCGCCCCGGTCGCGAAGCGGGCCGGGGTGCCCGTCCTCTACTACGTGAGCCCGCAGGTCTGGGCCTGGCGTCGCTGGCGGGTCCGGCAGCTCGCGCGCAACGTCGACCGCCTCGCGGTCGTCTTCCCGTTCGAGGAGGAGATCTACCGCGGGCTCGCGGACGTGACCTTCGTCGGCCATCCCGCGCTCGACACCGTGCGACCCTCGCGGCCGGCGGCCGAGACCCGCGCCCGTCACGGGCTCGACCCGGAGCGCCCGCTGGTGGCGCTGCTCCCCGGCAGCCGCGTCGCCGAGGTGCGCTCGCTCCTGCCCGAGATGGCCCGCGCGATCGACGTCCTGCGGGCCGACGTCCCGGTCGACGCGGTGGTCGCGCTCGCCAACGAGGGCCTGCGCCCGCTGGTCTCGCCGTTCGTCGGCCGCATGCCGGTCGTGACCGGCGAGACCTGGGACCTGGTCGCCGCTTCGGACCTGGTGCTCTGCGCCTCGGGGAGCGCGACGCTGGAGACCGCGCTGCTCGAGCGCCCGATGGTCGTCTCCTACCGCCTCTCGCCGCTCACCTGGGCGGTCGCCCGCCTGCTCGTGCGGGTCCCGTTCGTCGCGATGCCCAACCTGGTCCTCGGACGGCGCGCCGTGCCGGAGCTCCTGCAGGGGGACGCGACCGCGGTCCGGATGGCGGCCGAGGCGCGCTCGATCCTGCTCGAGCCCGGTCGCGCGGAGGCGATGCGGGCCGACCTCGCGACCGTGCGCGCGCGCCTCGGCGAGGGCGGCGCGGCCCGGCGTGCGGCCGTGATCGCGGCCGACATGCTGCGCGGGCGCGACCGGACCTCCGCGTCCTAGGTCGTCGCGCAGGCGCTCGGCGATCGAGCCCGCGAGGTCGCGTGGTTTGTCCGCCGCGGCGCTCTTCGCTACCCGACGGAGAGGCATGGCGTCCACGGGGGTCTACCGCAGGCTGCTCGGCTACATGCGCCCCTACGTCTGGCCGCGCTTCGTGGCCGCGGTCGCCTGCATGCTGCTGTTCAGCGCGACGAACGGCATCCTGCCGTTTCTCGTCGAGCGGGTGTTCGACGACGTCTTCGCCCGCCACGACCTGGGCATGCTCGCGTGGCTCCCGGCCGGCGTGATCCTCCTGTTCGGGGTCCGCGCGCTCACGAACTACGGCAACAACTACCTGATGGAGTGGGTGGCCCAGAAGGTCGTGACCGACATCCGCGACGACGTGAACGCGCGGGTGCAGGAGCTGCCGCTCTCGTTCTTCAACCGCACTCCCACCGCGGCGATCGTCTCGCGGGTCTCGAGCGACGTCTACCAGCTGCGCAGCTCGCTCGTGGACGCGACCATCTCGATCGTCCGCGACTCGACCTCGCTGGTCGTGCTGCTGGTCTACGCGTTCTGGAAGGACACGGTCCTCGCGCTGATCGCGTTCGTCGCGTTTCCCCTGGTCGTGGCGCCGGTGCTCTCGCTGTCGCGAAAGCTCCGGAAGTTCTCGCGCAGCGGCCAGAACCAGCTCGGCGCCCTGACGGCGCTCCTGCAGGAGACGGTGCAGGGCAACCGGATCGTGAAGGCCTTCGGCATGGAGGCCTACGAGCGTGCCCGCTTCGACGCCGAGAGCGACCGGCTGTTCCGCCTGCACATGAAAGCCTCGCAGGCGAAGGCGCTGATCCAGCCGCTCATGGAACTGATCGGCGCGATCGGGATCGCCGGCGTCGTCTGGTACGGCGGCTACAGCGTGATCGTCGGCGGGCGCACGCAGGGAGCGTTCTTCGCCTTCATGGCGACGCTGCTCCTGGTCTACGATCCGTTCAAGGGGCTCGCGAAGACGAACAGCGCGCTCCAGCAGGGGCTCGCCTCGGCGGAGCGGATCTTCGAGCTGCTCGACGAGCCGACGGAGATCGAGGACCGCCCCGGCGCGGTCGAGATCCCGCCGCTCGCCGACGCGATCCGCTTCGAGGGCGTCGACTTCCGCTACCCGGCCCGCGTCGGCGAGGACGGGCCCGCCGCCGCCTCGCCGCAGGCGGCCGGCCCCGAGGCGGACGCGCCCCGGGCCGGGGACGGGTTCGCGCTGCGCGGGATCGACCTCGAGCTGCGCCGGGGCGAGGTCGTGGCGCTGGTCGGCTCGAGCGGCGGGGGCAAATCGACGATCGCGGACATGATCCCGCGCTTCTGGGACCCGACCGAGGGCAGGATCACGATCGACGGCGTCGATCTCCGCGACGCGACGCTCGCCTCGCTGCGCAGGCAGATCGGGATCGTCACCCAGTTCACCTTCCTCTTCAACGACACCGTCGGCGCCAACATCTCCTACGGGAACCCGGCGACGGACCGCGCCGAGGTGGAGGCGGCGGCGCGCGCGGCGCACGCGCACGAGTTCATCGTCGAGCTCCCGCGCGGCTACGACACGGTGGTCGGCGAGCTCGGCGTCACCCTCTCCGGCGGCCAGCGCCAGCGGCTCGCGATCGCGCGCGCGCTGCTCAAGAACGCCCCGATCCTGATCCTCGACGAGGCGACCTCGGCGCTGGACTCCGAGTCCGAGCGCCTGGTGCAGGATGCGATCGACCGGCTCATGGAGGGGCGCACCGTGCTGGTGATCGCCCACCGTCTCGCGACCATCCGGCGCGCCGACCGCATCGCGGTCGTGGTCGGCGGTCGCATCGTCGACGAGGGCAGCCACGAGGATCTGTATCGCCGCGGGGGCGTCTACCGGCGGCTGTGCGACCAGCAGATGTCGCCCGGCGCGGAGGCGACGCCGGTGGGGGAAGCCCTGCCGTCATGAGCGGCGAGCGCGGCATCGGGCCGGGCGGGCGCTCGCGCCGGCCGGGCCTGCGGCGCCTGCGGGACGGGGAGTTCGCGCTCGCGGCCGGGGGCTTCGCCATCTGGGCCGCGCTCCGCCTGCTGGGTGCGACCACGCGCCGCCGGTTCGTCGACCGCGGGGGGCTGCTGGAGCGCTTCGCGAGCGGCGAGCCGGCCGTCCTCTGCTTCTGGCACGGCCGCATGGTCATGATGCCGTTTGCCTACTTCGGTCGGGGCGCCTGCATCATGAACAGCGCCCACCGCGACGGCGAGCTCATCAGCCGCGCGATCCGCCGCATGGGCATCGAGACCGTGCGCGGATCCTCGACGCGCGGCTGGGTGGGCGGCATGAAGGGACTGCTCGCCGCGCACCGGCGCGGCCGCGACGTGATCGTCGTGCCCGACGGCCCCCGCGGGCCGAGGTGCCGCGCGAAGACCGGGGCGCTGCAGCTCGCGCGCGCGACCGGCGCCCCGATCTGGCCGGTCTCCTACGCAGCCGACCGGGCGAAGGTGGTCTCGCGCAGCTGGGACCGCATGCTCCTGCCGCTGCCGTTCGCGCGCGTCGCCTACGTGTCGGGGCCGCCGATCGAGGTGCCGCGCGACGCGGGGCCGGAGGAGGTCGAGGCCTTGCGGCTCGAACTCGAGGCGCGGCTCGACGAGGCGACGCGCGAGGCCGGCCGGATCGTCGGCGCGGATCCGCGGGAGACCGAGGCGTTCCTGCGCGGGGTTGCGGGCACGGCGGAATCGTGAAAATCGCGAGTTCCGTCCCGGGCGTGCGCTCCGGCGCGCCTGGGCCCTCGCGCTCCGGGGAGGAAGGATCATGAGGAGGTTCGTGGGTCGGCTCGCATGCGCGGTTCTCGCCGCGCTCGCCGTGTCGAGCGGTCCGGTCGCCCGGGCGGCCGCGGCCGACGGGCTGTCCGTCGCGATCGAGCCGCCGTCGCCGGAGTACGAGGCCGAGCGGGCCCGCCGCGACGATCGCGCCGCGAAGGCGGGGGGGAAGACCGCGGCCACGTCGCCCGCGGCGAAGGTCGAGGACCTGCAGCGGACCTTCGCGTCGTTCTGCACGGGCTGGGCCGGGAAGCTGCGCCAGCGGCAGACGGACAACCTCGCGCAGGCGAAGTGGCAGACCGGGGGCGACGGATCGGTCTACGCCGAGTACGTCGGCTACGACACCGACCACCTGGGTCCGCAGACGGTCACCCACCCGGACACGAACCCGATCGGCAAGATGGTGTACGTCGAGCAGAGGCTGCGGCGCTCGGGTCGCTCGAAGGAGGAGGCGCTCGCCGCGCAGCCTTCGATCGTCGACCAGGTCGAGGTGACCGAGATCTTCCGCTACGACGGGCGGGGTTGGGTCTACTGAGCCGTCCGCGCACGCGCCGCCTCCCGTCGCTACGCGCGTACAACGCGCTGCTGGTCGCCGCCGGCGCGGCGGCGGCTCCGGCCGCGGGCGTGCTCGCCCTCGCCAGGCCCGGCTGGCGGCGGGGACTCGGCGATCGCCTGGGCCGCGGCTGGCGTCGGCCGGCCGGGCATCCCGTCCTCTGGGCGCACGCGGCCTCGGTCGGCGAGGTCGAGGGCCTGGTTCCGCTGGTCGAGCGGTGGCGCGAGCGGCACCCGCGCGGAGGCGTGGTCGCCTCCTCGCTCACCGCCACCGGGGCCGACGCGGCGAGGCGCAGGCTGCCGGGCGTCGACGTGCGGGTGCTGCCGCTCGACGTGCCCTGGCTGGTCCGCTCGGTCGTGCGCCGCGTCGCGCCGGACCTCTTCCTGTTCAGCGAGAACGAGATCTGGCCGAACCTGCTGCGGGAACTCGCGCGACGAGGCTGCCCGACGGTCCAGGTGAGTGGGCGGATGTCGGAGCGCGCCTCGCGCACGCTGGGCCGCTTTCCTCGCTTCGCGGCCGACCTGCTGGGCTGCGTGTCCCTGTTCTGCGTCCAGGGGGAGGACCACCGCCGGAGGCTCCTCTCCCTGGGCGTCCGCGAGGACCGGGTGGTCGTCACGGGTTCGCTGAAGGGCGACGGCGTCGCCGCCGAGCCGCCGTGGTTCGTGCCGACGCTGCGCGACGCGGGACGGCCGGTGTTCGTCGCGGGCGCGACGCGGCCGGGCGAGGAGTCGGTGATCTTGGACGCATGTTCGTCCCTCGCGCCGGGTGCGCCGCTGCTCGTGCTCGCTCCGCGTCACCCGGAGCGGTTCGACGAGGTGGCGCGACTCGCGGCCGGTCGCGGGCTGCGCGTCCTGCGGCGCAGCGCGCTGCGCGAGCCCGAGTCCTTCGACCCGGCCGCAGTCGACGTCTTCCTGCTCGACTCCCTGGGCGAGCTCGCGGGCGTGTACGCCGCGGCGGACGTCGCCTTCGTCGGAGGGACCCTCGTCCCGGTCGGCGGCCACAACCTGCTCGAAGCCGCGCGGGCAGGCGTGCCGGTGGTGGTGGGCCCGCACCGCGAGAAGGTCCTCGCGTTCTCGGACGCGCTCGTCGCGGCCGGCGCGGGCGCGGTCGTGCCCGACGCGGACGGGCTCGCCGACGCGCTGCGACGTTTCCTCGCACCGGGGGCGGGACGTCTCGCGGGAGAGGCGGCGCGAACTCTCGCCGCGCGCGAGTCCGGCGGACTCGAGGCGACGTGGCGGGCGATCGAGTCGCTCGAGGCTTCGCGCGTGGGCGAGGCCTGAGCATGGAGGCCTCGCGCCGTCCGCCCTGGGAGAGGGGCGCGCTCGTCCAGGCTCTCGCGTGGCCGGTGGGGCTGGCCTTCGGCGCCGTCGCGCGGGCGCGCGGCGCCGCGTTCGACGGCGGGCTCCTGCACAGCGTCCGGCTCGACGTGCCGGTCGTGTCGATCGGCAACCTGAGCGTCGGCGGCACGGGGAAGACCCCGGCGGCGCTCTGGCTCGGCGCGAGGCTCCGTTCGCTCGGGTGGACGCCCGCGATCGTGACCCGCGGCTACGGCGGGCAACTCGGCGGACGCGTCCTGCGCGCAGCCGCTCCCGGGGCGACGGCAGGCGAAGGGTGGGGTGACGTCGCCGCGGTGGGCGACGAGGCCGTGCTGCTCGCGGAGCGCTTCCCGGGACCGGTCGTCTGCGGCGTCGACCGGGTCGCCGCCGCGCGCCAGGCGATCGAGCGGTGGGGCGCGGATCTCGTGGTGCTCGACGACGGCTTCCAGCATCGGCGGCTCGCACGATGCTTCGACCTGGTCCTGGTCGACGGGGGAGCCGGCCTCGGCAACGGGCGGGTGCTGCCCGCGGGACCGCTGCGCGAGCCCGCTTCCGCGTTGCGCCGCGCCGACGCGATCGTCGCGACCAAGGTCGAATCGCTTCCACCCGCGCTCGAGCGCGAGCTCGGGCACCTGGCGCCGGGCGTGCCGATCTTTCATGCGGCCCTCGAGCCTCGCTGCCTGGTCGCGGCCGAAGGTCCGGCGACGATCGAGCGGCCGCTCGCGGACGTCGCCGGGCGCGCGGTGGTCGCGGTTTCGGGGCTCGCCCGGGCCGAGTCGTTCTGGCAGGCGCTCGACCGCCTGGGCGCCCGGGTCGTCGAGGTGATGGAGTACCCCGACCACCATGCATACTCGCACGCCGACTGGCAGCGGATCGGTCACGCCGGGAGGTCGGCCGACCTGGTGGTCTGCACCGAGAAGGACCTCGTGAAGCTGCGACGGTTCCCGTTCGCCCGCGGAGGGCTGCTCGCCGTGCGGGTCGACTTCGCGCTCGCTGCCGAGGCGGAGCGCGACCTCGTCGACCGGATCCTCCTGCGGACCGGGTCGGGTGCACGGCTGCGCGACGAAGGCGGCCGTGTTACCCCGACGGTTCGTCGCCCCGTGCCGGACGCGGGCGTCTGAGAGCGTCCGTCGCGGTCGCCGGGGCCTCCGGGGCGCGGACGGGAAGGTGGATCGGTGCAGGTTCTTGTCACGGGAGCGGCGGGCTTCATCGGCTCGAACGCGGTGGACGCTCTGCTCGCGCGCGGGGACCGCGTGCGCGGCGTCGACGCCTTCCTCGACTACTACCCGCGCGCGGTGAAGGAGCGGAACCTCCGCGCCGCCCGTGCGCATCCCGCCTTCGAGTTCGTCGAGGCCGACCTCGTGACCGCGGAGCTCGCTCCCCTGCTCGACGGGGTGGACGCGGTGCTCCACTTCGCGGCGCAGGCCGGCGTGCGCGCGAGCTGGGGCCGGGACTTCCGGATCTATGCCGACGTCAACGTGCTCGGAACGCAGCGGCTGCTCGAGGCCTGCACGGCGCGCCGGCCCCGCTTCGTGTACTCGTCGTCCTCGTCGATCTACGGCGACGCGCCCGACCTCCCGACGGTGGAGACGACGCTGCCGCGGCCGGTGTCTCCCTACGGGGTCACCAAGCTCGCCGGAGAGCACCTCTGCCGCCTCTATGCGCAATCGGCAGGGGTGCCGACCGTCTCGCTGCGGTACTTCACGGTGTACGGTCCTCGCCAGCGCCCCGACATGGCCTTCCACCGGTTCGTCCGCTCGCACCTCGAGGGGCGCGCGGTGACGGTCTACGACGACGGCCTGCAGACGCGCGACTTCACCTACGTGGGGGACGCGGTCGCGGCGAACCTGCTCGCGATCGAACGCGGCTCCGCGGGTTCGGTCTACAACGTCGGCGGGGGATCGCGGGTGAGCGTGAACGACGTCCTCGGGATGATCGGCGAGCTCACCGGGCGTCCCGTCGAGGTCCGTCGCGAGGAGCGGCAGCGGGGCGACGTGCGCGACACGCACGCCTCGACCGAGCTGGCCCGGGCCGAGCTCGGATGGCGTCCCGCGACGGCGCTCCGCGAGGGGCTCGCCGCCGAAATCGAGTGGCTTCGCGGCGAGATCGCCGCGGCCCGTGCCTGAGGAGGAATCCATGGCCATCGACCCCGAGCTGCTCGAAATCCTCCGCTGCCCGAAGTGCCAGGAGGAGAAGCGGGAAGGGCGCCTCGTGCTCGCTCCCGCGGGGGACTCTCTCGAATGCGGCGCGTGCCGACTTCGCTACCGGGTCTCCGAGGGCATCCCGGAGATGGTCGTCGACGAGGCGACGCCGTTCTGACTCGCCCGGACGCAGCGGCGGCAGGACGCCCGCTCCGCGTCCTGCTCGCGCAGACGAGCTTCCTCGGCGACGTCGTCCTGGCCACGCCGCTCGCCGAGGCGATCGCGGCGGCGATCCCGGGCGCGGACCTCCGGTGGCTCGTGCGCCCCGACGCAGCCGCGCTCGTGGCCCCCGCCGTCGGCCGCGACCGGGTGATCGCGTTCGACAAGCGCGGTGGTGCGGCCGGCGTGGCGGGGATCGTGCGCACGGCGCGCGCGGTCCGGGAGGCCGGATTCGACGCGGCGATCGCCGTGCAGCGCTCGCTCCGCACCGCGCTCGTCCTCGCACTCGCCGGCGTTCCCCGGCGCATCGGTTTCGCCGGCGCGCCCGGCGCTCCGTTCTACCACCGACGGGTCGTCGCATCGGGCCGGCACGCGCGCGATCGGCTCCTGTCGCTGGTCGAGGGGCTGGACGTGCCGCGGCCCGACCCGCCACCGGACCCGCGCCTCGTCGTCGATCCGGCGGCCTCCCGCGCGGTGGCGACGCTGCTCTCCGAGGCGGGGCTCGCCCCCTCGGATCGTCTCCTGGTCGTCGCGCCGGGCTCGGCCTGGGCGACCAAGCGCTGGCCCGCGCAGCGGTTCGGCTCGCTCGCCCGGGCGCTCGCGCCGGAGTTCGACGCCGTCGCGATCGTCGGGGCGGGCGGCGATGCCGCGCTCGCCGCGGCGGTCGTCCGCGGGCTCTCGGCGGGCGGAGGGAAGACCCCTCTCGCGATCGACCTGTGCGGCCGCACCGACACGGCCGGGCTCGTCGCGGCGATCGAGCGCTCGGGGCTCGTGGTCGCGAACGACAGCGCCGCGGGGCACGTCGCGGGCGCGCTCGGACGCCCGGTGGTCTCGCTGTTCGGCCCGACGGTGCCCGCGTTCGGCTTCGCCCCGATCGGCCCGCGCGTCCGCGTGGTCGAGCGGGATCTCGAGTGCCGCCCCTGCGCACGCCACGGCGGCGACGCCTGCCCGATCCGGACGCATGCCTGCATGGAGTCGATCGAGGTCGCGCAGGTCGCGGCGGCGGCGCGCGAGGCGCTCGCCGATCCGGGCCCGGGGATTCCCGCGGCGGGCGGCGTGGCGGCTCGGCGCACGTCCGGGGACCGGCCGTGAGTTCGCCGCCGACGGTCGCCCTCCTCGCGGGCGAGCCCGCGAGCGATTCGCCGCTGCGGCCCGAGGATCTCGCGGACCGGGTCGCCTCGTTCGCCGACGGGGTCGGCTTGCGCGAGGTCCGCGAGCTTTCGGCCGACTCCGAGCTGCTGTGGCTTCCGCCGTGGGCCTTCCTCGACCAGGCGCTCGCCCGGTCGATCGAGCGCTTCCGGGCCGGCCCGGCGACGGTCGCCGCGACGGCGGCGTTGCTGCGCGACCCGGATGCGACGATCCGCCTGCCGCGCGCCGTGCTGCTCGCGAAGCCGGGCGCGGTCGAGGTGCGTGCAACGGGCCTTGCCGCGCGCCCCGGCGTGGCCGTCGTCGAATTCGAGGGAAACCTCGAGGCGAGGCCTCCCGGGCTCTCCGCCCACCTGCGCGGCATCGACCGCCAGGCGGCGACCTTCGCGCGGCTGCTCGAGGAGGCGGGCGAGCGACCGGGCAGGGTGCGTCTCGCACTCGTGCCGCTGGGCCGGCTCGCGGCGGCGATGCTCCGCTCTTCCGGGGACCGGCGTGCGGCACTCGCGCGCGCGACGCTCGAGTCGTTCCGCGAGGTGCTCGTTCAGGCGAAGCTCTGGGAGCGGTCGTCGGTCGATGCGGGGGTGCCGTGAGCCCCGTGTCGTCGTCGTCGCGGCTCGCCGGGGACGCGCTCGTCCGGGTCGCCGAGGGCGTCTGGTCGGTTCCCGGCTGCGACGACGAGGCGCTCTCCTGGCGCGAGTCCCTCGACGCGCCGCCGCCGCCGCCGGAGCCCGGCACGGCGGGGCGAGGCGGGGCCAGGCCCGTGCCGCTGCCGGGCGGTGGCCGCGGATGGCTCAAGGCGTACCGCCACGGCGGCCTCCTGCGGGGGCTGCTCGGCGAGGTCTACTGGGAGCGTCCGGAGCGCCCGCTTCGCGAGGCGTCGGCGATCGCGGCGGCGCGAACCTGCGGCGTGCTCGTGCCCGAGGTGCTGGCCGCGATCGTCCTGCCGCTTCCGCCGCCGCTCGGGCGGCTCTACCGCGCGGGACTCGTCACGCGGGAGATCCCCGCGCGGCGATCGCTCGCGGAGGCTCTGCGCACGACTCCCGGGAGCGCGGCGCGGGCGGAGATCGTCGGTCGCTGCTGGGACGTGATGCGTAGACTGCACGACGGCGGCGTGCGGCACCGGGACGCGAACGCGACCAACTTCCTGGTCGGCGAGCCCGCGGACGACGTCGCCCTGATCGACTTCGACGGCGCGGTGGTGGGCGACGGCCCGGTCGGCGAGCGCGGTCGGCTGTTCGCCCGACGCCGGCTCGCTCGGTCGGTCGCGAAACTCGGGCTCCCCGGGCTCGATCGGCGCGGGGTCAAGGCGATCCTCGACGCGAGGGACTCGCGGTGAGCGTCGGCGATCCCTGGCGCGGCGACACGGTCGTCGCGCTCGCTCTCGCGATGGCCGCGGGCTCCCCGGGCGAGGGCCGCGTGCTCAAGCGGGGCCGCCGCGGCTCGGTGGTCTGGCTCGACGGCGCCGGACCCGACGGCGAGGCGGTGGTGGTGAAGACGTCCCGGCAGGACGGCGTGCGCCGCCTCGCGGCCCGGTTCGTGGGTTCGCCGGCGGAGCGGCAGATGCGGGCCGCGCGCGCTCTCGCGGCGGCAGGAGTCGGCACGCCGGTCCCGCTCGCGGCGGTCGACCGGGTCGGCCCGGACGGCGCGACGAGCAGCTTCGTCGCCCGCGCGGAGGCCGAGGCCCAGCCTCTGGATGCATTCCTGCCCGGGATCGACGGGGGCGATCGCAAGGTCTTCGCCCGCGAACTGGGTCGCTTCCTCGCCGCGGTCCATCGCAGCGGCGTGTGGGTGCCGGACCTGCGGGACAAGAACCTGCTCGCGGCGCGCGTTCCGGGCGGCGGCTTCCGCTTCTCGATCGTCGACCTCGACCGCGCGCGCACGGTGTCGCGCGCCCTCTCCTGGCGGCGGCGACGCCGCAGCCTCGTGCAGCTCGACCGGACGCTCGGCTGGATCGCGACCGAGCGCGAGCGCATCGCGACCGCGGTCGCCTACTGGCGGGCCTGGCCGCGCCCGCGCCCGCCTCTCGGCCCGATGGTCGGCGAGATCGACGCCGTGCGCCGGCGCAAGGACGCGCAGGTCGCCCGGCGGCGCGCGCGCGCCGGGATCGTCCCCGAGGAGCGCCAGAAGCTCTCCTGCATCGTCGTGACCGGCAACGAGATGGCGCACATCCGCGGCTGCCTCGAGAGCGTGTCGTTCGCGGACGAGGTGGTGGTCGTCGACTCGTTCTCGACCGACGGCACGTGGGACGTGTGCCGGGAGTTCACGCCGCGGGTCCTGCGACGGGCGTGGACCGGGTACCGCGACCAGAAGGCCTTCGCCCTCTCGCAGTCCACCCATCCGTGGATCCTGAACGTCGATGCCGACGAGCGGGTGTCGCCGGAGCTCCGGGCGGACGTCGAGAGGGTGCTCACGAGCGACGGCCGGGGCTACGACGGCTTCGAGATCCCGCGGCTCGTGCACTACCTCGGGCGCTGGTGGCGTTACGGCGGCTGGTATCCCGACCTCCGGCTGCGGCTGTTCCGCCGCGAGCGCGCGACCTGGGGCGGCACCGACCCGCACGAGCACGTGATCCTGCGCGGCCGGATCGGCCGCCTCGACTCCCCACTCTGGCACTTCACCTACGACGACGTCGCCGACCACGTGTCGACGATCGACCGCTTCACGACCATCGCGAGCCGCAGCGGGACGCGACCCCCGCGACGCGCCTCGTGGGGCTCGCTCGTCCTGCGGCCGGCGGGGCGCTTCCTGCGCTTCTACCTGCTGAAGGGTGGTTTCCGCATGGGCTTTCCCGGGCTGTTCGCGGGGATCTCGGCCGCGGTCTACGGGCACCTGAAGTACGCCAAGCGCGACGAACGGGCCCGCGCTCGGACGGAGGCGCCGTGAGGCCGGCGAGCGTCCTGCACGTCGATCCCGAGCGGGGCTTCAGCGGCGGCGAGACCCAAGTGCTGGCGCTCGCGGAGGAGCTTCTTCGCATGGGCGTCCGCGGCTGGATCGCCTGCGATCCCGCGGGCGGGCTCGCCGCCCGGGCCCGGGCGTGCGGGATCGACGTCGTGGATCTTCGGGTCCGACGCGGGCACGACCCGGGGGCGGGGCTCCGGCTCCGCGCGATCGTGCGGGAGCGCCGGCCCGAGGTGGTCCACTTCCACACCGCCCGCGCGCTCACGCTCGCGCCGTTCGTGCCGCGCCCCGCGTTTCGCGTCGTGACGCGACGGATGGACCAGGCGCCCCGCGGCGCCGGTGCCTACGTGCGCTGGCTCTACGCCCGGGTCGACGCGATCATCGCGATCTCGACTGCGGCTCGCGGAGGCCTCGTCGCGCGTGGCGTGCCCGCGGCTCGCATCGATCTCGTGCACAGCGGCGTCGACGTCTCGCGCTTCGCCGGGCTGCCGGGTCGCGACGCGGCGGCCCGCGAGGCGATGGAGGTGCCGGCCGGTCGGTCCGTGGTGGCGATCGTCGCACAACTGCACCGCCGCAAGGGGCACGACGTCCTGCTCCACGCCCTCGCCCGGATGCCGCGGGAGGGAAGGCCGCTCTGCCTCGCGGCGGGGACGGGGCCCGAGGGGGACGCGTTGCTCGACCTCTCCCGTTCGCTCGGCCTCTCTTCCGAGGTCCGCTGGCTCGGGCAGGTGGCCGACGTGCGAGGTGTGCTGCGCGCCGCGGACGTGGTCGCGATGCCGTCGCGGGCCGAGGGGCTCGGGGTCGCCGCGATCGAGGCACTCGCGGCGGCCCGGCCGCTCGTGGCGAGCGCGGTGGGCGGCTTGCCGGAGATCGTCCGCGACGGGATCGAAGGCGTGCTCGTGCCGCCGGAGGACGCGGGGGCGCTCGGCACGGCACTGGCGCGCTGTCTCTCGGACGAGGGCCTGCGGGAGCGCATGGGGGAGGCCGGGCTGCGTCGCGCGGCGGCCTTCTCGACGGCGGCGATGGCGCGGGGAACCCTCGCGGTGTACGAACGCCTGCTCGCACGGCCGGTCCGCTAGGGCGGGCGCGAGTCGCGAACCCGCGACGGCGCCGATGCCCGGGAGTTCGCATCCGGCCGGACGGAGCGTCCGAGGGAGCATGGCGAGCCGCCGATCGAAGACCGGGAGCACCGCGCCGACGGACGCGCGACGCGCGCGACGACCGGCCGCGGGACGCTCCCGTGGCGCGGCTCGCGACCGCCTCGGCCGCCTCGTGCTCCGCTTCGCGGGCGCGCGGGTGCTGGTCGTCGGCGACCTGATGCTCGACCGCTTCGTCCGCGGGGACGTCTGGCGGATCTCGCCGGAGGCGCCGGTGCCGGTCGTGCAGGTGCGGTCCGAGGACGTGCATCCCGGCGGGGCGGGCAACGTGGTGGCGAACCTCGCCGCCCTCGGCGCGCGGCCGGCCGTGGTCGGGTGGGTCGGGCGCGACGCGGCCGGGCGCGAACTGCGCTCGCTGCTCGAAGAGCTCGGCGCCGACGCCTCGGGGGTGGTCGCCTCCGACGGCGTCGTCACGATCGAGAAGACGCGGATCGTCGCCCACGCGCAGCAGATGGTCCGGCTCGACCGGGAGCCGACGCGGCCGGGCGAGGCCCTGCGCCGGGCCGTGGTCGAGCGCGTCGTCCGCTCGCTCGGGCGCGCCGACGCCGTCGTGGTGTCCGACTACGGCAAGGGCGCGATCGGGCCCGAGCTCCTCGGACGCCTCGGCGACGAGCGCACGCGCGGCCGTCGTCCGCTCCTGATCGACCCCAAGCAGTCGAACTTCGCGCACTACCGCGGCGCGACGCTCGTCAAGCCGAACGCGATGGAAGCGCGCGAGGCCACCGGGATCGCGATCGTGGACGACGCCACGCTCGAGGCGGCGGGGGCCGACCTGATCGAGCGCTGGGCCTGCGAGAACGTCCTGCTGTCGCGCGGGGAGCACGGGATCTCGTTGTTTCGACGCGGGCGCGGATCGGCGCACTTCCCGACCGCGGCCCGGGAGGTGTTCGACGTGACCGGAGCCGGCGACACCGTCATCGCCGTGGCGGCGCTGGCGCTCGCGCGCGGCGGGAGCCCCGAAGAGGCGGCGTGGCTCGCGAACGTCGCGGCAGGCGTCGTGGTCGGCAAGGTGGGAACCGCGACGCTCGACGGGGGCGAACTGCTCCGCGCCGTCGACGAGGCGCTGGCCGCGGGCATGGACGCGCCGGGAGCGAAGGCCGGTCGCGCGATCCCGGCGGGGGGCTCGGGCGCGCGACGCGCGGCACGGACGGGGACGGCCGGGCGCGGGACGGGGAGAGCGACGTGAAGAGCATGACCGGGTTCGGCAGCGCGGCGGCCACGGTGTCCGGGGGGCGCCTGGTCGCCGAGGTGCGGAGCGTGAACGCGCGCTTCCTCGACCTGAAGATCTCGCTCCCGCGCGAGCACGCGTCGGTCGAGGGCGAGGTCCGCGAGTCGGTGCAGGCCGCGATCGAACGCGGTCGGGTCGAGGTGTCGGTCCGGCGGGAGGGCGCCGCGAAGCGGCGCTCCCGGGTCGAGGTCGATCTCGACCTGGCGCGGGCCCATGCCGAAGCCTGGCGCAAGGTCCAGCAGGCGCTCGGTCTCTCGGGCGGCGTGGACCTGGCGCTGCTGCGGGCGAGCGGCTCCGAGATCGTCCGGGTGGTCGATGCGCCCGTCGACCCGGCCGACGAGCAGCCGGCGCTGCGTCGGGCGGTTTCGAAGGCTCTCGTGGCGCATGCCCGCGACCGCGCACGCGAGGGGGCCCATCTCCGCGACGACATGCGCAAGCGCCTCGACGCGATCGACGGGCTGCGCTCCGACTGCATGCGCGAGGCGGGCAGACTGCGCGGCCATCTCGCCGAGCGCCTGACGAACCGGGTCGCCGCGCTCCTCGGCGGGCAGGCGCCCGACCCGGCGCGCATCGTGCAGGAGGTGGCGATCGCGCTCGAGCGCAGCGACTTCACCGAGGAGCTGACCCGGCTGGGCAGCCACGTCGACGCGTTCCGCAAGCTGCTGCGCGAGGCCGCTCCCGTCGGCAAGCGCATCGAGTTCCTCCTGCAGGAGATGCTGCGCGAGGTGAACACGATCGGCTCCAAGGCGGGCCACCTGCCGGTCACGCAGGCGGTGCTCGCCGCCAAGGGCGAGCTCGAGAAGTTGCGCGAGCAGGCGGCGAACGTGGAATGAGCGAGTTGCGGGAAGCCTCGGACGCTCGCCGCGGGGTCCTGTTCGTCGTCTCGGCGCCCTCGGGCGCGGGCAAGACGACGCTCGTGCGCTCGGCGCTCGAGAGGCTGCCCGACCTCGAGCTCTCCGTCTCGTTCACGACCCGGCGTCCCCGCGTCGGCGAGGTCGACGGCCGGGACTACTTCTTCGTCGAGGAGGGCGAGTTCGTGCGCCGGCTCGCGGCGGGCGAGTTCGTCGAGTGGGCGTCGGTGTTCGACCACTCCTACGCGACCCCGCGGGCGCCGCTCGACGCGGCGATCGCGGCCGGGCACGACGTCCTGCTCGACGTCGACATCCAGGGCGCCCGCTCGATCAAGGCGGCCTACCCCCGCGACGCGGTCGGCGTGTTCGTCGTGCCGCCGTCGCTCGACGAGCTCGAGGTCCGGCTGCGGGCGCGCGGCACCGATGGCGAGGAGCAGGTGCGACGGCGCCTCGAGCGCGCCCGCCTCGAGCTCCAGGCGCTCGCCGAGCCCGGCATCTACGACTACCGCGTGGTGAACCGCGAGCGCGCCCGGGCGGGCGAGGACCTGCGATCGATCATCCTCGCCGAGCGCTGCCGCAACGACCGGGCTCGCTGAGCGACCGGCCGGGCGGTCGCCGCTGCTTGCGGGCCGGCGGCGCCGGCCCTAGGCTTTCCCCGCGTGCGCATCGACGACCTCTGCACCAAGGTCCAGGCCTACCTGCCGGCTGCGCCGGTCGAGGTGATCCGGCGCGCCTACGAGTTCTCGGCCGAGAAGCACAAGAAGCAGCGGCGCGCGTCCGGCGAACCCTACGTGTCGCATCCGCTCGAGGTGGCGCACATCATCGCGGACCTGCGCCTCGACGTGCCGAGCGTCGCCTCGGGGCTCCTGCACGACACCGTGGAGGACACGCTCACGACGGTCGCCCACCTCGAGTCCGACTTCGGCGCCGAGGTCGCGACGCTGGTCGACGGCGTGACGAAGATCAGCCGCATCAACTTCACGAGCCGCGAGGAGCACCAGGCCGAGAACTTCCGCAAGATGGTGCTCGCGATGGCGCAGGACATCCGCGTCATCCTGATCAAGCTCGCCGACCGGACCCACAACATGCGGACCCTGCAGGGCCTGCCGCCGGCCAAGCAGGAGTCGGTCGCCCAGGAGACGCTCGACGTCTACGCGCCTCTCGCCCACCGTCTCGGCATCCAGTGGATGAAGACCGAGATGGAGGACGCGGCGCTCCGCGCGCTCCACCCGGAGGTCTACTACCAGCTGAAGCGCGCCGTCGCGAAGAAGAAGGCCGAGCGCGAGCGCTACATCCGCGACACCCAGGCGATCCTGAAGCGGCAGTTCGACGCGGCCGAGATCGACGCGGACATCACCGGCCGGCCCAAGCACTTCTACTCGATCTACCAGAAGATGCGGGCGCAGAACCTGCTCTACGAGCAGGTGAACGACCTGATCGCCTTCCGCGTGATCGTCGATTCCGTTCGCGACTGCTACGAGGCGCTCGGCGTCGTCCACCAGAACTGGAAGCCGGTCCCCGGGCGCTTCAAGGACTACGTCGCGCTGCCGAAGGCGAACATGTACCAGTCGCTGCACACGACGATCATCGGGCCGCGCGGCGAGCGCATCGAGGTTCAGATCCGCACGCGCGAGATGCACCGGATCGCGGAGGAGGGCGTCGCCGCCCACTGGAAGTACAAGAGCGGCAGCGGGATCGACCTCGAGGACGTCCAGCGCTTCCAGTGGCTGCGCCAGATGCTCGAGTGGCAGCAGCAGGTGAAGGACCCGCAGGAGTTCCTGCACGGCTTCAAGGAGGACCTCTTCCCCGACGAGGTCTTCGTGTTCACGCCGAAGGGCGACCTCCTGAACTTCCCGCAGGGCGCGACGGTGATCGACTTCGCCTACCGGATCCACACCCAGGTCGGGCACCAGTGCACGGGGGCGCGCGTCGGCGGCCGCATCGTGCCGCTGCGCTACCAGCTTCAGAGCGGCGACACCGTCGAGATCATCACGACCCAGAAGCAGACGCCGAGCCGCGACTGGATCAAGATCGTCAAGACGGTCCGCGCGAAGCAGAAGATCCGGGCCTGGGTGAAGCAGCAGCAGGCGACCCGCAGCATCGCGGTCGGGCGCGAGATCCTCGCCCGCGACTTCGCGCGCCACGGCCTCGACCTCGCCAAGATGCAGCGCGACGGGAGCCTCGAGAGGGCGGCCTGGCAGATCGGCTCGCGCGGCCTCGACGCCCTCATCGCCGACGTCGGCTACGGCAAGGTCGCGCCCCGGCAGGTGATCGAGACGGTCGCGCCGGAGGCGGTCGAGCGCCGTGGACCCGAGCGCGAGGGTACCCTGCAGCGGCTGTTCCGGGCGGTCTCCCGCCGGCCGGGCGCGGGCATCCGCGTGAGCGGGATCGACGACGTGCTGGTTCGTTTCGCGCGCTGCTGCGACCCGCTTCCCGGCGAGCGCATCACCGGTTTCATCACCCGCGGGCGCGGCGTCACCGTCCACGCGATGGACTGCGTGAAGGTGCTCGAAGCCGACCCGCAGCGACGCGTCGACTGCGTTTGGGCCGCCGACGGCCGGGCGCCGCGGCCGATCCGCCTCGAGGTGACGAGCATCGACGAACCGGGCCAGCTCGCCGCGATCACGAAGACCATCGCGCAGACCGGAATCAACATCGCGAAGGCGGAGGTGCGCGGCATCGCGGACCGCAAGGCGCTGCACGCCTTCGAGCTCATGATCGCCAACGTCGACGACCTGAGCCGCCTCATGCGGAGCCTGACCCGCGTGAAGGGCGTCATGCGGGTGGAGCGACTGCGCGCCTGAGCGCGCGCGGCCGTGGCGGAAGGGGGGCGACGGTGTCGAAGGAGCCGGTCGTGGAGACCGTGGCGGTCGCGACGGAGCGGGCCCCCGGCGCGATCGGGCCGTATTCCCAGGCGATCGCGACCGGCGACCTCGTGTTCTGCTCGGGCCAGATCGGGCTCGACCCGGCCACGGGCGAGATCGTCCCCGGCGGGATCGAGGCCGAGACGCGTCGCGTGCTCGCGAACCTCTCCGCGGTCCTCTCGGCGGCGGGCTCGAGCCCGGCCGAGGTCGTCCGCACGACCATCTTCCTGGCCGACCTCGCCGACTTCGCGACCGTGAACGCGCTCTATGGCGCCTGGGTCGGGGTGCCCGCGCCCGCCCGGGCGACCGTGGGGGTGGCGGCCCTGCCCCGGGGGGCCCGGGTCGAGATCGACGCCATCGCGCGCCGGCGCGGGCGGGCCTGACTCGTCGACTTTACATCGCCGTTCTCGACCGTTACCCGCTGGACTTCATCGATCGGCCCGGTTCCGCCGCATCCCGGCGACCCTCGGGACGGTCCACCCTGGAGATTCGACCCATGGCGCGCGCGTGCGAGATCTGTGGCAAGGCCCGTTCGGTGGGCAACAACGTGAGCCACGCGAACAACAAGACCAAGCGCGTGTGGCGTCCGAACCTCCAGCCGGCCCGCGCCTCGATCGACGGCGGCACGCGCCGGGTACTGGTCTGCACGCGCTGCCTGCGCTCGGGCAAGGTCGCGAAGGTCAGCGGCTCGCGCCCCGCGGCTTCCGCTTCGGCCTGACCCGGGCCGCGGCCTTTCGGCCCGCTGCCGGAAGGGCCCGGACTTCGCCACGCGACCGGGCGACGAGCCGGGTGGTGGACTCGCCGGGCACGAGAGCGACCCGAAGCACCTTGCCGCCGCGAGCCCGCACCTCGTCGGCTCCGACGATCGCGTCGGCCTTCCAGTCGGCGCCCTTGGCGAGCACGTCCGGTTCGATCGCGCGGATCGCCTCGAGCGGCGTGTCCTCGTCGAACACGACCACGAGGTCGACGGCCGCGAGCCCGGCCAGCACCTCGGCGCGCGCTGCTTCGTGCTGCACCGGTCGGTCCGGTCCCTTCAGGCGACGCACGGAGCGGTCCGAGTTGATCGCGACGACGAGCAGGTCGCCCGCCCGTCGTGCCGCCGCCAGGTAGCGGACGTGGCCCGGGTGGAGCAGGTCGAAGCAGCCGTTCGTGAAGACGACGCGACGCCCCGAGCGCCGGGCGGCGCGGCAGCGCCGGGCGGCGGCGGCGAGCGTGGTCAGCTTGGTGCGATGGTCGGGGATCCTCGCGCGCGGGGCCATGGCGGGGGAGGCTAGCGATGTTTGGTCGCGCCCGCAGCCGGTGGTACGGGGGCGGCGATGGCGGAGGCGGAGCGCGGGCGCGAGTCGGGAGACGGCGGAACGGAGGCACGCAAGGGATCGCGCATCGAGGTCCTGTCCCCGCTCGTCGCCGACCAGATCGCCGCCGGCGAGGTGGTCGAGCGGCCGGCCTCGGTGGTGAAGGAGCTGGTCGAGAACTCGCTCGACGCCGGCGCCCGCGAGATCGAGGTGGAGCTCCGCGACGGCGGCCGCGAGTGGATCTCGGTGCGTGACGACGGGATGGGCATGAGCGCGGAGGACGCCGTCCGCGCCTGCCTGCGGCACGCGACCAGCAAGCTGCGCACGCTCGACGACCTGCAGACGATCGCCTCCCGGGGGTTCCGCGGCGAGGCACTCGCGAGCATCGCGGCGGTCGCCGAGGTCTCGATCGTGACCCGCGAGCGAGGCAGCGACCACGGGGTCCGCGTGGTCGCGAGCGACGGTCGCATCGGCGTCGCCGAGCCCGCCGGCGCGCCGGTCGGGACGACGATCGAGGTCGCCGGCCTGTTCGACGCGGTGCCCGCGCGCAAGAAGTTCCTGCGTGCCCCCGGGACGGAGACCGGTCACGTCACCGAGGCTCTGCAGCGGCTGGCGCTCGTCCGACCCGAGGTCGGGTTCGCCTGCCGCCAGTCCGGGCGCGACCTCCTGCGCCATCCCGCCGTGGCTCGTCCCGAAGAGCGGCTTCGCCAGGTGCTCGGCGCGGAGCGCGCGCGCGCGATGGTCCCCGCCGAGGCGGTCGACGGATCGATCCGCGTCCACGGGTTCGTCTCGCGTCCGGGCGAGAGCGCGCCGCAGTCGAAGGCGATCCTCACCTGGGTGAACGG
The DNA here is from genome assembly GCA_017853315.1 of Alphaproteobacteria bacterium. Lineage (GTDB taxonomy): Bacteria > Desulfobacterota > Binatia > UBA12015 > UBA12015 > REEB422. Next base: position 37,155 of record JAFMJW010000003.1, read on the forward strand.
CCGCCTCGTGCGCGACCGCCTGCTCCTGCGCGCGATCCTCGACGCCTACCGGGGCATCCTCCCGCAGGGGCGCCATCCCGTCACCGTGCTGCAGGTCGACCTCCCCGGGACGATGGTCGACGTGAACGTGCACCCGGCCAAGTCGGAGGTCCGGTTCGCCCACGGGGACTCGGTCTACTCGGCGGTGCTGCGAGCGGTCCGCGGCGCGGTCGCGACGGCCGCCCCGGGAGCGGGTGCACCGGGCGACGAGCGCAGCCGCGCGGTCGGCGGGGCGGCGAGCGAGAGCCGCGCCCCTGCAGGAGACCCGGTTTCCGGGGGCAGCGCGAGCGAGGCCCGGCCCGATCGGCCCGGCGCCTCGAGCGTCCAGGAGGCGCCCGCCCGCTACGTCGTCCGCGTCCCGCCGGGCAGTGGAGCGAGCGAGGCCCGGGGCGGAGGCCTGTTCGCGGCGCCGCGGGTGGTGCCGGCGGAGGCGGTCGGGAGCGCCTCGCCCGCGGTCTCGACGCGCGGCGCCGCGAGGGTCGGGCAGGAATCGCCGGTCGAGAGCTTCGCCGCGCTGCGGGTCGTCGGCCAGGCGTTCCGCACCTACATCGTCTGCGAGGCGGCCGACCGGCTCGTCCTGGTCGACCAGCACGCGGCCCACGAGCGAGTGCGCTTCGAGCGGCTGCGCGCCGGAACGCTCTTCGACCCCTCGGGCGGGGCGCCCGTCCAGCGCCTGCTCGTGCCGAAGGCCGTCGAACTCGATGCCGCGTCTTCCGAGCGACTGCTCGCGTCGGCCGACCTGCTGGCCGCGGCCGGGTTCGAGGTCGAGCGCTTCGGGGAGCGCTCGCTGCTCGTGCGGACGCTGCCCGCGGCTCTCGACGTCGCGACCGATCCCGAGGTGGTGCTCGCGGAGCTCGCCGCGGACCTGCTCGAGATCGGCGCGAGCGAGCGCCTGCACGAGGCACGCGAAGCGCTGCTTGCCCGCATCGCCTGCCATGGCGCGGTGCGAGCTGGTGCGTCGCTCGTGGCCGAGGAGATGACCGCGATCCTGCGCGACCTCGACACGATTCCCTTCGCCGCGACCTGTCCTCACGGTCGGCCGGTGCTGGTGGAGTGGTCGAGAGGGGAGATCGCGCGAGGCGTCCGCCGACCCTGACGCGCGCCGGAGACCGAGCGCCGGCGCGCCTCGCGCGGGTCGGTCGCGCCGCGGGGAGCACCTCCCCGCGGTGACGCTCCGGGCCGGCCCGGGAAGCGGCGCGCGGCGCGCCGGGCAGGGCGGTGGCTCGCGGGTTTCGCGCGGCGGGCGGCGATTGCTAGCGTCGCGGGATGCCGAGGCCCCGCCTCCTCGCGCTGGTCGGCCCGACCGCGGCCGGCAAGACGGCGCTCGCGATCCGCCTCGCGGAGCGGACCTCGGCGGAGATCGTCTCGATCGACTCGCGGCAAGTGTTCCGCGGCCTCGACGTCGGCACCGCGAAGCCGACCCGCGAGGAGCGCGCGCGGGTCCCTCACCAACTGCTCGACGTCGCGGACCCGGGCGAGCGGTGGGATGCGGCACGGCACGCCGAAGAGGCCCGGCGCGCGATCGCCGGCATCGAGGCGCGCGGGCGTCCGGCGCTCCTCTGCGGCGGGAGCGGTCTCTACCTTCGCGCGCTCGCGGACGGGTTGTGCCCGGCGCCGCCGGCCGACCCCTCGCTGCGCGACCAACTCCGGCGCGAGATCGGTGCGGGGGGAGCGGAGCGCTTGCGGGGCGAGCTCGAGTCGGGCGACCCCGAGGCGGCGCGGCGCATCGCGCCGGCGGATCACGCGCGGCTCGTGCGGGCGGTCGAGGTGCTGCGTCTCACCGGGCGCCCGCTGTCGGCCTGGCAGGAGGAACACCGCTGCGCTGCGCGACCGTTCGACGTGGTGGTCGCCGTGCTCTCGCCGCCGGTCGAGGAACTCGATCGCCGCATCGCGGAGCGCACCGCGGCGATGTTCCGCGGAGGTCTGCTCGAGGAGACGAGCGCGGCTCTCGCCTCGGGCGTACCCGCCGACTCGGCCGCCCTGCAGTCGATCGGCTACCGCGAGGCCCAGCTCGTCCTCGCGGGGCGCTCCGGGATCGAGGAGGCCGTCGCCGCGGCGACGCTCGCGACGCGCCGTTACGCGAAGCGCCAGCGTACCTGGTTCCGCGGCCTCGCCGACGCCCACTGGCTCGATCCCGCCGACCCGGACGCCGAGCTGCTCCGCCGGGCGGCGGCGATCCGCGACGGCGGACTCCATGCCGCGTAGCTACCTCGACTTCGAGGAACCGCTGCGCGAACTCGATCGCCGTCGCGACGCGGCGGCGATCGCGGGCGACGAGATGCAGGTCGAGGCGCTGGACCGAGAGATCGCGAGCGTCGCGCGGGCGATCTCGGCCGGGCTCGGGGCCTGGCAGCGCATCGCGCTCGCGCGGCATCCCGACCGGCCCACGGCGATCGAAGCCTTCCGGGTGCTCTGCACCGACTTCGTCGAGTTGCGCGGCGACCGTTGCTTCGGCGACGACCCGGCGGTGGTCGCGGGACTCGCCCGCCGCAACGGCCGACCGCTCGCGGTGGTCGGCCACCAGCGTGGCCGCGATCCGGGCGACCGGGTGCGGCGGAACTTCGGGATGGCGAGGCCGGAGGGCTTCCGCAAGGCGCGCCGCGTGTTCGACCTCGCGGGACGGATGGGCCTCCCGATCCTCACCCTCGTCGACACCCAGGGTGCATGGCCGGGCACGGAGAGCGAGGAGAGGGGCATCGCCGAGTCGATCTCGGGTTGTCTCGCGGCCCTCGCGGGGGCCCCGGTCCCGGTCGTGGCCGCGCTCCTCGGCGAGGGGGGCAGCGGGGGCGCGCTCGCGTTCGCGGTCGCAGACCGGCTGCTCGCGCTCGAGAACGGCTGCCTCTCGGTGATCACGCCCGAGGGCTGCGCTTCGATCCTCGACCGCAAGCGCACGCCCGAGGGGGTCGCGCGTGCGGCGGAGTCGCTGCGGATGGGGGCGAGCGACCTCCTGCGGCTCGGGGTCGTCGACGTCGTGGTGCCCGAGCCCGAGGGCGGCGCGCACCGCGACCCGGACGCCGCCGTGCAGGCGCTGGGGCGGGAGATCGACCGGGCGTTCGCGGATCTCTCGGAGATCTCGCCCGCCGCGTTGCGCTCGCTTCGCGACGAGCGCCTGCGCCGTCTCGGCCGCTCCGAGCTCGCCGTCTTGGTCGAGCCCGAGCAGGTGTGCTAGCGACCGCCGTCGTGGCGAAACCGTCGACGAGGCCGGCGCGGCCCGCCGCGCGGAGACCGGCCCGCGACCGCGAGTCGCTTGCCCGGCTGCGGTCGCGGATCGACCGGATCGACGACTCGATCCTGCGCCTGCTCGTCGAGCGCTTCCGCGTCGTCGAGGAGGTGTTGCAGGCGAAGCAGCGCAGCGGCGGCGCAGTCTACCGGCCGCTGCGCGAGCACGTCCAGCTCGCCCGGCTGGAGAAGCTCGCCGCGACGGCGGCCGGCCCGCTTTCCGGCGAGGCGGTGCGGGCGATCTTCGGAGAGGTCCTCTCCGCGTCCCGCGCGCTCCAGGGCTCGCCCTCGATCGCCTACCTCGGGCCGAAGGGGACCTTCTCGGAGCGCGCCGCCCAGGCGCAGTTCGGCAGCGCGGCGCGACTGGTGCCGGTCGCCTCGATCCCCGAGGTGTTCGCGGCCGTGGAGCGCAAGCGTGCGCGCCTCGGCATCGTCCCGATCGAGAACTCGACGGAGGGCATGGTCGGACCGACGCTCGACTCGCTCGTCGCTTCGCCGCTGCGCATCGTCGCGGAGCGCGGCCTCGCCGTCCGCCAGGCCCTGCTTTCCCGGGCCCCGTCGCTCGACGGCATCCGCCGGGTCGTCTCGCACCCGCAGTCGCTCGCGCAGTGCCGCGAGTGGCTCGCCCGCCGCCTGCCCGACGTGCAGGCGATCGAGGTCGCGAGCAACGCGGCCGCCGCCGCGCGCGCCGCGCGTTCGCCGAGCACCGCGGCGATCGCGTCCCGCGACGCCGCCCCCCGCTACGGGCTCCGGGTGCTGGCCGAAGACATCCAGGACGCGGCGAACAACGTGACCCGCTTCGTCGTGCTGGCCCCGGAGGGCACGCCGTCCGAGCCCGGCGCGGACAAGCTGTCGGTGCTGTTCTCGGTCCGGAACAAGCCGGGCGCTCTCTACCGGGCGCTCGAGCCGCTCGCGCGCGCAGGCGTCGATCTCTGCAAGCTCGAGTCGCGCCCGATGCGGGGCCGCTCCTGGGAATACCTCTTCTTCGTCGACTTGCGGGGCGCGATCGAGGGGGCCCGGGTGCGCCGCGCGCTCGCTGCCATGGAGCGCGAGTGCATCCTCTTCAAGGTGCTCGGCGCCTACGCGGAAGCGCGCTCGGCGTGAGAACGCGCCCTCCAGGCCGACGGACGGGCGTCCGCCCGTGATCGACCGGCTCGGCATCGCGGGCGTCGGCCTGATCGGGGGATCGCTCGCGCTCGCGGCTCGTCGCGCCGGGATCGCGCGCGAGGTGGTCGGCTTCGGGCGAACCCGGGCGAACCTCGACGTCGCCCTGTCGCGCGGCATCGTCGACCGGGCCGGGACCGAGCCCTCCGTCCTCGAGGGGGCGGACTTCGTGCTGCTCGCGACCCCGGTCGGGCTGCTCGCGCCGACCGCCGCCGCGGTGGCGCCCTGGCTCGCTCCGGGCGCGATCGTCACCGACGCCGGCAGCGTGAAGGCGCCGGTCGTGCGGGCGGCGGCATCGCTCCCCGGCGGGATCCGCTTCGTCGGCGGACACCCGATCGCCGGCACCGAGGACTCGGGCGCGGCCGCGGCCGACGCGGATCTCTTTCGCGGCGCGCGCTGCGTGCTCACGCCGGTCTCCTCGACCGACGCCGACGCGCGCGCGCGCGTGCGGCGGCTCTGGGAAGCCGTCGGCATGGAGGTCGTGGAGATGTCGCCGGAGGAGCACGACGCGGTGCTGGCGCTCACGAGCCACGTGCCGCACGTGCTGGCCTTCGCGCTGGCGATCGAGGCGGGGGAGACGGCGGCGCGCGACGGCGTCGACGCGCTTTCCTTCGCGGGGCCGTCCTTCCGCAGCGCGACCCGCGTCGCGGCGAGCTCGCCGGAGACCTGGCGCGACGTGCTGTCCGCGAACGCGGCGTCGCTCTCGCTCGCCCTGGGGCGCCTGCGCGCGCGGATCGACGAGATCGAGAGCGCTGCGCGGACCGACCCGGCCGCGCTCGAGAGGCTCGTCGCCCGGGCCCGCTCCGTGCGGCGGTCGCTCGACGCGGCCTCGCTCGCCGCGGGCCGGGGGACGAGCGGCGGCTCGGGGACGGGGCCCGCGTCGGTGCGCGTCGAGCCGGCCGGCGGTCCCCTCTCCGGCGAGGTGCGCGTGCCCGGCGACAAGTCGATCGCGCACCGCGCGATCCTGTTCGGCGCGATCGCCGAGGGGCCGACCGTGGTGCGCGGGGTCGGCGGCGGCGAGGACAATGCGTCCACGATCCGCGTCCTGCGCTCGCTCGGCGTCCGGATCGACCGCGACGGCGACGTCGTGCGGGTCGACGGCCGCGGCTTCGACGGCCTGCGCGAGCCCGCGGGCACGCTCGACTGCGGCAACTCGGGCACGACGATGCGGCTCGTCGCAGGGGTCCTCTCGGGCAGGCCGTTCGCCTCGCGGCTCGACGGGGACGCCTCCCTGCGCAAGCGGCCGATGCGGCGCGTGATGGAGCCGCTCGCGCGCATGGGCGCGCGCTTCGAGAGCGAGGACGGTCGCCCGCCGGTCGAGGTGCGCGGGGGAGTGCTGCGGCCGGCGAGCTTCGAGCTCGCGGTCGCGAGCGCGCAGGTGAAGACGGCGCTCGTGCTGGCCGGGCTGCAAGCCGAGGGCGAGACCGTCGTGCGCGAGCCCGCGCTCTCCCGCGATCACACCGAGCGACTCCTGCCGGTCTTCGGCGGGCGGGTCGAGCGCCGCTCGCCGACCGAGATCGCGGTGCGCGGTCCGCAGCGGCTGCGGGGCGCCGAGGTCGTCGTCCCGGGGGATCCGAGTGCCGCCGCCTTCTGGCTCGTCGCGGGCTCGATCGTCCCGGGATCGCGCGTGGTCGTGCGCGACGTGTGCGTGAACCCGACCCGCACCGGGGCGATCGACGCGCTCCGCGCGATGGGAGCCCGCATCGCGCTGCGGTCTCGTCCCCCGGTCGGGGAGGAGGAGGTCGCGGACCTCGAGGTCGAGGCGGCGCGACTGCGGTCGGCCGAGATCTCGGGCGAGACGATGCTGCGGGCGATCGACGAGTTCCCGGTGCTCGCGGTGGCGGCCGCGCTCGCCTCGGGCGAGACGCGTTTCCGCGACGCCGGGGAATTGCGGGTGAAGGAGAGCGACCGGATCGCGGCGATGGCGGTCGGGCTCCGGGCGCTCGGCGCCGAGGTCTCGGAGCTGCCCGACGGGCTCGTCGTGCGCGGGCCGACGGTGCTCGGCGGCGGCGTGGTCGAGAGCCACGGCGACCACCGGATCGCGATGGCCTTCGCGATCGCCGCGCTCGCCGCGCGCGCGGCGGTCGAGATCCGCGGCGCCGAGGCGATCGCGGTCTCCGACCCGGGCTTCCTCGACACGCTCGCGCGCCTGCGGGGAGCGAGGGCATGAGCCGCCCGCGGCCGATCGTCACGATCGACGGCCCCGCCGGCGCCGGCAAGAGCACGGTCAGCCGCGCGCTCGCCGATCGGCTGGGCTTCGTCTACCTCGACACCGGGGCGATCTACCGCACGGTCGCGCTCGCGGCCGACGACGAGGGGCTCGGCGAGGCCATCGACCGGTCGGACCTCGCGCCCGGGGCCTCGCCCGCGGAGATCGCGCGGCTCGAGGCGATCGCCGCGGGGCTCGCGATCGGGTTCGAGGACGGCGGGCGGCGGGTGCGGCTCGCGGGTCGCGACGTCAGCGCGGAGATCCGCCGCCCCGAGGTGGGACAGCGGGCCTCGAAGGTCTCGGCGATCCCCGAGGTGAGGCGGGCCCTCCTCGACCTGCAGCGCCGGATCGCCGCCGGCGGCGGGGTCGTTGCCGAGGGGCGGGACGTGGGGACGGTGGTCTTTCCCGACGCGGAGGTGAAGTTCTTCCTCACCGCGGCCCCCCTCGTCCGGGCGGAGCGGCGGGTCGGGGACCTTCGCGAGCGGGGGATCCCGGCCGACGTGGACCAGGTCCTGGCCGAGATCGAGGCGCGCGACGCCCGCGACTCGAAGCGGGCCGTGGCGCCGCTCGCGTGCCCCGTCGACGCGGTCACGATCGACAGCAGCGGTCTCGACGCGCACGCCGTGGTCGCCCGGATGGAGGAAGTCCTAACCTCCCGCAAGAACGCTTGAAATGCCGGTGGGGCGGGGGTATGCCCTTTCGAGCGCGCGGGGTCTCTCCGCGGGCGAAATCCCCCCGGAGGACTCCGCTGCATGATGATTGGGAACGACGATCCGTCGTCTCTGGACGACGATTTTGGCCGGCTTTTCGAGGCGAGCCTCACTTCCGTCAAGCCAGGTGAAGTCGTCAAGGGACGGGTCGTCCAGGTCGCGAACGGATTCGTCACCGTCGACATCGGGTACAAGTCCGAAGGGCAGGTGCCGATCGGCGAGTTCCGCGACCGCGAGGGCGTGATCGACGTCAAGCCCGGCGACGAGGTCGACGTCTACTTCGAGGCCACCGAGAGCGACGGCGGCGGCGTGAGCCTCTCGCGCGCGAAGGCCGAGCAGGTCAAGGTCTGGCGCGACATCGAGATCGCCTACAACGACGGCCAGCCGATCGAAGGGCTGATCGTCGGCAAGGTGAAGGGCGGACTCAAGGTCGACATCGGCGTCCCGGCGTTCCTTCCCGGCTCCCACGCGGACCTGCGCCCGACCCGAAACCTCGACCGCTTCATCGGCCAGAAGGGCCGCTTCCAGATCCTCAAGTTCAACCGCTCGCGCGGCAACGTCGTGGTGTCGCGGCGCGCGGTGCTCGAGCGCGAGCGCTCGGCGCTGAAGGAAGAGACGCTGCGCGTGCTCGAGGAAGGCATCATCCTCGAGGGCGTGGTGAAGAACATCACGGACTACGGCGCCTTCGTGGACCTGGGCGGGCTCGACGGCCTGCTGCACATCACCGACATGTCGTGGGGCCGCATCTCGCACCCCTCCGAAGTCATCGCGGTGGGCGACCAGCTGAAGGTCGTCGTGCTCAAGTACGACCCCGAGCGCGAGCGTGTCTCGCTGGGCATGAAGCAGATCATGCCCGACCCGTGGACCACGGCGGCCGACCGCTTCCCGGTCGGTACCCGCATCCGCGGCAAGGTCGTGAGCATCACCGACTACGGCGCATTCGTCGAACTCGAGAAGGGGGTCGAGGGGCTGATCCACGTCTCGGAGATGTCGTGGACCAAGCGGGTCACGCATCCCTCGAAGATCCTCGAGGTCGGTGCCGAGGTCGAGGTGCAGGTGCTCGACGTGGACCCCGGCAACCGCCGCATCTCGCTCGGGCTGAAGCAGGTCGAGCCGAATCCCTGGGAGATGGTCCGCGTCAACCACCCGATCGGCAGCCGCATCACCGGCAAGGTGAAGAGCATCACCGACTTCGGCGTGTTCGTCGGCGTCGAGGACGGGATCGACGGACTGGTCCACATCTCGGACCTCCACTGGACCAAGAAGGTCAAGCACCCGTCCGAGATCTACAAGAAGGGCGACGACATCGAGGCCGTGGTTCTGGGCGTCGACGTCGACAACGAGCGCATTTCGCTCGGCGTGAAGCAGCTCGCCGGCGATCCGTGGCAGGCTCTGCCCCAGCGCTTCCCGATCGGGACGCGGGTGAAGGGCCCGATCACGAGCGTGACCGACTTCGGCGTGTTCGTGGAGATCGAGGACGGGATCGAGGGTCTGATCCACGTCTCGCAGATCTCGCACGAGCGGGTCGACAAGCCGAGCCAGCTGTTCAAGGTCGGCGACGAGGTCGAGGCGGAGGTCACCAACGTCGACCCGCGCGAGAAGAAGATCGGGCTCTCGGTGAAGGCGCTGCAGCGCACCCAGGAGCGCGAGGAGATGAACGCGTACATGAGCCGCGAGGGACAGTCCGCGCGGTTCTCGCTCGAAGACGTGGTGGGGGCGGATCTGCAGCGGGCGGTGGGCGACAAGGCGAAGCCGCAGGGCTGAGCCGATGCCTCCCACGGGCGCCCCGGAGCCGTCGCCCCCAGCGGGGCGGACCGCGACGCGGTCCGTCGGCGATCCGTGAGCGCCCCGGTCGCTGGGCCGGTCGCGCGGGCGGCCCGCCTGCTCGGCGGGTTCCTCGGGCTCTTCTTCCTCTCCTCGCTCGCGGTGAGCCTGCTGCACGGTCGCACCGGGGGGCGGCTCGGCCTGGGATCGGACCGGGTCGTGGCGGTCGTCCCGGTCGAGGGCGAGATCGCCCGCAGCGACGACTTCGTCGAGACGCTGCAGGACCTGCGCGACGACGGCGGCGTGGCGGCGGTCGTCCTCCGGGTCAACTCTCCCGGTGGCGGCGTCGCTCCCTCGCAGGAGATGTACGGAGCGATCCGCGACCTCGCGGCCACGAAGCCCGTCGTCGCCTCGCTCGGCTCGGTCGCGGCGTCGGGGGGCTACTACGTGGCCGCCGCAGCGGACGAGATCGTTGCGAGCCCGGGCACGCTCACGGGATCGATCGGCGTCATCATGTCGCTCACCAACGTGAGCGGACTGCTCGAAAAGCTCGGCGTCCAGGCCGACGTGCTGAAGGCGGGCGCGCGCAAGGACATGGGCTCGCCGTTCCGGGCGCTCTCGACGGAGGACCGCAAGCTCTTCCAGCAGATGCTCGACCAGGTCCACGGCCAGTTCATCGAGGCGGTCGCGGCCGGGCGGAAGATGGACGTCGAGACGATGCGCAAGCTCGCCGACGGCCGGGTCTACACCGGCCAGCAGGCGAAGGAGTTGGGGCTGGTCGACCGGCTCGGCGGGCTCCAGGACGCGGTCCGGATCGCGGCCGGACGGGCCGGGGTCGAGGGCGAGCCGACGGTCGAGACCCGGCGCCCCTCCCGCCGTCCTTGGTGGCTTCGCGCCGTCGTCGGCCAGGAGTCCGAGACCCCGATCGAGCCGTCCCTGGCAGGCCTGCTCGGCCGGCTGGCCCGGTCCGGGGGGGACGCGGGTACGGGGGCGGGCGACCTTCTCTGGCTTGCGCCGCTTGCAACGGACGGGCTTCGCTGGTGAAGGATCGGTTCCGGAGACCCGAGCGATGACCAAGCGAGAGCTCATCGAGGAAGTCGTCCACGCCCGCACCGATCTTCCGCGGCGCGAGGTGGAGGCGCTCGTGAACGGCGTGTTCGACACGCTGTCGGACGCGCTCGCGCGCGGCGAGCGCATCGAGATCCGCGGCTTCGGCAGTTTCATCGTGAAGCGGCGCAACGCGCGCGAGGGGCTGAACCCGAAGACCGGCCAGGTCGTCGCGGTGCACGCGAAGCGCGTCGCCTTCTTCAAGGCCGGCAAGGAGCTCAAGCAGCGAGTCGACTCGCGGCCGGTCGACGGCGTCGCAGTCGACGGCGTCGCGGTCGAGGCGACGCGCAAGGCGGAGCCCGCGCGCACGCGCACGCCGTCGCGCAAGCCCGCGTCGGCGACGCCCGAGGTCGCGCGCGCGTCCTACGGAATGGCGGCCGCCGGGGGCGAAGAGTAGCCGGGGCCGCGCCGCGCCGATCGGCCGCGACGGCGGTCCCTCGGCCCGCGCCGCCGCCGATGGAGCGGGAAGCGCCGTGATGGGTGCCGCGACGACGCTAGGAGGGCTCCGCGCCGCCGGCGTCCGGACCCGCCGGGTCCGCGACGAACTCCGTCGCAACCTGCTCGACCGGCTGTCGCGGGGCGAGCGCATCCTTCCCGGGATCGTCGGCTACGACGACACGGTCGTGCCCGACGTCGAGAACGCGATCCTCGCCGGGCACCACATGGTGCTGCTCGGGGAGCGCGGGCAGGCGAAGTCGCGCATCATCCGCGGGCTCGTCGAGCTGCTGGACGAGGAGGTGCCGGCGGTCGCGGGCTGCGAGATCCACTGCGACCCCTACGCGCCGATCTGCGCGCCCTGCCGAGCGCGGGCCGCGGAACTCGGCGAGGAGCTCCCGGTCGCCTGGCTGAGGCGGGAGGACCGCTACGGCGAGAAACTCGCGACGCCGGACGTCTCGATTGCCGACCTGATCGGCGAGATCGACCCGATCAAGGTGGCCGAGGGGCGCTACCTCGCCGACGAGACGACCATCCACTACGGTCTCGTGCCCCGGACGAACCGCGGCATCTTCGCCATCAACGAGCTGCCCGACCTGATGGAGAAGATCCAGGTCGGACTGTTCAACCTGATGGAGGAGCGCGACGTCCAGGTGAAGGGGTTCAAGATCCGGCTGCCCCTCGACGTCGTCATCGTCGCGAGCGCGAACCCCGAGGACTACACGAGCCGCGGTCGCATCGTCACGCCGCTGAAGGACCGCTTCGACGTCCAGATCCGCACCCACTACCCGCGGTCGGTCGAGGAGGAGATCGCGATCCTCGAGCAGGAGGTCCCGCTCGGCGAACGCGACGGGCGCGAGGTGCGCCTGCCGGGCTTCATGCGGGAGATCGTCGCGCAGCTCACGTTCGAGGCGCGGCGCTCCCCGGAGGTGAACCAGTCGTCGGGCGTGAGCGTCCGCATGACGATCAACAACCTGGAGACGCTGGTCGCGAACGCGGAGCGGCGGGCCGCCCGGCTGGGCGAGCCCGAGATCGTCCCGCGGCCCTGCGACCTGCACGCGCTCTCCGCGTCGATGGCCGGCAAGCTCGAGATGGAGGTCGGCGGCGACGACCGCGTCGACGAGAACGCGGCCCTCGAGCGGTTGGTGAGCCGGGCCGTGCTCGCCGTGTTCGACCGCGCCACCTCGGTCGAGCGCCTGCGCCGCGTGGCCGAGTGGTTCGAGGGCGGCGGCGGCGTCGAGATCTCCGACGCCATGCGCGCCGAGGAATACCTCGAGGGTGTGCGGGGCATCCCCGGGCTCCGCGAGGCGATCGCGGAGATCGGGCCCTTCGAGTCGCCCGCGCTCGTGGCCGCGGCGACGGAGTTCCTGCTCGAGGGCCTCCACCTCCACCAGAAGCTCAACAAGGATCTCGAAGGCGGGCGCGCGACCTACCGCGCCTGAGCCCGCGAAGGCACCGGGACCGTCGACGTGGTCCGGATCCGCTACACCGCCTGGGACGGGACGCAGACGGTCCGGCTCGACCCGGACCGCGTCTTCGACGCGCTCGCCGACCTGCTCTCGCGCACGGACGACCTCCGCCAGGCCCTCGACTGGCTGCTGCGCGAGGGCCTCGACATGGACGGCGTCCGCGTCATGGGCCTCGACGAGGCGCTCGAGCGACTCCGCGAAGCGATCCGCTCGCGCGAGCGCGACCTGAATCTCGACCACGCGCTCGACGAGCCGCGGAAGAGGCTCGACGAGATCCTCGCGCGCGAGCGGGAGACGCTCGACGAGGGCATCGAGGGGGACGCCGACGGCACGCTCGCGCGGGAGAAGAAGGCGCTCCTCGACGACCTCCCGGCCGACCTCGCCGGCGCGATGGAGCGGCTGGCGCGCGACTACCGCTTCGAGGACGAAGAGGCCGAGCGGGCCTTCCGTGAGCTGATGGAAAGCCTCGACGACGTGCGCTCGGTCGAGGACTTCCGGCGCGCGGAAGGCGACCGCTTCCGCGGTCCGCGCGACCTCGACTTCCGCGAGGCCGCCGACCTCGTGCGGGAGATCGCGGCGCTGCGCGACCTCGAGCGACGCCTCGCGAGCGGCGACCTGCCGGGCCTCGACATGGACGTCGTCCGGCGGATGCTGGGCGAGGACGTCGCCCGCGACCTCGAACGACTCGGGCAGGTGATGCTGCTCCTGCAGGGGGCCGGCTACCTCCGCGAGCGCGAGGGGCGGGTCGAGCTTTCGGCCCGGGGAGTCCGGCGGATCGGCGCGCTCGCCCTGCGCGACATCTACGACGCGCTGGTCCGCGACCGGCCGGGAGGCCACCCGAGCGGAGCCCGCGGCCCCGGCGAGCCGCGGCACGACCGGACCCGCCGCTGGGAACAGGGGGATGCGCTCGACGTGGCGCTCGTCCCGACCCTCCTGAAAGCGCTCACCCGCTGGGGTGGCACCCCGGTCTCCATCGAGCCCCGGGACTTCGAGGTCCGTGAGACCGACCAGGCCGCGACGACCTCGACGGTCCTGCTGCTCGACATGAGCTGGTCGATGAGCTGGGAGGGTCGATTCGCGGCGGCGAAGAAGGTCGCGCTCGCGCTCGAGAGCCTCGTGCGCACCCGCTTCCCGCGCGATTACTTCGGGATCGTCGGCTTCTACACGCGCGCCGTCGAGCTCCGTGCGCGCGACCTGCCGGAGGCGACCTGGAACGTCGGCGACCCGTTCACCAACCTGCAGGACGGTCTCCGGTTGGCCGGGCGGATGCTCGCGAAGCACCCGAGCCGCAACCAGCACGTGATCGTCGTCACCGACGGGCAGCCGACCGCGTACTTCCACCGCGGGCGGCTGCACTGCGAGTGGCCGCTCTCCTACGGCGGGGTCTCGCTGCGCGCGTCGGCCGAGACCCTGCGCGAGGTCGAGCGGGTCACGCGTCGTGGCATCACGATCAACACGTTCATGCTCGACGACTCGCCCGGCCTGCGGGCCTTCGTCGAGCGCATGACGCGCATCAATCGCGGCCGCGCCCTCTACAGCCGCCCGGACCGGCTCGGCGAGTACCTCCTGGTCGACTACCTCGGTCGCAAGCGCAAGCGGATCTGAACGAGCCGTCGCGCCCGGCGCTTCGGGGGGGGAGCGCTCGCACGCGTCACGTCGGCGCGCCGTCGCGGCCGTCGCGAGGCTCTCGCCGGGGGAGGTTTGCGGACCTCGGCCGGGGCGTGCAAGAGAGGTGACGCGGTGTTCCGCGACGGGCGGCGCACCGCGGGCGAATGCGGGGCGATTCGTTCCCGCATTCGCCGGGAGCGCGGGCGGGTGGGGCGCCGCGCAACGGTCGGGAAGGCGGGGGCGAGGTTGACCGCAGCGTCGCAGTCGGAGCAGGGGCGGAGACCGGCCAAGCTCACGCCGATGCTCGTCCAGTACCTCGACGTGAAGCGTCGGGCGGGCGATGCCGTCCTGTTTTTCCGGCTCGGCGACTTCTACGAGATGTTCTTCGAGGACGCCGAGCGCGTGGCACCGCTCCTCGACCTGACGCTCACCTCCCGCAACAAGGACGATCCGAACCCGATCCCGATGTGCGGGGTGCCGGTCCACGCGGCGCAGGGATACGTGAGCCGGCTGGTGCAGCTCGGCGTGAAGGTCGCGATCTGCGACCAGATCGGGGACCCTGCGACGCAGCCCGGCCTGGTCGAGCGGGGGCTCACCCGCATCATCACCGCCGGCACGGTGCTCGACGAGGACGAGGGCCTCTCGGGCGGGCAGCCGGGCTACCTGGTTGCCGTCGGTCCCGGGCGCGGCGACGGCACGATCCCCATCGCGACGGTGGACGTCTCGACGGGCGAGGTGCGGTGCTGCCGCGCGCCGGACTTCGCGCGCGCGCGCGAGGAGATCGGCCGGCTCGCGCCACGCGAGGTGCTGCTCGAGCCGGGCGACGATGCCCTCGCCGCGGCGGCCACGGAGGCCGGCTCCGTGGTGACGCGCCCCTCGGCCGTGGGCTCGACTCCCTCGGAGGCGGGGGACCCGCTCCTCGAGGGGCTCGACGAGGATCTCTCCGCCTCGCTGGGCCGGGCGCTCGCCTATCTCCGCGACACGGTGCGCGGGGGACTCGGTCACCTCCGGCGGCCCGTGGTCTACGAGGTGAGCCGGCATCTCGCGATCGACGACCGCACCCGGCGCAACCTGGGCGTCCTCGAGGGGCCGCGCGGCGGGCGCCACGGCTCGCTCTGGTGGGCGCTCGACGACACGCGCACGGCGATGGGGTCGCGCGTGCTCCGCGACTGGCTCGTCGCGCCTTCGGTCGAGCTTCCCGTCGTCCTGGCGCGGCAGGACGCGATCGCGGCGCTGGTCGATGCCCCGGGCTGGCGCACCGATCTGGCCGACGCGATCGCACCGGTCGGCGACCTCGAGCGACTCGTGGGCCGGCTCGCGGTGGGACGCGGTGGCCCGCGCGAGGTGGCCCGGCTCGGCCGCGCGCTGGCGGCCGCCGCCGCGGTGGCGGCCCTGCTGCCGGCGGGCGGCCTCCCCGCGCCGCTGGGCGAGATCCGCGCCACGGTCGACCCGCCGCCCGGGCTCGCCGAGCGGATCGCGTCGACGCTCGCCGACGAGCTCCCGCTGCAGGCGAGCGAGGGCGGGCTCGTGCGCAGCGGGGCCGACGCGGAGGTCGACCGCCTGCGGGCGTTGCGCGGGGACGCGCAGGCCCTGCTCGCGGCCCTCGAGGCGCGCGAGCGGGAGGCGACCGGCATCGGGTCGCTGCGCATCCGCTACCAGCGGGTCTTCGGCTACTTCTTCGAGGTCACGAAGGCGAACCTGAAGCTCGTCCCGCCGCACTTCACGCGTCGCCAGACGCTCGCCTCGGCCGAGCGCTTCACGACCCCGGAACTGCTGGAGCTCGAGCGCGAGCTCGCCGGGGCCGAGGATCTCTGTCGCCGCCGCGAGGCGGCGATCTTCGCGGCGCTGCTCTCCGAGGTGGTCGGCGAGCAGGCGCGGCTCGCGACGCTCGCGCACGCGATGGCGGAGCTCGATGCGCTGGTCGGACTCGCGTCGGTCGCCCACGAACGCGGCTACGTCCGGCCGGAGGTCCACCGCGGCCGGCGCCTCGAGATCCGCGACGGCCGCCACCCGGTCGTCGAGCGCACGTCCGCGGCCGGGAAGTTCGTGCCCAACGACACGGTGCTCGACGACGACCGCGAGCAGATCGTCGTGCTGACCGGGCCGAACATGGCGGGCAAGAGCACCTACCTGCGACAGGTCGCGCTGGTCGTGCTGCTCGCGCACGCGGGCAGCTTCGTCCCGGCCGGCTCCGCGAGCGTCCCGCTCACCGACCGCATCTGGACCCGCGTCGGCGCCGCGGACGACCTCGTGGCCGGCGACTCGACCTTCATGGTCGAGATGAAGGAGACGGCCGCGATCCTCGCCGACCTGACGCCGCGCACGCTGGTCGTGCTCGACGAGATCGGCCGAGGCACGAGCACCTACGACGGGATCGCGATCGCGTGGGCGGTCGCGGAGCATCTCCACGACCTGGAGCCGGTGCCCGGCTCGCGGGTGAAGACGCTGTTCGCGACGCACTTCCACGAACTGACGGCGCTTGCCGACCACCTGCCGCGGGTCCGCAACCAGTCCGTCGCGGTGCGGGAGTGGCGCGACGACGTGCTGTTCCTCCGCAAGGTGGTGGCGGGGCCGGCGAGCCGGAGCTTCGGCGTCTCGGTGGCGCGACTCGCCGGCGTGCCGGACGCGGTGGTCGCGCGTGCACGCGCGCTCCTGCAGGGCCTCGAGGCGGGCTCGCCGCTCGCCGGCGGGCCGCCGGTCCATCCGCGCCGGGCGGCGGCGCCGACGAATCAGCTCGACCTGTTCGCCGCGGGGCCGAGCGGGCTCGAGGCGGAGGTCGCGTCGATCGACGTCGACCGGATGACGCCGATCGAGGCGCTCGCGCGCCTCCACGAACTCGTCGAGCGGGCCAAGGGCGGCCGATGAGGGCCTCCCGGGCGACGATCGGCCTGCTCGCGGCCCGTGCGATGGCGGTGGTCGCCCTCGTCGCACGATCGGCCGTGGCGGCCCCGGTCCCCCCGAAGGCGACGGTGAACCGCGTCGACTGGTCCACGACGCCCGGCGGGGCCCGGGTCTCCGTCCAGGTGGGCGGCGGCGAGGTGCGATGGAGCGGGGGGCGTGCGGCGGCGAGCCCGGCCGACGGCCTCCCCGAGCGGGCCTTCGTCGACGTCCGGCCGGCCGTGCTGTCGCCGTCCCTCACGCGCTCGCCGGTGTCGATCGACAAGGGGCTGCTGAAGCGGGTCCGCGTGGGACAGAACGACCCGGAGACCGTCCGGGTCGCGATCGAGCTCGCCGGGCCGGTGGTGGTGGAGATCCGGGGCGAGAAGTCGCCGCCGCGGATCGTGATCGACCTGCGCGCGAACGCGGACGCGCCGGGTGCGACGGTGTCGTCGCCGCCGGCGACGACGGGTGCGGGAGCGCGTCCGCCCGCGGCGGCGGTGGGCGCCCCGGCCGCGGTCGCACCGATCCTCCCTCGCGTGGCGAGCGAAGCCCCGACGCCGACGCGCACGCCGGGGGCCGCGACGCCGACGCCCTGGGCGCCGACCGCGACGCCGCCGTGGTCCTGGACGCCGACGCCGTGGGCGCCGACGCCCACGCCGTGGATCCCGACCCCGACGCCGACGCACTGGATCCCGACCCCGACTCCGACCCGGACCCCGTGGCTTCCGACTCCGACGTTCCCGGCTCCTGTGCTCGTCTCGCCGACTCCCGCTGCGACTGCATGGATCCCGACCCCGACGCCGGCGGCGTGGGTGGCGACCTCGGCCACGCCGACACCGGGCGAGGGCGGCCCCCGAGACTGGCGCGACATGTACGGCGGGGTGGCGACCTCGCCCTCGCCGGTCCCGACCGCTCCCGATGCGGGCCGCGGCGAGACCCTGCTCCTACCGACCGTTCCCGAGGAGGTGGTTCCGCATCGTTCCCGCGGCCACCGCGTCGTCGTGCTCGACCCGGGGCACGGCGGCAAGGATCCCGGGGCGCAGGGCCCCTCCGCCGTCGAGGAGAAGCGCATCACGCTCGCGGTCGCCCGCCTCGCCGCGGCGCGCCTGCGCAAGCTCGACCCGAACGTCAAGGTGCTGCTCACCCGCGGCGGCGACTCCTACGTCGCCCTGAAGGACCGGACGGCCTTCGCCAACGCGAAGGGTGCGGATCTCTTCGTCTCGATCCACGTGAACGCGGCCGAGAACGCGGACTCCTCGGGGATCGAGACCTACACGCTGAACAACAGCAACGACCGCGCGACCAAGCGGCTCGCGGCGATGGAGAACGGGCTCTCCGAGGCCGGGATCGAGCGCGACGACAAGGACCTCGCGTGGATCGTGAGCGACCTCCTGCAGACCGGGAAGGAGGGCGAGTCGATCGTGCTCGCGGAGAGCCTGCAGCGCGAGACGGTGCGGTCGGTTCGGCGGCGGTGGTCCGATGCCGAGAGCCTCGGCGTGAAGAAGGGCCCGTTCTTCGTGCTGGTCGGCGCCTACATGCCGTGTGCGCTGATCGAGACCGGGTTCCTCACCAACTCCCGGGAGTCCGGGAGGATCGGGACCCAGCCCTACCAGGAGGCGCTGGCCGACGGGATCGCGAGGGGCATCCTCGCGTTCTTCGCCTCCGGGGAGGCCAACTCGAACCTGTGAGCGCCGCTGCAAGCGGGGGAGCGGACGGCTAGAAACCGCTCGACGGGGGCCTGGTGGAGATGGAGCGCGAAGCAGCGAACGGGGCAGGCCGGCAGGCGGCGACGGTCGCACCGGCTCCGCCCCCGGTGCCGCTTCCGGACGTCGTCCCCGGAGGGCCGGCCGTGGACGTGGACGGGGAGGCCCGGCGCTTCCTCGCGGCGTCCCGCGAGGCGATCCGGGACTGGCACGCGCGCGGCGCGGGCGGAGTGGCCCTGGTCGAGAGGAACTCCGAGGACGTCGACCGGCTGGTGCGGTTCCTCTTCGATGCGGCGACCGCGCGGTACCGCGAGCGCTACGTGCAACTCGACCAGCGCTGCGCGGTGCTGTCGCAGGGCGGCTACGGCCGCCGCGAGATGAATCCGTTCTCGGACATCGACCTGCTCTTCCTCCACCCGCACAAGGTGACGCCCTACGTCGAGACGGTCACCGAGACGATCCTCTACCAGCTCTGGGATCTCCGCTTCGAGGTCGGCCACGCGGTGCGCAGCGTGCGCGAGTGCGTGGCGCTGGCAGCGACCGACTCGCAGATCAAGACGGCGCTGATCGACGCGCGCCCGGTCTGCGGCGACGAGCAGCTCTGGCTGGACTTCGAGGCCGCTCGCGAGCGCGACATCAAGCCGCGCGGCACGGCGAAGTACGTCCGCGAGAAGCTCGACGAAGCCGAGCGCCGCCACCAGCGCTACGGCGACTCGGTCTACCTGCTCGAGCCGCAGGTGAAGGAGGGCGCCGGCGGACTGCGCGATCTCCACACGGCGATGTGGGTCGCGAAGATCACCTTCAAGGTCGAGAGTTCCCGGGAACTGTCCGTGAAGGGAGTCCTCTCCGACGCCGAGCTCGCGGAATTCGAGAGCGCGCGCGACTTCCTGCTCCGCGTCCGGAACTCCCTGCACTTCCTCGCGGGCGGGCACCAGGACCAGCTCGTCTTCGACCTGCAGGAGACGGTGGCCGAGGACCTGGGCTACCGCTCCCGCCCGGGCGACCCGATGAAGGGCGTCGAGCGCTTCCTGAAGGACTACTACCTGCACGCCGCGGGGGTGACGCGGATCGCGCGCTCGATCGTCGAGCGGGCGACGAACCCGTCGCGGCCCTACCGCCTCCTCGGCAGGATGCTCGCGCGGACGGTGCGACCCGGCGTCCAGGTGATCGCCGGCCAGCTCGCGGTGACCCGCAGCGAGATCGTGCGCGAGGACCCGACCGAGCTCGTGCGCCTGTTCGCGACGGCGCAGGCCCACGACGTCCCGTTCTCGCCGCGGCTCGCGGACCTGGTGCGCACGGAGGCGGGCCTCCTCGACGACGGCGTTCGGGGCGATCCGCGCATCGCGGAGAACTTCCTCTCGATCCTGCGCGCCCCGGGCCGGGTGTACGAGACCCTGCACGAGATGCACCGCCTGGGCGTTCTGACCCGCGTGATCCCGGAGTGGGAGCACCTGCGCTGCCTCGTGCTCCACGACCAGTACCACATCTACACGGTCGACGAGCATTCGCTCCGGGGGATCCGGGAGCTCGAGAGCCTTCGCGGCGGCGATCTGGCCGAGTCGTCGCCGCTGCTCACCCAGGCGATGCGGGACGTCGACAAGGTCGAGCTGCTGTTCCTCGGCATGATCCTGCACGACAGCGGCAAGGGGCTCGGCGGCGGCCACTCGGAGAAGGGGGCGGTCATCGCCCGCGACGTCGCCGGGCGGCTCGGGCTGAACGAGGACGAGTCGCGCGAGCTCGAGTTCCTCGTGCGCCACCACCTCGTGATGTCCCACCTCTCGCAGCGCCGCGACATCCACGACGACAAGCTCGTGGTCGACTTCGCCCGCCGGGTCGGAAGCCCCGAGGCTCTGAAGCGCCTCTACCTCCTCACCTACGCCGACATGCGCGCGACCGGCCCGAAGGTCTGGAACAACTGGAAGGACATGCTCCTCGCGGAGGCGTACCTCCGGGTGCAGGAGGTGTTCGCCTGCGGCTTCGAGCCCGAGGACCGGGCGGCGCGGATCGCCCGCATCCGGGAGCGGGTCCCGGCGGAGGTCGGCGCCGCACGGGGAGACGACTCCGCTCTGGAGTGCGCGGAGTTCCTCGCGGCGATGCCGGACCACTACCTCCTCACCACGCCGGAGGCGGTGCTGCCCGCGCACGCGGAGATGATCCATCGCCTGCGGGGAGGGGAGGACCCGGTCACCTCGGTCGAGCACCGGCCGCAGAACGAGTTCAGCGAATTCACCGTGGTCACGCGCGACCGCCCGGGTCTCTTCGCCACGATCACCGGCGTGCTCGCGGCGAGCGGCATGAACATCGTCGCCGCGCGGATCGCGACCTCGGACGACGGCATCGTCGTCGACGCGTTCCGGGTCTCGCACCTCGAGCGGCGAGAGATCGCGCTCGACGACGAGCGCTGGCAGAGGGCACGCGACCTGCTGGACGACGTGCTGGCCGGCAAGCGCGATCTCGCGGGCATCCTCGCCCGGGCCGAGAAGCCGGGGATCCTCGATCGCCGCAAGGCGCGCCCGATGGCGGTGCAGGTCGTGGCCGACAACGAGGTGTCCGACGCCCACACGGTGCTGGAGATCTACGCCCGGGACCGCGTCGGCCTGCTGCACCGGATCGCGACCGCGCTGCTCGCGCTCGGCCTCGACATCCACCTCGCGCTGATCACGACGAACGTCGACCAGGTCCTCGACGTGTTCTACGTGAACGAGGCGGACGGCCGGAAGAGCTCGCGGCTCGACGAGATCCGCGCGGTCGTGACGGCAGCGCTCGAAGAACCGGGAGCCGACGAGGCGACGGCCCCCGCGACGGTTCCCGCGTGAGCGTCGCGACGACCATCGACCAGCTCGTCGACCGCCACCTGGCTCGGCTCCGCGGCGAGGTCGGCGTCTCGCCGCACACGGCGGCCGCCTACGGGGACGACCTCGCCCGCTTCGCGCGCTTCGCCGCGGAGTCCTTCGGCGTCACGGACGCCGCGCGGCTGTCGCGGGAGCTCGTGCTGGCGTTCCAGGCGGCGGAGGCCGCCCGGGGGATCGGGGCCCGCACGCAGGCGCGGCGGCTCTCCGCCCTGCGGGGCCTCTGCCGGTTCGCGGTCGCCGAAGGGGTCCTGCCGGAGAGCCCGCTCGCGGACCTACGCCAGCCGCGCCAGCCGAGGCGACTTCCGGGCACGCTCGGGGGCGGCGAGGTGGAGCGCCTGCTCGCGGCCTCCGACGCCGGACCGACCCCGCTGCGCGACCGGGCGCTGTTCGAGATGCTCTACGGGGCCGGGGTCCGCGTGAGCGAGGCGATCGGCCTCACCGTCGACCTGTTCCTCGCCCGGGAGCGGGCGATCCGCGTTCGCGGCAAGGGCGACAAGGAGCGGATCGTGCCGCTCGGGCGGCCGGCCTGCGCCGCCCTGGTCCGCTACCTCGAGGGCGAGCGGCCGAGGCTGCTGCGGGATTCGCGCCGCCGCGAGGTGTTCCTGTCGGCCCGCGGCACCCGGCTCACCCGGCAGGCGGTCTTCGCGCTGGTCCGGCGGGTCGCGGCCCGGGCGGGGCTCGACGCTCCCCTCTCGCCGCACGGTCTCCGGCACGCGTTCGCGACCCACCTGGTCGAGCGGGGCGCGGACCTCCGGGTCGTGCAGTCGCTGCTCGGGCATGCGAGCATCGCCACGACGGAGGTCTACACGCACGTGAGTCGCGCCCACCTGAGTCGGATCCACGCCGCCCACCACCCGCGGGAGCGGAGCCGCCGCGCCGCGGCGTCGAGGAGGCCGCGCGCGTGAGCGCCGGGCAGCCCGGGCGCCCGGGCGTGGTCGTGAGCGGCATGCGCCCCACGGGGCGGCTGCACCTCGGCCACCTGCTCGGCACGCTCCGCAACTGGGTCGCGCTGCAGGCCGACCACCGATGCCACTTCTTCGTCGCCGACTGGCACGTGCTCACGACCGACTACGAGAAGCCCCGCGACGTGGGCGGATTCGCCGAGGAGATGGTGCTGGACTGGCTCGCCGCGGGGATCGACCCCGAGCGCTCGATCGTGTTCCGGCAGTCGGCGATCGCCGAGCACGCGGAGCTGGCGCTGCTCTTCGGGATGTTCACGCCGGTGCCGTGGCTCGAGCGCAACCCGACCTACAAGGAACAGCGCGAACAGCTCGTCGACCGCGACCTCTCGACCTACGGTTTCCTCGGCTACCCGGTCCTGCAGGCGGCGGACATCCTGCTCTACAAGGCGAACGGCGTCCCGGTCGGCGTGGACCAGGCGCCGCACGTCGAGCTCACGCGGGAGATCGCCCGGCGCTTCAACCATCTCTACGGCGAGACCTTTCCCGAGCCGCAGGCGTTGCTGTCACCGGTGTCGAAGGTTCCGGGCACCGACGGCCGCAAGATGAGCAAGAGTTACGGCAACGCGATCCAGCTCGACGAGGATCCCGGCCAGATCGAGGCGCGCCTCGGCCGGATGGCGACCGATCCGCGCCGTGCGCGCCGGACCGACCCGGGGGACCCGGCCGACTGCCCCGCTCATGCGCTCCACCGCGTCTACGACACCCCCGACGAACTCGAGTGGGTCGACCGCGGCTGCAAGACGGCCGGGATCGGTTGCCTCGAGTGCAAGAAGGTGATGATCCGCCACGTGGTCGAGGATCTCGAGCCCTTCCGCGAGAAGCGGCGGGAGCTCGCGGCGCGGCCGGGCTGGGTGCGCGAAGTGATCGAGGACGGAACGTCGAAGGCGCGCGCGATCGCGCGCACGACCATGGCGGAGGTGCGGTCGGCGATCGGCTTCGCCGTGCCCGGCGGAGGGGACTCGTGAGCTCGGGCCAGGGCGACGCCTGGACGGTCCGCCTCGACGCCTTCGAGGGACCGCTCGACCTGCTGCTCCACCTGATCAAGAAGCACGAGGTCGACGTCCACGAGATCCGCATCGCGGAGATCACCGACCGCTACCTCGAGTACCTGCGTGCGGCGGCCGACCTCGACCTCGACGTCGCGGGCGAGTTCCTCGTCATGGCCGCGACGCTGATCTACCTGAAGTCGAGGGCCCTGCTGCCGCCCGAGGAGCGGGAGGAGCTGGAGGAAGAGGAGCCGCTGGACCCCGAGGCCGAGCTCGTCCGCCAGCTGATCGAGCACGCCCGCTTCAAGGAAGTCGCGAGCGCGCTCGCCGTGCGCCCGGTCCTCGGCCGCGACGTGTTCGCGCGCCCGGTCGCCGAGCCGACTCCCGGCGAGCACGTGGTCCCGCTGCGGCCGGTCACGGCCGGCGAGCTCCTCTCGGCGCTCGAGAAGCTGCTCGCCCGACGGGCGACGACCGCCGTCCACCGGGTGCAGGGCGAGAAGCTCGACATCCGCGACGGGCTGCGCATGGTGCTCGCGTACCTGCGGCTCGTGCCGCGCGCGCGCTTCGACGACCTGTTTCCCGAGGAGGCCTCGCGGATGCAGATCGTCGTGATCTTCATCGCGCTGCTCGAACTCGTGAAGAACGGGGCCGTCGCCGCGGCGCAGGACGCGACCTGCGGCGCCATCGAGATCGCGCTGGTCCACGACGTGGACCCCGAGAAGCTGCTGGAAGCCGCGGCGGGGGAGGGGACGCCTTGAGCGCGCAGGACGAAGAGCCGGTCGGCGAAGAAGAAGGAGTCGAGGCGCAGGGGGAAGCGATCGAGGGGGCCCCGCCGCTCGAGACCATCCTCGAGGCGGTCCTGTTCGCGTCGGCCGAGCCGATCCAGACGCTGCGCCTGGTGCGGCTCTTCCATGCCTGGCCGCGCGGCGCCGTGTCCGAGGCGCTCGGCGCGCTCGCGCGCCGTCTCGCCGAGGACGGGCGGGGACTTCGGCTGCTCGAGAGCGCGGGCGGCTGGCAGCTGCGCTCGGCGCCCGAGTGCGCGGCCTGGGTGCGGCGGTTCTTCACCGACAAGCCGCCGCGGCTTTCGCGCGCGATGCTCGAGACGGTCGCGGTGATCGCCTACCGGCAGCCGGTGACCCGCGGCGAGATCGAGGCGGTGCGCGGCGTGAACTGCGACGCGGTTCTGAACGCACTGCTCGCGCGCTCGCTCGTGCGCGTGTGCGGCCGCAGGCCGACGCCGGGGCGGCCGGTCGAGTACGGCACGACCGAGGAGTTCCTCGATCTCTTCAGCCTGCGCGACCTGACCGAGCTGCCGCCGCTGCCCGACCCGATGGCGCTGGCCGAGCTCGTCGAGGCGGCCGAGGAATCCGGGGAGGAGGCCGGCGACGATGGCGGAGAAGACGGAGAGGCTGCAGAAGCTGCTGAGCCAGTCGGGGATCGCCTCGCGCAGGGCGGCGGAGGACCTGATCCGGGAGGGGCGGGTCCAGGTGAACGGGAAGACGGTCCGGGAGCTGGGGACGAAGGCTGACCCGACCCGCGACCGCGTCACGATCGACGGCCGCCCGGTGCGGCCGGGGCGACTCCGCTACCTCGCCTTCCACAAGCCCGTCGGCATGGTCTGCTCGATGGCCGATCCCGAGGGACGGCCCTCGATCGGCGACGTGGTGCGCGAGATGCGCGAGCACGTCTTCCCGGTGGGGCGGCTCGACTGGGAGTCGAGCGGGCTCGTGCTGCTGACCAACGACGGGGACCTGGCGCAGCGTCTCACCCACCCGCGCTACGGCGTCGAGAAGGTGTACCGCGTGAAGGTGCGTGGTCTTCCCGACGAGGAGGCGCTCGCTCGCCTGCGGCGCGGGGTGCGCCTCGCCGACGGCCCGACCGCGCCGGCGGAGGTGGTCGTCGAGCGACGGCTCGACCGCAAGATGCGGCTCCGCATCACGGTGCGCGAGGGGCGCAACCGGCTCGTGCGCCGCATGTGCGAGGCGATCGGGACCCCGGTCGACCGGCTCTCTCGGGAGGCGATCGGGACGCTGCGCCTCGGCTCGCTGCGCGCGGGGGAAGTCCGCGAGTTGACCGACGGCGAGGTCCTGGCGCTGCGGCGGGCGACCCGGCTGGAGCGCGCGCGAAGCGCGCGACCGGTCGCGGGCGAGGCGGCGAGCCCGCAGCGCCGCAGGGCGCGCGCCTAGAGCGTCGTCGCCCGCATCTGGTCGTAGAGTTCCCGCCAGCGCGCGTAGTGCGCGTCCCACGCGTCGCGCGCGCGATCGTCGGGAGGCAGCGGGCGCAGCCGCACCATCGCGTCGGCCGCGGCGGAGATCGACGGGTGGAGGCCCGCGCCCGCGGCCGCGAGCACCGCGGCCCCCAGCGCGGTCGCGTTGGGCTCCTCGGAGACCAGGATCGGGCGGTGGAGGATGCGCGCGAAGGCCGCGAGCAGCCCGGGGCTCCGCGTCATCCCGCCCGAGATCGTGAGCGACTCGACCGGAGCGCCGAGGAGCGACTCGACCTGCTCGAGGTTCGCCCGCACCGCGCACACGACGTTCTCCTGGAAGGAGCGCAGCAGCGTCGCGCGGCCCGGCCGCGGCGTGAACGGCGGCATGCGGAGCAGGAAACCGAAGGCCTGGTTCGGGTTGAAGGACAACAGGTCGAAGACCTGCGGGCCGACCACCCCGAACGCCGGCTGCGGGTCGCCGGGCAGGAGCGCGATCTCGGCCTCGGCGGTCTCGAACGCCGACGGGTCGCGCAGTCCCACGAGCTCGAGCAGCCACTCCCAGGTGATGCCGGTGTCGCCCGAGTTGCTCTCGAGGGTGAAGCGCCCGGGCAGGACGTGGCAGCCGCTCCAGAGTCGCCCGGCGGGGTCGATCGTGGGCTCGGCGAGGACGCTCATGACGGGCGTCGTCGTGCCCAGCACCGCACCCGCCCGGCCCGGGGCGACGACGTCCGACCCGAGCAGCGCGCACTGGGTGTCGCCGCCGCCGGCGAAGACCGGCGTGCCCTCGCGAAGGCCGGTGGTCCGGGCCGCGGCGGCGGTCACCCGGCCGACCCGGGTCGCGGGCTCGACGATCGGCGGCAGGAGGCTCGGGTCGACCTCGAAGGCGGCCTGCACCTCGCGGCTCCAGGCGCGCGTCGGGAAGTCGAGCAGCATCGTCTCGCAGGCGTTCGAGGGCTCGGAGAAGAGTTCGCCCGAGAGGCGCCAGCCGATCCAGTCGCTGAGCGTCAGCATCTTCGCGACCGGCGGGGTGCCGTCGCGCGCGCGGTGGACGAGGAGGCGGGCGAGGCTCGAGACGAAGGGCGGCCAGTGTCCGCCGATCGCGACCGCGCGATCGAGCCCGAGCGTCCCCATGATCTTCATCGCGCCGTCGAAGCCGCGGCCGTCCATGTTGGGGCCGGCGTAGATTTCGCGCCCTCGCTCGTCGAGGAACACGCTGCCGAGTCGCTGCGCCGTGGCGGAGACGCCGACGATCGCCTCGGCGGGAATCCCCGCGGCCGCGAGCGCCGCTCGCGTGCAGCGCCCCAGCGCCTCCCAGAAGGCTTCCGGGTCGAAGGAGTAGCCGCGCGTGAACCCCGGGGGGTCGACCGGCTCCTCGCGGTAGCCCCAGGGCTCCCGCGCGACGGCCAGGCAGCGGCCGGTCGCGTCGACCAGCATGCACTTCCCGCCGCCGGTGCCGAAGTCGAGTGCGGCGAGGACGGGGCCGGAAGCGGTCACCCGCGGGTTGTCCGCGATCGCCGCACGCAGTGCAAGCGCCTCACGGAGAAGGGACGGGGACGCCCGAGGCCCGCAACATGCCGCGGAAGAACGCGAGGCTCACGAGGAAGGGCACGGCGTAGTACGCGAACCGGAAGATCAGCACCGCGACCACCGCGGTCTCGAGCGGGATCCCGAGCGTCACGAAGACCCCGGTCATCGAGCCCTCGAGGATGCCGATCCCCCCCGGCGCCAGCGACACCAGCGACGCGAGCATGCCGATCGCGAAGCCCACCGCGACCTCGCCGAAGGGCAGCGACCGCCCCGCGCACCAGAACGAGGCCTTGAGCACGCCGAGCGTCGCGAGCCAGTCGAGCACGATCCAGCCGGCGGGGCCGAGCATCGAGCGCCAGCGCGACAGCATGAAGTCGAGCCCGGAGTTCACGTTGTGGGCCACCCGCCAGAGGTGGATCCGTCGCGGAAGGCGGTGGCTCGGCAGGAAGCGCCGCGCGAGCCGGTGGCCCGCCACGACCGAGCGGACGAGGAAGCGCCGCCGGGCCTGCGGCCGGACCAGGAGCACGAGGCAGAGGACGGTGAGGAGCACGAAGGCTCCGAGCATCGTCGCGGCCGTCGCCAGCGCTGCCGTGCCGAGCGAGGCATGGGCGATCAGGAAGTAGAAGCCCATCGCGAGGAAGACGAGCAGCGTCAGGTTCGTCAGCAGTCCCTGGACGAAGGAGATCGTGACCGCGTTCCCCATGGGGATTCCGTGCTGGGTGAAGAAGTACATGCGGAACGCGAAGCCGGAGAGGCCGCCCGTCGCGACGAGGTAGTTCACGGTGTTCGAAACGAAGGTGATTCGCAGCATCGGCCAGAGCCCGATCGGGGTGCCGGCCGCTCGCGCGATGCCCTCGTAGGAGAGCGCCATGAGGACGTAGGAGAGGAGCGTCAGGCCGATCGGGAGGAGCAGGCGCAGCCACGACACGTTGCGGGCGGCCTCGAGCAGGGCCTTGCCGTCGCTGTAGAAGAACATGAGCCCCAGCGCCGCGAGCGCGAAGAAGGCGGCGAGCAGGGCGAGGCTGCGGCTCGGGCGGGTCGAGATGCCGGACTCGGGCACCAGCTCGGCTCCCTCGTCGGGGGCCAGGGGCGGCGCGGTGCGGGTGGTCGGTCCCCCGCCCCAGGATTCGGGGGTCGGTCTCATCTCGGGCGGTATCGCGGCCGGGCGGACGCGACCCCCGGACCCTAGCACGGGGCTCACCAGCCCCGCAGATCGACTTCCCAGGACTCGAGCACGTCGTCGCCGTCCACCAGGTGCAGTCTCTCGTGGTAGGCGACGGTCGGATCGACGTGGGCCGGTCGCAGGCGGATTCGCTCGCCCACCCGCGGCGGTTTGGTCCCTGCACCCCCTGCGAAGGTCACGTGCTCGTCGGAGCAGAACCACACCTTGCACCCGTCGATCGAGGGCGGGCCGTGATCCATGCCGAGCGCCTTCAGTCCCGCGTCCGCGACCGCCCAGCCGGGCGACGTCGAGATCACCGTGGAGAGGAGGAAGAGCGCGGGACGGAAGGGCAGGCCGAGCACGTCGTAGGCCGTGTCCATGAGCGCGTAGGAGCCGGCCTGGATCTCGGTCGCGTCGCGGTGGAGGTCCCAGGTCCCCGTGCCGCCGGCGGAGACGACCGGTCCGCCGACCTGCGCGTGGGCCTCGACGAGCGATCGCATCGAGGTCTCGACTCCGGCGCGCCGCGCCTCGGGATCCCCCAGGCCGACGACGTGGCCCTCGTATCCCATGACGCCGCGCACGAGGAGGCCCGCTCTCCGGGCGAGGTCGGCGATCCGGCCGGCGTCGCCGGGAGCACAGCCGCAGCGCGGGAGGCCGACGTTCACGTCGACCAGCACCTCGCGGACGCCGCCTTCGGCCGCGGCCGCGATCGTCTCCGGGGAGTCGACGGCGACGGTCACGCGCGCGTCGAGCGCACCGAGCCGTCGCGCGTCGAGGACCTCGTTCGCGAGCAGGAGATCGTCGCCGAGGCCCGCGCGCGCCATGCCTTCCATCTCGCGGACGGTCGCGCAGGTGAAGCCCGCGTGGCCGCGTGCCGCCTGCAGGCGTGCGAGCGCCGTGCACTTGTGGGCCTTCACGTGGGGCCGGAGCCGTGTGCCGGGAAGCGCCCGGGACATCGTGTCGAGGTTGTGCTCGAGGGCCGGTCGCTCCACCACGAGCGCCGGGGTCGGCAGGTCGTGGAGCTTCATGCCGCGCGTCCGGCCCGCGCGGTCGCGCCGCCCGTCGCCCTGCTCATCGCCCCGCGATCGTCATGCGGCCGATCCGGACGGTCGGCGCTGCGACGCTCGTGCGCGGTGCGAGGTCGTCGCCGACCATCTCGATGCCTCGCAGCATGTCGAGCAGGTTGCCTGCGATCGTGACTTCCTCGACCGGGTGGACGACCTCGCCGCGCTCGATCCAGAGGCCCGATGCGCCGCGCGAGTAGTCGCCGGTCACCGGGTTCACGCCGAAGCCCGAGAGCGAGGTCACCCAGAGGCCGCGGTCGACCGAGCGCAGGATCTCCGCGGGAGGCGTCGTGCCGGCCTGGAGGTGGAAGTTCGTCGGCGAGGCGCCTGGAACGTCGCCGACCGAGCGCGCGGCGCTTCCCGTGGTGGCGAGTCCGAGGCGGGACGCGGCGTAGGTGTCGAGCAGGTAGCTTCGCAGCACGCCCGCCTCGACGACCACCGTGCGCCGGGTGGCGACGCCCTCGCCGTCGAAGGGCCGCGAAGCGAGGCCGCCGGGAAGGCGTCCGTCGTCGACCAGGGTCACCAGCGGCGAGGCGACGGCCTCGCCCAGGCGATCGAGCAGGAACGAGGTGCGCCGGTAGAGGGCGCCGCCGCACACCGCCGAGGCGACGTGGCCGACCAGGCTCGCCGCCGTCTGCGGGTCGAACACGACCGTCGCCTCCTGGGTCGGGACCGGACGTGCGCCGAGCCGCCGGAGCGCGCGCTCTGCTGCGATTCGCCCGATCGACCCGGGATCCTCCAGGCGTGCGAGCGAGCGCCGCGTGTCGAACCAGGAGCCGGACTGCATCGCGCCGTCGGCGCCCGCGACCGGGGCCGCCCAGAGCGTGTAGCCCGTGCCGCGGTACTCGCCGGCGAAGCCGCGGCTCGACGCGTAGGCGACTCTCGACGAGCGCGCGGAGAAGCCGGCCCCGTCCGAGTTCACGATGCGCGGGTCCGCGTCGAGTGCGGCCGCCTCGCAGAGCCGCGCGAGCTCGACGCGCTCCTCGGGCGAGGTGGCGAGGCCGGCGGGGTCGTCGAGCCCGAGGTCGGGCACGTCGCGCGCGAGCAGGGACGCGTCGGCCAGCGCGGAGACCGGGTCCGGGGCCACGATGCGCGCCATCCCGACGACGTCGGCGGCGAAGCGCCCGACGGCGTCGCCGTCGAGGTCCGCGGTCGAGGCCGCGGCGGAGCGGTGGTCGACGAAGCAGCGCAGCCCGAGGCGTCGCTCCCTCGACAGGACCACGTTCTCGACCTCGCGCAGCCGGACGCTCGCGGTCGACGACTCGCCCTCGACGAAGACCGCGTCGCAGTCGGTCGCCCCCGCGCGCCGCGCCGCCTCGATCGCGCGCTCGACGAGCGCGGCCCCGTCTTCCCGGGTGCTCAAGCGCGCGTCCCTCCCACCGTGATGCCGTCGATCCGCAGCGTGGGCTGGCCCACCCCGACGGGCACCGACTGCCCGTCCTTGCCGCAGGTGCCGATCCCGTCGTCGAGGCGGAGGTCGGCGCCGACCCGGCTGATCCGGGTGAGCACGTCGGGCCCGTTGCCGATCAGCGTCGCGCCCTTCACGGGACGGCCGATCTTCCCGCCCTCGAGAAGGTAGGCCTCGCTCGCCGAGAAGACGAACTTGCCGTTGGTGATGTCGACCTGTCCGCCGCCGAAGGCGACGGCATAGAGTCCGCGGTCGACCGAGCGGATCACGTCCTCGGGTGCGTCCGTGCCGGCGAGCATGAAGGTGTTGGTCATTCGCGGCAGCGGGTAGTGCATGAAGCTCTCGCGGCGGCCGTTGCCGGTCGCGGGCACGCCCATCAGGCGCGCGTTCAGCCGGTCGTGGAGGTAGCCCACGAGCCGGCCCTTCTCGATCAGGACGTTGCGGCGGGTCGGCGTGCCCTCGTCGTCGACGTTGAGCGAGCCGCGGCGCGACGCGATCGTGCCGTCGTCGACCACGGTGCAGAGCTCCGAGGCGACGCGCTCTCCCATGAGCTTCGCGAACGCGGACGTGCCCTTGCGGTTGAAGTCGCCCTCGAGGCCGTGCCCGACGGCTTCGTGGAGGAGGATTCCGGGCCATCCGGCTCCCAGGACGACGGTCATCGGCCCGGCCGGGGCGTCGACCGCGTCGAGATTCACGATCGCCTGCCGTGCGGCCTCGCGGGCGAAGCGGAGCGCGCGCTCCTCGTCGTCGACCAGCCAGGCGAAGGCATGCCTTCCGCCGCCGCCGGCGCTGCCCTGCTGGCGGCGGTCGCCGTCCTCGGCGATGCAGGCGACGTTCACGCGCAGCAGCGGCTGCACGTCCGCGACCAGTTCGCCCTCGGAGTTCGCCACGAGGACCAGCTTCTGCTCGGTGCCGATCGAGGCCATCACGTTGCGGATCCTCGGGTCGAAGGCGCGGGCCTCGCGGTCGATCCGCTCGAGGAGCGCCACGCGCTCGGGCAGCGGGCGACGGACCCCGTCCCCGGGGACGGGGTAGAGATCCCGATCCGGGCGCCCCGGACGTGCGAGTCCGACGGCGCGCGACTCGCCGCCCGCGGCCGCGATCGCTCCCGCGTGGCGGGCGGCGACCCGCAGCTGGTCGAGGCTCACCTCGTCCGAGTAGGCGTACCCGGTCTTCTCGCCGGCGAGCACGCGCACCCCGGCGCCCTGCGAGACGGACTGGTTCGCCTTCTTCACGAGCCCTTCGTCGAGGGAGACCGAGTCGCTCGATCGGTGCTCGAAGTAGAGGTCGGCGAAGTCGGCGCGGCGGGCGAGAGCCGCGCCGAGCGTCGATTCGAGGGCCCGGGCGTCGAGGCCGAAGCGGTCGAAGAAGAAGGTCTCTGCGGTGGCCGGGGCGACCTTCTCGGGGGTGGTGGTCAACGAAGTGCCTCCTCGAGATGCGATCGAAAGGGCGGCGTGGAGGACCGAGGCAGTCGTGCCGCGGCCCGGCGCGCGGGTCTCAGTGGACGGCGGGCGCGTTGCG
>JAFMJW010000205.1 GCA_017853315.1 Alphaproteobacteria bacterium
CACGGCATTCCCGACCCGGAGTTCGTCGACGAGGCCGGCGCGGTCACGGTGACGTTCAGGGCCGAGATCGTCACCGGGGCAACGGACTTGGTGCCTGCCCGACACCTGGGTGGCACCAAGTCGGCACTAAGTCGGCACCAAGTTCAAGTGCTTGAACTTGCTGCTATTTCGCGATCGCTGGCAGACCTCATGGTACCTTCGGGACGAACCGACCGGACCAAGTTCCGGGACCAAGTCCTCGCCCCGCTGCTCGAAGCCGGACTCCTCGAGATGACCATTCCCGGCAAGCCGCGGAGCTCGAAGCAGCGCTACCGCCTCACCGAGGCGGGCCGGACTCGGCTGCGAGGCGGGTAGGCCGCGCGCCCCTTCCTCGCCGAGATCGAGGACGACCGCCTCCGGAGTCGGGCGGGGGCAGGTGAATCGATTCGACTGCCTCCCGCAGCACCCGGAGCGAGACAGCGGCGCCCTCCTCTCGACGGACGTCGAAGGAACGACGTTGCCCACGACCGCCCGCCCGGGATACGAAGGCCCGGTGGAACCGACGCCCTTCGCCCCGACCGCGCCCGCCGACACCCCGGTGAAGCCCCTCCTCCGCGGCTGGTCGCACGGCTTCGCGGCGGGCTTCGCGATCGCGCTCGCCTGGGAGCTCTGGCAGCGCTGCGGCGAGGGCCCGCGAGCACTCTCGGTCGCGGTCTTCGGCGTCGCGATGATCTGGCTCTACTCGGTGAGCGCGACC
The DNA here is from genome assembly GCA_017853315.1 of Alphaproteobacteria bacterium. GTDB lineage: Bacteria > Desulfobacterota > Binatia > UBA12015 > UBA12015 > REEB422. The sequence goes on from JAFMJW010000205.1 coordinate 737, forward strand.
TACCACCTGGTCGACTGGACGCCCGAGCAGGAGCGCCGCATCCAGAGCCTCGACCACGCGAGCATCTACGTGCTCATCGCCGGCACCTACACGCCGCTGTGCGTGAACCTGCTCGCCGGGCGCGAGCGCCTGCTCATGCTCGCCGCGGTCTGGACGTGCGCGATCGCGGGCGGCGTCCTCTCGATCAACACCGCCCGGCGGTCCTCGGCCATGCGCGCCGTCCTCTACCTCGCGACCGGCTGGATCGGGCTCGCCGCAATGCCGACGCTCGTCGGGACGATGGAGGCGGGCGCGCTCGCCACCCTGATCGCCGGCGGGCTCCTCTACTCGGTGGGAGCGATCGTCTACGCGACCGAGCGCCCGGACCCCGTGCCGCACGTCTTCGGCTACCACGAGGTCTTCCACCTGCTCGTGATCTCGGGCTCCGCGGCCTTCGTCCTGCTCGTCTGGATCTGGGTCCTGCCGCTCACCCGCGCCTGAGCGGCCCCCTCGCACCGCAGCGCGGTCGCCGCCCGGCGGGCCTCGCTGGACGGACGCGTCGCCCGCATGCGACCGTCCCGGGATGCCGAAGCTGGTCGAGGGCCCCACCGTCATCGCCGCCGCGGGCAACAAGCCCAAGCGGATCGAGGAGTACGTCGGTCGCGTGAACACCGGCGACGCCGGCGTGAGCGTCGCCCGCATGGTGTCGCCCGAGGGCTGGGTCGAGCCGGGCCAGCGACCCGCGTTCACCGAGTTCACGGTCGTGCTCCGCGGCCTGCTGCGGGTCGAGCACGCCGACGGCGCCATGGACGTCCGCGCGGGACAGGCCGTCGTCGCGCACCCGGGCGAGTGGGTCCGCTACTCGAGCCCGGAGCCCGGCGGTGCCGAGTACGTGGCCGTGTGCCTGCCCGCCTTCTCCCCCGACACGGTCCACCGCGACGACTGAGAGGGCGTCATCCTCCTCCCTCTCGTCATCGTCCTGGCGTCGGTCGCGATCGGCGCCGCGCTGGGACTCGCACCGGAGACCTTCCACGGGACGGTCGGTCCGGTGCGCACCTTCGCCTTCGCGGCGGCGGCCCTGGTGGTGTTCGCGCACCTGCTGCCCGAGGCCGTGGCCGCGGTCGGCTTCCCTGCGCTCGTCGTGTTCGGGGCCTCGCTCGCGTTGCCCGCGCTGCTGGAGCGCCTCGCGCACTCGCGCCACGGACACGGCCACCTCCACGGCGAGCACGCCGACGACCACGCGCCCGGACTCGAGATCGGCTACCTCGGGCTCCTGCTCCACAACTTCGGCGACGGGCTCGGCATCGGCGCGCTCCCGTCCGCGTGGGCGCGCACCGAGATCGCGCTCTCGGTCGCCGCGCACACGATCCCGGTCGTCGCGATCTTCGTCGTCGCCTTCGCCTCGCAGCGCAGCACGCGCGCGGCCCTCGTGCGCGCGGCCTTCCTCGCGGTCGCGATCGCGGCCGGCATGCTCGCGGCGAGCCTCGTGCCCGAGTCGTTCACGGGCGCGCTCGAGCCGTGGATCACGGCCGCGATCGCGGGCGTGCTCCTCCACGTGATCGCGCACGACTGGCCCGCCGACCCGGCCCCCTCCCCGCTCTCTCGCGCGCTCGACCTGGTCGCGATCGCCGCCGCGATCCTGCTCTCGCTCGCGCAGACGGAGTCCGGGGTCGAGGCGCATGCCGGGGCCGAGGTCCCGGCCCGGCTCGCCGCGGCGATGGCGCGACTCGCGCTCGGCATCGGCCCACCGCTGCTCGCGGGTCTCGTCGCGAGCGCGGCCCTGCAGGCGCTGCTCGACGCGCTGCGGCCGGAGCGCCGGGCGTCGACCTCGAGATCGTCCGCGGACGAGGCGGCCCACGGCGTCGCGCTCGCCGCGCGGGAACCTGCCGCCGCACCGCGTGCCCTGGCCCGCGCCGACGAACTCCGGGTCGGCACCGGCGGCGTCGCTCGCGCGGTCGCGTTCGCGACTTCCGTCCGGGGGCTCGGACTCGAGACGTTGCTGGTGAGCGCTTCGATGCTCGGCCTGCGCTGGTCGCTCGTGCGGCTGCTCGGGACGATGCTGCTCGGTCTCGCCGCCGGGTGGGCGGCCGCGAGGGCAGCGGAGCGAGCGCCGGGCGTCGCCTCGGCAGGCGATGCGGGCGACGCGGAAACCACGGCACGGGGCGCCCCGGGGGGGACGGAATTCGCAGGCGACCACGCGCACCGCCCGACGAACTTCGCCGTGCGCTTCCTCGCGACTCTCGACGAGCTCGTCGCCCACGTCGGCGCGTGGACGATCGTCGGGATGCTGGCGGCCTGCTACGTCGAGCTCGCGCTCCCGGCCGAGGGCTTCGACCGCTCCCCGCTCTCCACCACGATCGCCTGGCTGGTCGCGGCGGCCGCCGTCGCGTCGTGGCTCGGCGCGGTCGCCGTGACGCCGCTCGCCGCCGTGCTCGTCCACGACGGCTGGCCCCGCGCGGCGGCCCTCGCGGCCCTGCTCCTCGGACCCTCGATCGGGCTCGCGGGCTGCCGCTGGGTGCGAGACCGTTTCGGCAGGGACACGCTCCGCGCCACGATCGCGGCGATGGTCGGCGTCGCGGTCGCGTGGTCGCTCGCCGCCGGCCGGGTCGGCCTCCTCACCCGCAGCGGGGACCCGATCGTCGACCAGCCGTCCGCGAACGCCGTCGCGACCGCGTCGGTCGTCGCGCTCTGCGTGCTGCTCGCGCGCAGCGTCTGGCGCAGCGGGCTCCGCAACTGGCTCGCCCGCCTGGTCGAGTCGCCGGCCGAGGGCCCGGCGATCCGGCACGCCCACGCCGCCGCGCCCGGGATCCACCGGCACGCGGACGGGCACGGCACGAGCCGCCACCTGCACGGGTGACGGCGCCTCCGCACGGCGCTACCTACCCCGCCATGCCGTTTCGCATCGTCACCTGGAACGTGAACGGGATCCGTTCCTGCGTGCGCAAGGGCTTTCTCGACTGGCTCGCGGACTGCGGCGCCGACGTCGTCGCCCTGCAGGAAGTGCGCTGCGAGCCGGCCGACCTCCCGCCCGAGCTCTCGAGCCAGAAGCGCTTCCGCCACGCCTCCTGGGTGACCGCGCGCTCGAAGAAGGGCTACAGCGGCGTGGCCCTGCTCTCGCGCAAGCCGCCGCTGCGACGGGTCGACTCGCTCGGCGAGGAGTCCTTCGACCGCGAGGGGCGCTTCCTGCTCGCGGAGTTCGAGGAACTCCAGGTCGCCTCGGTCTACTTCCCCAAGGGCAGCGGCAACGAGCGCGACAACTCCCGCGTGCCCTACAAGCTCGCCTTCACCGAGCACGTGTTCGACTTCCTCGACCGCGTGCGCCGGCGCGAGGGCAAGCCGATCGCGCTCCTCGGCGACGTGAACGTCGCGCCCGAGCCGATCGACCTCGCCCGCCCCAAGGGCAACGAGAAGACGAGCGGCTTCCTGCCCGAGGAGCGCGAGACGCTCGCGCGCTGCCTCGGGCGCGGCTGGGCCGACGCCTACCGCGCACTCGAGCCCGAGCGCGTACAGTACACCTGGTGGAGCAACCGCTTCGGCGTGCGCGAGAAGAACATCGGCTGGCGGATCGACCACGCCTTCGTCACCCACGACCTGCTGCCGCGGGTGCGGCGGGCGTTCATCCACGACCACGTGCGCGGGTCGGACCATGCCCCGATGGGCATCGACCTCGACCTGCGCGAGACGGCGTCGCGGCCGGCGAGGGGCCCGCGGGCCCCGTCGGCCGCGGCGGACCGGCCGCGCGCCCGCGGGCGCGCCGGTCGCTGACGGGAGGAATCCGATGCCGAGTCCGGAACTCGATCTCGTGGTGCAGATGCTGCGCTCGCAGCCGCCGGTCGTGGGCGGGGACGTCGCCGAGCGACGCGCGGGACTGGAGCGCATGACGGCGGCCCCGCTGCCGGCGGACGTCTCGAGCGAGCCGGTCTCGGCCGACGGGGTTCCCGCCGAGTGGGTCGTGGCCGAGGGCGCCGACCCGGGGCGCGCGCTGCTCTACCTCCACGGCGGCGGCTACGTGATCGGGTCGATCGCGACCCACCGCGACCTCGCGGCCCGGCTCTCGCGCGCGACCGGCGCGCGCGTGCTCGTCGTCGACTACCGGCTCGCCCCCGAGCATCCCCACCCGGCCGCGGTCGACGACGCGGTGCGCGCGTTCCGCTGGCTCGTCGAGCAGGGGCTCGACCCGCGGCGCGTCGCGATCGCCGGCGACTCGGCGGGCGGCGGCCTCACCGTCGCGACGCTCGTCGCGCTGCGCGACGCCGGCGACGCGCTGCCCGCGGCCGGCGTCTGCCTGTCGCCGTGGACCGACCTCGCCTGCGAAGGCGGCTCGATGGACACACACGACCACCGGGACCCGATGGTGCGCCCCGAGGGCCTGCGAGAGATGGCCGCGATGTACCTGGGCGGGCTGCCCGCGAGCACCCCGCTCGCCTCGCCCGTGCACGCGGAGCTCGCAGGCCTGCCGCCGCTGCTGGTCCAGGTCGGGACCGCCGAGGTCCTGCTCGACGACTCGACCCGGCTCGCAGACCGCGCGCGCGCGGCCGGCGTCGAGGTCGAGCTCGACGTCTGGGACGACATGGTGCACGTCTTCCAGGCCTTCGCAGCGATCCTCCCGGAGGGCCGCGAGGCGATCGAGCGAATCGGCGCCTTCGTGCGGGAGCGCACCTGAGCGTCGCTGCCGACGAGACGGTTCCGGCGCGCCTGCGCCGGGCCGCGGAGCGCGCCCCCGCGGCGACGGCGCTCGTCGTGCGCGAGCCCGCGGGCGTCTCGCGGGTCGGCTTCGCCGAGCTCGCGTCGCGGGTCGACGCGGCCACCGCCGCGCTCGAGGATCGCGGCGTCCAGCCGGGCGACCGCGTGGCGCTGCTCGCCGGCAACGGCGAGCGGGTCGTCGCCTCGTGGTTCGCGATCGTGTCGGCCGGCGCGACCGTGGTCCCGATCCCGACGGTGTCGGGCGCGCTCGAGATCGCGCCGCGACTCGACCACGCGCGTTGTCGCGTGCTGCTGCACGACGCGGCCCACGCGGCGCTCGCCCGGGCCGCGACCGGCGCGGCTCGCCATCCGGTCGAGGCGGTCGCGATCGAGGGACTCGCGGGAAGCGGCACGCCCTCGCGCCCGCCGATCGACCCCGCCTCGCCCGCGATGGTGCTCTACACCTCCGGCACGACCGGGCGGCCGAAGGGTGCCGTGATCTCGCACCGGGCGCTGGTCCTGCACACGCGCACCCTCGTCGAGCGGGTGATCCGGCTCGGGCCCGACG
>JAFMJW010000206.1 GCA_017853315.1 Alphaproteobacteria bacterium
CAGCGTATCAACGCAGGCGAGCAACCCCTTGCGACGCGAACACCCCGACAGCGCCACGTCGCATGCGATCGGCTCACCCACCTGCGTCACCGCCACCGCGGCCGGACCCGTGAGCGTCAGGTCGTCGTCACTTTCGCCCACCATGGCGTCGGTATCCGGAAACCGGAAGCCTAGCGTCCTCTGATTCGCACGCAGCAGTCCGTTGGGGTCCTGGATGCAGCGCGCGGTGACGCCCGTGCACGACGCGAATTGCCCCTCGATCGGCCCGCAGTCCTTCGCCAGCACCACGAGACTCTTCGGCCCGCGCGGCGGCCGGAACGCGATCGTCACTACCTGATCTTCCGCCGCCCCCGAGAACCCGGGCGACGCCGCAACCGGCTGATCCACTCCGCCATCGCATCGCCCGTCAAGGCTCACCTCCACCCAGTCCCCCGGGCTCGCGTATGGCTGGCTCAGACGCCCGAGGGCTCCGCGAAACGTCCGGCTTGCCGCGGGGATGACGTTGCACCCCGCCTCGGCACCCCGGGGCGCCACGAGGGTAAGGACGACCGCAAGTGCGGCGATGTACATCGGTCGGAGTCTCATTAGCTTCGCCTCCAGACAGAACCTCGCGGAGAGAACCCGCTTCGCGAGAGGCTAGACCGCCCGGCGAGCCGGCCGCAAGACCGCAATCTTGTCGGCTACGCTGACCAAGACGGACCACCCGCTTCGGCCTGTCGGGTGGCCGCCATTCCCTCACCCCTGCGGCCCGACTTCCGCCACACGGCGCACCTACCGCCCCGCCCCCCCTCAGTGCCCCGACACGAACCACGGCTTCCCCTCTCCGTCGAGGTAGAACCGCCGCATCTCGTCCTCGTGGAACGGCCTCGATCCCACGCGCCCGAAGATCGCGATCTGCCCGCCGGTCTCGTCGACCGCGCGGTCGCGCTCGAGCGGACGCGAGAGCGCGAGCGCAGGCCCGTCGGTGCCGCGCCACGCGATCAGCTCGGGACGCGGCGCCGGACTGAACCCGTAGAACTTCGGCTGCGTCTCGGGCGAGATCAACTGCACCACCGCGAGACCGCCGTCCCCGTTGGCGACGTAGGCGAAGAGCGACGCGTTCGTCGACGCGACCACCACGTCGCGCGCGTCCCGGATCCTGCCACCACCGTCGAAGCGCGACACCTCGCGCGGGTGCTCGGGGCGCTCGACGTCCACGATCACGATCCCGGCCGGGCCCGCGGCCACGTAGGCGTAGGTCCGCGAGACGAACACCCGGTTCGCGTTCGCGATCGGCACGAACGCTCCCTCCACCACCCGCGGCCGAAACGGCTCGGTCACGTCCACGACCCGGAGCCCGCTGCCGTCGACCGCGAAGAGGTAGCGGAACTGCACCATGACGCCCTGCACGCCCGCCATCGGGATCGTCGCCCGGTGGACCGGGTGGGTCGGTTCGTCGAGGTCGACCACCACGATACCGCGGTCGGCGACGACGTACAGGACGTGCCCGGCGAACGCCGCGTGACGCGCGCCGTCGAGGAGCCCGTCGGGGTTCCAGGCGACGTCGCGGTGCAGGAAGTTGTTGCGCGGCTCGAAGTCGCCCATCGTGGTGACGTCGGCCAGGATGAGCCCTTCGACCGCGTCGGTGATCGCCGCGTAGCGGTAGACCGGGTGCATGCGCTGCTCGAGGTTGGTCTCGTGGATGAGCCGGTCGCGCGCGGGGTCGGCCGGGGCGTTGCGGTCGGGCCGGATCGGCTGCGTCGTCGGCAGGACGACGCAGGTCGCGTCGCGGCTCTCGATGCGGATGTCCTGCCCGGCCGGCGAGAAGGGCGCCGAGACGATCCGCTCCGAGAAGTTCTTGTTCGCGATGTTCGCGACGTCGTAGACGACCGTGCCGTGCTCGCCCTCGGCGGCGTAGAGGTACTCGCCGCGCACCTGGAGACAGCGGACCGGCCCGCCCGCGTGGTGGCTGTACTTCCCGCCGTCGGTCTCGCGGCCCCGCAGCTCGCGGCCGCGCTCGACGTGCTCCCGCCACCAGTCGGGATACGCGTAGCGGTGCAGGTGGCTCCCGATCACGGCCTGCGGCTCGTCCCACTCGGTCACCTGGATGCCCTCCACCGAGGAGCCGGTGCCGACCCAGGCGTCGAGGCCGAGGAAGTTCACGAAGTTGGTCCCGAGCCCCAGCACCTGCGCCATGATCGCGTTGTTGTCGCCGTCCTCGGAGAGGTGGCAGTCGGCGCAGCCCTTGGTCTCGGTCGTGCGCACGGTGTGGGGGAAGTGCGGGGCGAACGCCTGCGCGCTGAAGCCGGCCGCCGAAGTCGGACCCTGCTGGACGTAGATGCGGTTGCGGTTGATGTCGGTCGAGGAGAGCACGAGCGCCGACGACGAGCGCACCGGCGCGATCACGCCGTCCTTCACCTGGCCGTGGTGCCCCAGGATGTAGAAGTCGTCGCGGGCGACCTGCGGGTTGTAGGTCGCGTAGTTGCGCGTCTCGCCGCCCTCGTAGTGATGCCGCTCCGTGCGCTTGTTCGCCTCGACCGGCAGGTGGCACCCGGCGCAGCCGGTCATCCAGGAGGAGTGGCAGGCGAAGCAGGTCATCTGGTCGTCGTCGTGGGCGCGCTCGCCGGGCGGCGGCAGCTTCGACCAATCCTGCGAGGTGCTCTTCGCCATCTTCTTCGCCCGGGCCGAGCGCGGGTTGTAGTCGCCGCTCGACGGGTCGACCGAGGTGCGGACCTGCTTCACCTGCCACTCGCAGTCGGCGGTCATGCCGACGCGCAGGCAGTCCTCCTTCTTCCAGTCCATGATCGGGCGCTGGAAGAGCTTGCCGTCGCGCCACTCGAAGCGGAGGCGGCCGTCGGGGTTGCGCAGCAGGGAGAGGTCGCGGCCGCAGGGCGCCTCGGCGACCGCGCCGACGCGCGTCTTCGCGCATCCCGGCGGTCGCTGCGCGGCCGGGCCCGACGTGCGCAGCGTCGCGAGCGAGTCCACCGTGCCGTGGCAGTCCTGGCAGCGGATCTCGACGGCGGCGGCGACCTCCTGCTCGAGGTGCCCGCGACCGTGGGCGTCCTGCGAGAAGTGGCAGTCGGCGCACTGCAGCCCCTTCTCGGCGTGGATGTCGCGCAGGTGGACCGCCTTGTCGAACTTGCGGGGGTCCTTGTCGGAGACCGGACGGCCGGCCGCGTCGAGCAGCGTTCCGTCCCTCGACCGCTTGAAGACGGCCCGGAAGTTCCAGCCGTGGCCGTGGTAGTCGGCGAACTGCGTCTCGGTCGCCTTCGGGTTCACGTCGGTCCAGACCCGGTCGAGGAACTTCGGGTCGCCCCAGAGGCCCCGGACCGCGGCCCCCTCGGGGTTGAGCTCGGCCGCGTCGTGCTTCTGCTCTTCGGTCGGGAACACCTGCTTCGCGGGCCACATGAGCTTCGCGTCGGGCTCGTAGTCCCACATCGTGAAGCCGAGGTACGAGTTCACGAACATGTTGGGCTGGTGCATGTGGCAGATCATGCACTGCGAGGTCGGCACGCCTCGGGTGAACTCGTGGCGGATCGGGTGACCCGACTCCCCACGGGGGATCGTGGGATCCTTCGTCGCCGTCTCCCCCTGGTTGCCGTAGGAGGCGAGCGGGCCCGAATGCCGCAACTCGCGGTCGTTCGCGTAGGGAGTATGGCACGCCGCGCAGCCCGACGAGCGGTAGTCCCCCGGGTGGTCGGAGGTGCCCATGAACCAGAGCGTCGGGTCGTTGAGCCGCGTCTTGTGGATGTTCAGCACCGGCACGCTGATGCGGGAGCCGGTTCCCGGCCCGCGGTTCGACTGCTTGTTGTCGGGCCGGCCGGGATCCTCGGCCGGGTTGGGCAGGCCGATCTCGGGGAACTGCGAGCGGACGAAGCGGCCGCCGCGCTCGAAGACGCGGAAGTTGTCGGCCGGCGGGATCGTCTCCCAGCGCGGCAGCGGCAGGAGCTTCGGCAGGATGCCGTGCGCGAGCGCCTCGGGCGTGTCGTCGCCCGGAAGCCCGGGGATGCTCGCCGGCTCCGAGCCGTCGCTCGTGTAGGCCTCGCCGACGATGTAGCGCTTGAACGGCAGGATCCCGTTGTTGTAAGCGGCGCCGCCCCACAGCATGGCGGTCGTCGACATGAGGCTGCGACGCGTCGCTTCGACCGTCTCGGAGTGGCAGGCCCCGCAGGCCTTGTCGGCGACGCGCAGGTCCGAGGGGTTCACGAAGCGCACGAAGTCGGGAGACTCGCGGTTCAGAAGCGTGTAGGTGCGCGGGGGCATCTTCGACCGCGGCCAGCCCCACCGCTCGGGATACCGCGGCGCGACATGCGAGGCGTCGAGCGCCTCGCGGCACTCGGCCGGCCACGCGTCGTCCCAGGGGCGGGCGCAACCCTTCGGCACGCCCACCTGGGAGTTACCGCCGTGACAGTCGGTGCAGCCGAGTACGACGGCCGCGTTCGCGTGCATCGTCGCCCGATCGCTCTCCGCGTGGCAGGCGACGCAGCTCTCGCTCTTCGCGCTCGCCTGCTCGGGGGTCTGGCTCGCCGGCGCGGGGGGATCGTCGCGCGGCTCGACCTCGCGCGCCTCCTCGCCCTCCTCCGCGAGGACGACCGGCGGGGCGACCGCCCGCAGCGCGATGCCGAGGGCGACGAGCAGCGCCAGCGACGCGATGGTCCGCGCGCACGCGCGCACCGCGAGCGCGACCGACGTCGATCCCTGCCCGGGGCCCGGTCGCCCCCGTTTGCCGCGCGGCACTCTCATGCGCCCCTCAGTAGGTCAGGATCGCGTTGAAGACGGTGGAGTAGAAGACGCCGTAGTCGTGGGCATAGATGTCCTTCAGCCCCTGCGCGGGGACGAGCACGGCACCGGAGACCTGGAAGACCAGGTTGTCGATGAACAGCGGGCGGTAGATCACGCCGGCCGAGAGGTCCCAGCCGACGTCCTGCGCCACCGCGCGCTGCTGGCGCAGCGTCTGCAGCGTCTCGGTCTTGTCGAAGCCGATCCAGTTCGCGTTCGAGACGATCCGGAGCTCCGGCAGGACGTCGAAATCGGCGCCGACGCCCGCGAGGGTGATGCCCGGGTTCACGAAGTTCGACTGGCCCTCGAGCTTGGAGCTCCGGAGATCGGGCAGGATCGAGAACCGGTCCTTCAGCCCGACGCCCCCGCCGCCGACGAAGGGCAGGCCCTGTCGTACCCAGAAGGACGTGCCCGCGCCGGCGAAGTTCGGGTTCTCGAAGATCGCGTCGAAGCCGGTCGCCGTGCCGTCGTAGGGATCTCCGTCCCCGCTCGCGTGGTAGGCGTAGGCCTTCGCGCGGATCCAGTCGAAGTCCATCGAGGCCTCGAGCGCCCCGAGCCAGGCGAGGATCCCGACGCTGCGCTGGGCGATCGGGTTGTGGGAGTCGCTGCCGGTCGCGAGGAAGAGGTTCGTCGTCAGGTTCAGGCGTCCGACGTGTCCGTCGCCGCCGGTCCCGAGGTAGACGACGTCGTAGGAGCTCGGGCGCTGGTCGCCGACCGGGGACGGGCGCTTCAGGAAGCCGTTCTCGTCGTAGTGGGGGTTTTCGTCGCCCTCGCGGTTGCGGTTGTAGACCACGAGCCCCTCGAGCGTGAATCCCTTCGTCAGCCAGTCCTGGTAGAAGAAGTCGGCGGCGAACACCTGGTCGTCGCGCATGTCGAAGACGGTGTTCAGGCCGGAGTTCGTGTCCTTCTCGAGCCGGCAGAAGGCGGCGAGGTTGTACTGCAGCCGGTTCGACCAGAAGTTGCCGAACAGGCGCGCCCCGGGCTGCCCGTCGAAGTACAGGAAGCCGCGGAAGTCGGTGATGAAGGGCTGGATGCCGAGGCGAAGGCTGTCGAAGTCGTAGGCCTGCGACTTGTTGCGCAGGTGACGGTCGACGAACAGCTCCTGGATCCCGGCGTGCTGGTCGAAGCGGGTTGTTCCCTTGTCCGGGTTGGGGCTCACGACGCCGCGCTCGTTCACGCCGAGGAAGTTCAGGCTAGT
>JAFMJW010000207.1 GCA_017853315.1 Alphaproteobacteria bacterium
TGACGCTCGGCCAGCCGACCTCGACGCTCTCGGGCGGCGAGGCGCAGCGGTTGAAACTCGCGAGCTTCGTCGACGAGGAGGAAGGCGGCGACGAGGAGGGCGGCCCCGGCAAGCGGCGCTTCCTGCTGTTCGACGAGCCGACGACCGGGCTCCACCTCTCCGACGTCGCGCGCCTGATCGACGTGCTGCACGGGCTCGTCGAACGCGGACACACGGTGCTCGTGGTCGAGCACCACCTCGACTTCATCGCGGCGGCCGACCACGTGATCGACCTCGGCCCCGAGGGCGGGGACCGCGGCGGCGAGGTCGTCGCGACGGGCACGCCGATGGAACTCGCCGAACGCGGCGGGACGCCGACGTCCGACGCGCTGCGGGAGTTGCTGCTCGGCATCGCGCCGGACGGCCGCGGGGCAGGCGATCGTCGGCCGCGCCGGCCGGCCGCCGCGGCGCCGCCCGGCTCCGGTCCCGGTGCGAGCGATCGGCCCGCGCCGAGTTCGGGTCGGGCGAAGGCGGGGAAGGTCGCGAAGCCCGCTGCTCCTTCTCGCGGCGGGGCGACCGCCGATGCGCCGCGGTCGGGCCGCGGCGGCGCGGCCTCCCGCACGGTGCGGCGGTCCTGAGAGGCCCGATCCGCGCGGAGACGGCCCGTCCGGCGTCAGGGCATCTCGACCTGGCGCAGGATCACGTCGGCGTGCTGCACGATCTCTTCGAGCGTGTCGAGCTTGTAGGGCTTCTCGAAGTAGATCGTGCGGATGCCCGTGTTCACGAGCGTCTTCAGGCAGTGGATGCAGGGCGAGTGCGTGATGTAGGCGGTCGCGTCGCGGATCGCCGAGCCGTTGCGCGCGGCCTGCGCGATCGCGTTGATCTCGGCGTGGATCGTGCGGAAGCAGTTCTCGACCACCTCGCCGTTGGGATTCTCCGACTTGTAGACGAGGCAGCCGACGTCGAGGCAGTGCGGCATGCCGGCCGGCGAGCCGTTGTAGCCGGTCGCGAGGATGCTTCGGTCGCGGACGATCACTGCACCGACCTTCGCGCGGGTGCAGGTCGAGCGCTCCGCGACCTGGCGCGTGATCATGAGGAAGTACTGGTCCCAGCTCAGGCGGTCGCTCATGCGATCCTCCGTCGGACATCCGCGCGGGGCGGCGGGGGAAGGTGGTGGACCGGCTGCAGCGCCGGTCCGCCGGGCTCGGGCTGCCCGTGCGGTGCGGGCACGCGGGGAAGCGGGGCGCGATCCGCGGGCGGCCTCGCCGGCTCTCCGGACGGGATCTCGAGGACGGCCTCGTCCTCCTGCGGAGCGGTGAGCGGCACCGGCATGAAGGTGAGGACGAAGGCCGCGATCGTGAGCCATGCGAGCAGGCGTCGCACCGGGTCGAGCGGCGTGTCGGCATCCATCGTGTCGGGGTGATCGAGCCGCACGACGAACAGCAGCAGGAAGCACCAGAGCCACCAGCCCTGCCAGCCGAGAAATCCCATCGCGAAGATCACCGCGAAGAAGATGCGCGCGATGCGCTGGTGCCGTCGTCCGAAGAGGGCGTAGACGACGTGGCCGCCGTCGAGCTGGCCGACCGGGAGGAGGTTCAGGAAGGTCACGAAGAGGCCGAACCACCCCGCGAGCGCGGTCGGGTGCAGCAGGATCGTCGCCTGGTTCGGGTCGACGCCGAGGATCCGGCGCGACAGCCAGTCGAAGAGGATCGACGTGCCGAGCTCGAGGCCGCCGCGCCCGGCGGTCGCGTCGAGAGGCATCACGCGCGAGAGGCGGAGGCCGATCGCCACGACGGGGAGGGCTACCAGCAGCCCGGCCCAGGGGCCGGCCGCGCCGACGTCGAACAGCGCGCGACGGGTGCGCGGCATCCCGTGCAGCCGGATGAAGGCCCCGAACGTCCCGACGAGCAGCGGCGGGGCGGGGATGAAGAGCGGCAGCGTCGCCCGGACGTCGTGGAACTTCGCCGCGAAGTAGTGGCCGAACTCGTGCGCGAGCAGGATCGCGAGCAGCGGGACCGAGAAGCTGAGCCCGACACCCATGGCCCACGGCCGCGTGAACGGGTCGACGCCCGAGTGGACGGCGCCCGCCATCGTCGTCGTGACGAAGGTCGCGAGGAACCAGCCGAGGTACCAGTTGCGGGAGCGCTCCCTGATCGGGCGAGCGCCGAAGGTCCTGCGATCGAACAGGCCGCCGCGGGGGCGCACGGGCTCGTTCCAGGGCGGATCGAGCGTCGGCGAGAAGCGCCCGGCGTCCTCGCTCATCGCTTTCGCGACCTCGGTCCGCTGCGCTTTACGCGCGGCGCGGCCGCGGCGGACTTCGGGCGGGCCGACCTGGCCTTCGCGCGGGGCGCGCGACCGGAGGCACGGGCGACGTCCGGCGTCGCCGCGAGCGTCGCGATGCGCTCGAGAACGGCTCCGGCGAGCACCGGGAACAGGAGTTCGTGGTGGCCGGTCACGTGGACGCCGCGCCCGCCGGCCGCAGTCGGTCGCGAGACCACGTTCACGCCCGGTCGGTAGTGGCGCAGGAAGTCGAGGTCGAGGGTGAAGAGCGGGCGCACCGGGTGGCCGAGATTGCGCGCGAGGTTCAGCGCCTTCACGAACACCTCGGGCAGCACGACCGCCGAGCCCAGGTTCACGTAGACGCCGCCCGAGAGCCCGGCCACGACCTCGGCGAGCCGGTGGAAGTCGCGCAGGCTCGTCGCCCCGATCGCGGCACCGTCGGCCGACGGGTGCATGTGGATGATGTCGGTGCCGATCGCGACGTGCACCGTGACCGGGAGGCCCAGTCGGTGTCCGGCGGCGACGATGCTGAGGCGGCGATTCGGGAACTTCTTCTCCTCGAGGTGGCGGCCGAGCGCCTCGCCGAGCCCCTCGCCGCGGCGGGCCGCGTCGCGGATGACGCCGTTCAGGATCGCGCCGGTCTCGCGTGCCATGCCGAAACGGCCGCGGTCGAGCCCAGGGCCCACGTCCTCCGAGGTGCGGCCCGCGAGCGCGAGCTCGAAGTCGTGGATGATGCCGGCGCCGTTCAGCGCGACCGACGTCAGCACGCCGCGCTCCATCAGGTCGACGATCATCGGCGAGAGCCCGACCTTGATCGCGTGCGCGCCCATGCCGATCGCGACGCCGCGGCCCGCGAGGCGGGCACGCGCGATCGTGTCGGCGGCGAGCCGCAGGTCGGCGGCGGCGAGGATGTCGGGCAGGCGCGCGAGCCACTCGGCGAAGGAGAGGCCCGGCTCGAGCGCGCGGCCGACGGCGGAGGCAGCGACCTTGCTCGCGCGCTTCTCGAGCGGGTAGGTCCGCGCGCGCCGCGCGTCGAGCCGCGGCCGTGGCGGCGCGGGAAGGGCGGGGAAGCCCGCGGATGCCGTCGTACCGCCCGCGCCGTCGGTCGACTCGAGGTCGCGCGTGGCGACGCGCGGCTTCCTCGCGCCGCGCGCGGGCGGCATCGACCGCGACGTTGCGCCGCCCTTCGAACCACGGCGCCGCGGTCGCGGACCCACCGTCGCCGCCATGAGCGCCGCAGGCGAGTCGTCGCGCCCGAGCCCGCCGGGGCGGCGGCTCACGCGCGCCCGCCCTTCTCGTAGGCGGCGGGGAAGAGCAGTCGGTCGACCAGGTCGCAGAGCACGTGCATCGCGGCGATGTGGGTCTCCTGCACGCGTGCGGTGTCCCTTGTCGCCGAGACGTTCAGGAGGAAGTCGACCTGCTCGCGCATGTCGCCGCCGTCGCCGCCGGTGAGCCCGACGACGAAGAGGCCGACCTTGCCGCAGGCGTCGATCGCACGCAGGACGCTCGGCGATCTTCCGCTCGTCGAGATCGCGATCGCGACGTCGCCCGCCGAGCCGAGCGCTTCGACCTGCTTCGAGAACACCTGGTCGTAGCCGTAGTCGTTCGCGATCGAGGTCAGCGCCGAGGTGTCGGTCGTGAGCGCGATCGCCGGGAGCGGCCGCCGCTCGACCAGGAAGCGGTTCACGAACTCGGCCGCGACGTGCTGCGCGTCGGCGGCGCTGCCGCCGTTGCCGAAGAGCAGGACCTTGTGGCCGTTCGAGAGGGCGTCGGCGACCAGCCGGGCGACCTTCTCGAGGGTCTCTCCGTGCTCGGCCGCGAAGGTCTCCTTCGCGGCGATCGACGATGCGAAGGAGCGGCGGATGACGTCCTGCATGACGCCGCGGATCATACGTTCGAGCGGTGCGGGATGCCAAGCGCGAGGGGTCCATCCCGGGGTGCGGCCGCTTTGACCGGGTCGGCCGCCGGACCGTAGGTTCGGGGTCGGGAGGAACCGGGCATGAAGGGCTACGAGGGATTCGAGACGCTGCGGGTGCAGGTGGTGAACCGCGTCGCGTGGGTGACGATCGACCACCCGCCGGTCAACCTGTTCGACCTCGCGATGTTCCTCGACCTGGCGCGCCTCGTGCCGCTGCTCGAGGCCGACGACGGCGTCGGCGCGGTCGTCTTCCGGAGCGCCGACCGCGACTTCTTCGTCGCGCACGCCGACGTCGCCTGGATCCTCCAGCTGCCGGCGGAAAAGCCGCCGCGCCCGACCGAGCCCGGTCCCTTCGTCGCGCTGATGGAGCGCTTGCGGAAGCTTCCCAAGGCGACGATCGGCATGGTCGACGGCATCGCCCGCGGCGGCGGCTCCGAGCTGCTCATGTCGCTCGACATGCGCTTCGCGGGCCGCACCCGGACCCGGCTCGCCCAGCCCGAGGTCGCCCTCGGCATCATCCCGGGCGGCTCCGGCACGCAGCGGCTGGCGCGGCTCGTCGGCCGCGGCCGCGCGCTCGAGATCGTGCTCGGCTGCGGCGACCTCGACGCCGACGAGGCGGCTGCCATCGGATGGGTGAACCGCGCGCTCGCCGACGACGACCTGCTGCCGTTCGTGACGGCGCTGGCCGAGCGCATCGCGTCGATGTCGCCGGAGGCGGTGCGGCTCGCGAAGCTCGCGGTCGACGCGGCCGGCCCCGATCCCGTCCCGGGCCTGCTCGAGGAGCAGGACCTGTTCAACGCGACGGTCGCGAGCGCGGATGCGCGCGCCCGGATGCAGCGCTTCCTCGACATGGGCGGCCAGACCCGCGAGGTCGAGCTCGGGCTCGGCTCGCTCATGGCCGAACTCGGGCAGTTCCCGGATCCGAAGGCGGGGGACGTCGATCCCTGAGGGGCGACTCGTCGCGCCGCCCGCCGGCCGGTCGCGTCAGTCGAGCGCCTGCAGCCCCCACGGCGGCGACGAGTTCACGAGCAGTCCCGCGCGACACGTGATCGTGACCGGGAGGAACTCGACGCCGGGCTTGTACGCCCGCAGCTCGTAGACGCCGGGGGGAACCTGCACGAAGACGACACCGCCGTCGTCGCTGGTCTCGGTACGCGCGCGGTTCGGCACGACGTTCGAGTCGAAGTAGATCGGGCCGTTGGCCGCGGGCAGCGGCGGGTCGATCGTGACCGTGGCGCCGGCCTCGCCGTGCGCGCCCGGATCGTAGAGCGAGCGTCCGACGCGCGTGACCGTCGTCGCGACCTGGCAGTCGTTCGGGTCGGGCACGACGCCGACCACGCCGGCGAAGGCGGCGAAGACCTCGTCGCTCACGACCTGGAACGTCACCCGCTCGAGTCCCTCGGGCGTCACGCGGTGCGTGCCCGTCTGGATCGGGTGGTAGCCCTCCTTTTCGAGCACGAGCGTCGCGTTCGAGCCGACCGGCAGGCCGTCGAAGGCGAAGTGGCCGTCCTCGCCCGTCACCATCCGCTTCTCGGGGTGCTCGAGCACCCACACGGCCGCGCCGGCGAGGCGCTTCGTGTTGCCGATGTTGAACGGGATCGCGTCGCCGCTCACCGACGCGACCTGCGTCGAGGTGTCGCCGCAGGCGGCGAGGGCGAGCGCCGCGAGCACGACGAGGCTTCGGGTCGGGTGGAATCGACGCATGGGGCTCCTCCGGGCCGGGGTGTCCCCGCCGCGAGCATCGCGGCGGGCCGAGG
>JAFMJW010000208.1 GCA_017853315.1 Alphaproteobacteria bacterium
AAGTAGGGCGAGAGGATCCCCATCGGGTGCGCCGCCGAGCAGACGTCGTGGCGGAAGCCCGGCAGCGTGAGTTCCTCGGTGCGCGTGCCCCCGCCGATCGTGTCCGAGCCCTCGAGGACGAGGACCCGGGCGCCCTCGCGGGCGAGTTCGACGGCGGCCGCGAGTCCGTTGGGACCCGACCCGACGACCACGGCGTCGAAGGGGCCGTCGTCCGTCTTCATCCCGGTCGCTTCCCGGGCGCCGCGCCCGGGGCCGCGGCGCGCCAACTTTCCCGGCCGGCGGCGTTCTGCCATGAGTCGGCGACGCGATGGGCGATCGAGTGCAAGACCTGCCTCCCTACGACCTGGCGACCCTGCGCGAGGCGTCGTTCCCGGACCGGCTGCGGATGCTCTGCTGGACGTGGGTGCTCCAGGTGAACCCCACGCCGAACATGGTCTATCTCGCCTACGTGCTCAAGATCCTGCTGCTGTTCGTCGGCGGCTGGTGCTTCTTCTGCTCGTTCACCCCGGGGATGGGCAACCCGCTCTCGATCGGCACGTGGGGCTTCGCGACGACCGCGTTCCGCAAGGCCGTCGTCTGGTCGCTGCTCTACGAGGGCCTCGGGCTGGGCTGCTCCACCGGCCCGATGACCGGTCGCTTCATCCCCCCGATCGGCGGAATGCTGCACTTCCTGCGCCCCGGCACGGTGAAGCTGCCGTACTTTCCCGGCGCCCCGGTGGTGGGCGGCACGACCCGCACCGGCCTCGACGTCGCGCTCTACGCGGCTTTCGTGATCCTCTCCCTGCGCGCGCTCGTGGCGCCCGATCCGTCGGCCGCGATGCTCGCCCCGATCGCGGTCGTGCTCCTCGTACTCGGCGCGACCGACGTGACGATCTTCCTCGCCGCCCGAAGCGAGCACTACTGGGTGGCGCTCGTCTGTCTCGCCTGGGCGGCGGGCGACGACCCGCTCTGGATCGCCGGCTGCAAGGCCACCTGGGTCGCGATCTGGTTCTGGGCCGCGACCTCGAAGCTGAACCGCCACTTCCCGAGCGTCATCGCGGCGATGCTGACGAACAGCCCCTGGTTCACGCCCGCGACGAAGACCCGCTTCTACCGGAGCGTACCCGACGACCTCCGCCCGACGCCGCTCGTCGCGACGCTCGCCCACCTCGGCACGCTCGTCGAGGTCGGGTTCCCGCTCGTGCTGCTGTGGAGCGGGGGCGGCCCGGCGACCCCGTGGGCGCTCGCGGCGATGGTCGCCTTCCACGGCTTCATCTCCGGCAACCTGCCCATGGGCATGCCGGTCGAGTGGAACGTGATGATGGTCTACGGCGGGCTCTTCCTGTTCGGTGCGTTCGCGTCGACCGGGCTCGCGGTGCTCCTCTCGTCGCCCCCGCTCGCGATCTTCCTCGCGTGCATGCTGGTCGCGATCCCGCTCGTCGGGAACTTCGTTCCCTCGCGGGTCTCGTTCCTCCTCGCGATGCGGTACTACGCCGGGAACTGGCCCTACAGCGTCTGGCTGTTCCGCGGCGACTCCGCCCGGAAGCTCGACCGGATCACGAAGGCGACGCCGCTCATGCGCGACCAGCTCGCCCGGATGATCGACGATCCCGGCCAGGTCGAGATGGCCTGCCTGATGACGCCGACGTTCCGGCTCGCGCATCTCCAGGGGCGCGCGCTCCACGAGCCGCTGTCGCGCGCCGTCGACGGGGACCTGCGACGGTGGGAGTGGTTCGACGGCGAGATGATCGCGGGGATGGTGCTCGGCTGGAACTTCGGCGACGGCCATCTCCACGGCCTGCGCCTGCTCGAGGCGGTGCAGGGGCGCTGCGGCTTCGAGCCCGGCGAGCTGCGCGTCGTGATGGTCGAGTCGCAGCCGCTCTTCGGCGCCACGATGGCCTGGACGATCGCCGACGCCGCGGGCGGCGTGATCGAGCGGGGCGAGAGCCGGATCCGCGACATGGTCGACATGCAGCCGTGGCCCACCGGCGTGCACGCCGAGGCGTTGCGGCGCGCCTGACGGCGCTCGCCGCGCCGGAGGCGGTTGCCGCTCCGGCACCCCTTCGATACAGCGAGCGGAGGCCGTCTCCGTGCACATCCTCGGCATCACCGCCTACGGGCACGACTCCGCCGCGGCGCTCCTCGAGGACGGCCGGATCCTCTCCTTCGTCGAGGAGGAGCGGTTCAACCGGCAGAAGCACACCGGCGAGTTTCCCGAGAACGCGCTGCGCCACGTGCTCGAGCGCCACGGGCTCTCTCTCGGCGACGTCGACGAGGTCGCGTTCTTCGTGAAGCCCTGGCGACTCGCGGCGAGCCGGGCGCTGCGGACGATCCCCTACCTGCCGCGCTCGGCGGGGCAGTTCCTGAGCTACCGGCCGGGCTCCGCGGTCCGCTTCCTGCGCACGGAGTCCCACCTGCGCTCCCACCCGCTCGCGGGCGGCGTGCGGCCGCGCTTCCGCATGCGCCACGTGCAGCACCACGTCGCGCACGCGGCCAGCGTCTTCTACGCCTCGCCGTTCGAGGAGGCCTCGATCCTCTCGATCGACGGCGCGGGCGAGGACGTCACCACCTGGCTCGGGCGGGCGCGCGGGCGCGAGATCGAGCGCCTGCACGCGGTGCGCCTGCCGCACTCGCTCGGGCTCGTCTACTCGGCCGTCACGAGCTGGCTCGGCTTCAAGCCCTGGGGCGGCGAGGGGAAGGTGATGGGGCTCGCGCCCTACGGCGACCCCGACCGCTACTGGCCCGAGATGCGCGAACTCGTGCACTGGGACGAGCAGGGTGGGCTGCGGGTCGCACTCGAGTACTTCGACTACCACGTGAGCGGCTGGACCCGGTGGACCTCCCCGCTCTTCGACCGGGTCTTCGGGCCGCGGCGCGAGCCGGAGAGCGAACTCGAGCAGCGACAGAAGGACGTCGCCGCGGCGCTCCAGCGGCTGACCGACGAGGTCGCTCTCGCGCAGGCGCGCTTCCTCCACCGGATCGCGCCCTCGAAGAACCTCTGCATCACCGGCGGCGTCGCGCTGAACAGCGTGACGAACGGGCGCATCGCGGTCGACGGGCCGTTCGAGAACGTCTTCATCCACCCGGCCTCGAACGACGCCGGCGCGTCGCTCGGCGCGGCCCTGTTCGCGGCGCACTCGGTGCACGGCCTGCGGCGCGAGGCGATTGCCGACGCGGCGGCGCTCGGCCCCGAGTATTCGAACGAGGAATGCGCGAAGGCGGCCCGGGAGGCCGGGCTCGTCGCCGAGCCGCTGCCCGACGTCGCCGAGCGCACCGCGGAGCTGCTCGCCGACGGGAAGGTCGTGGGCTGGTTCCAGGGACGCATGGAGGTCGGCCCGCGGGCGCTCGGCGGCCGCAGCATCCTCGCGGACCCCCGCTCCCCGGCCATGCGCGACCACCTGAACCTGCACGTGAAGCACCGCGAGACGTTCCGGCCCTTCGCGCCGTCGGTCGTGGCGGAGGCCGCCCGCGAGTGGTTTCTCGGTCCCGAGGAGTCGCCCTACATGCTGCTCGTGCAGGAGGTCCGTCCCGACCGTCGCGCGCTCGTTCCCGCGATCACGCACGTCGACGGAACGGCCCGCGTGCAGACCGTGCGCCGCGAGGTGAAGCCGCGCTACCATGCGCTGCTTTCGGCCTTCGGCCGGCGCACCGGGGTGCCGATGCTGCTCAACACCTCCTTCAACGTCCGGGGCGAGCCGATCGTCTGCACGCCGGCGGACGCGATCCGCTGCTTCCTCGGCACGAACATCGACCACCTGGTCCTGGGCGATCTCCTCCTGCGGCGCCCCGGGGAGGCCAACGCATGAACCCGATCGGCCGGGCGACCCGCGCGTTCTACGACCGCTACTCGTACGATTTCGAGACCGCCGAGCACGCCTCGATGCAGCTCGAGGGAAGCCTGCTCGGGGAAGCCGTGCGGCGCGTGCCCGCGGACGGCCGCGTGCTCGACGCGGGATGCGGCACCGGGCTCGCGACGCGCCTGCTTCGAGCGCACACCTCGGCAAAGCGCGTCTTCGGCCTCGACTTGAGCCGCGGCTCGCTGCGCCGCAACCGGACGCTGCCGGGAACGACGCTCGTTCAGGGCGACATTCTGAACCTGCCGCTGGCGTCGGACTCGATCGACCTCGTCGTCTCCCGCGGCGTCATCATGACGACCGGCGCCCCGGAGCGGGCGTTCCGCGAGCTCGTGCGGGTGACTCGCCCCGGCGGCACGTTCTTCGTGCGCGTCTACAACGCCGACAACGTCTACCGTCACGTCTACGAGATCCTGGGCCCGCCGTGCCGCGCGATCGCCTCGATTCCCGGCGGCAAGACGGCGCTCTCGATCCTCGTCGTGCCGCCCTTCTGGCTCGTGCTCCAGCTGCTCGTGCTGGTGCTGCGCGGGCGGCCGATCGCCATGTCGCCGTCGGTGCTCTGGAACTTCTTCGCCGACCAGCTCCTCGTGCCCCACAACAGCTTCCACACCGCCGACGAGGTGAAGGAGTGGGGACGTCGCGCGGGATGCCGCTGCGACGCCGAGGGCTCGATCACGATGGGGCAGCAGATCGAGTTCCTGTTCGTGAAGGAGCGCGGGCTCGCCGCAGCCTGAACCGGTCCTCGCGAGGGTGCGGGGCGGCGACGATCCGACGCGACCGGGACTCGCCGGTCGCGCCCCTTCGGCGGCGGAAGTCCGCCGGTTGACAACCCGTGGGAGCGACGCTGTAGTTCACGGTCGCGGCCTGCGGAGTCGTGTCCCGCTGCTCGTGTCGGGCCGGGCCCGGCCCGGTTCCGGCGGCACCGCGGAGGCGGGCCCCGGCCGGATCGCGCGTCCATCCAGCCGAAGGAAGATGAGGAATCCCGCCATGAACGATTCGAGACGTCGCAGGCCGGCCAGGCTCGCCGCCCTGCTTGCCGCGGCCCTGCTCGCGTCCGGCCGCCCGGCGATCGTCGCCGCCCAGGACACCTCGGGCGCGCCGACCAACCGGGTTCTGACGGGCGCCGACCTCGACGCGCTGGTCGCGCCGATCGCGCTCTATCCCGACGCCCTCGTGGCCCAGGTGCTGGTCGCCGCGACCTACCCGATCGAGATCGTGCAGGCCGATCGCTGGCGGCAGTCGAACTCCCGCCTCCAGGGCCAGCCGCTCGAGGACGCGCTCGCGAAGCAGACCTGGGATCCGAGCGTCGCCTGGCTCACCCACTTCCCGGACCTGCTCTCGCGCATGGCGCAGAACCTCGACTGGACCCAGGACCTGGGCGACGCCTTCCTCGGCCAGCAGTCGGAGGTCATGGCGGCCGTCCAGCGCATGCGCCAGCGCGCCGACCAGGCGGGAGCGCTCCAGTCCACGCCGCAGCAGACGGTCGTGAAGGAGAAGGAAGTCATCCAGATCGTGCCGGCGAACCCGCAGGTCGTCTACGTGCCGCAGTACAACCCGACGGTCGTCTACGGCAGCGCGTTCGTGCCGCCGCCCGCCTACTACTACCCGGGCATGTACGCCTACTCGCCGGGCGCGGTGGTCGCGACGAACTTCCTGTCGTTCGGGCTCGGTCTCGCCGTGGGCAGCATGGCCTGGGGCGGCGGCTGCAACTGGTACGGCGGCAACGTCTGGGTCGGTCCCGGCTACTGGGGGAACGGCGGCTGGGGCAGCGTCAACGTGAACATCAACAACTTCAACAACTGGGGCTACCGACCCGGCCCGTGGCAGCACAACCCCTGGCATCGCGGCGGAGTGCGCTACCGCGATCGCTACAGCTACGACCGGTGGGGCCACGGCGGGCACCACGGCGGGGGCTACCGGCCCGGCTCGGGCTACGGCAGCTGGAATCGCCCCGGCGGCTGGAACAACAACTGGAACGGCAATCGCCCCGGCGGCGGCAATCGCCCCGGCAACGGGAACTGGGGCCAGGGGAACCGCCCGGGTGGCGGCAACCGTCCCGGCGACGGGAACTGGGGCCAGGGCAACCGCCCGGG
>JAFMJW010000004.1 GCA_017853315.1 Alphaproteobacteria bacterium
ACGGCCGCGCCCGAGACGAAGCTGAAAACGTAGAGGGCCGGGAGCGTCACCCGGTCCGCGCGGCACAGCAGGAAGAGTCCGAACGAACTCGCCATCATCACGGCGGTCGAGACGAGCAGCAGGCGGCGCCGGTCGACGACGTCGGCGACGACGCCGCCCGCGAGGCCGAAGACGACCACCGGAAGCACGCGCGCGAGCCCGAGGCCGCCGAGCGCGAGCGGGTCGCCGGAGAGACGCCAGGCCTGCCAGGAGACCGCGACGATCTGCATCTGGCTCCCGACCTGGCTCACGAAGAACCCGGCCCAGAGCAGCGCGAAGTCGCGGTAGGAGAGCGGCGAGGGGCCGCGACGGCGATCGTTCACCGCGCGGCCTTCACGCGCGCAAGCGGCCGTGGGCGCGCGCCCCGGCGCGACTCGGGCCGCGGGAAGGAGCGAAGCGCGTCGTCGCGCGACCGGCAGGACGCGCGACGACGCGATCGAGGGCGGCCGCCGGCCGCCACGGGTCCCTGCCTACTTCTTCGCCGCGTGGCACGGCGCGGCGCCCGGCTGGCACGCGGCGCCCGACTTGCAGCAGGGCTTGTCCGCGGAGCAGCAGGGCATCTTGTCCGCCGGGCACTTGCCGTCGGGGCCGTGGCAGGCCGCCGCCATCGGGCAGGCCGCGCCGTGCGGACACGACGCGCCGTGCACCGGGCAGGTGCCGACCGCGGCGGCGGCGCCGGTCGCGGCGGATCCGGCCGCGGCCCCCGGTGCGCTCGCAGCGGCACCGGTCGCGCCCGCCATCGGGCATTCGGCGCCGCGCGGACACGAGGCGCCGTGCATCGGGCAGGTGCCGACCGCGGCGGCGGCGCCGGTCGCGGCAGTGCCGACCGCGGCTCCCGGTGCGCCGGCGGCGGCAGCGGCCTCGCACGGCACGCCCGGCTGGCTGCACGGGGCCTGCGCGCGATGCGCCGAGCAGGCCTGGAGCGCGACCGCGACGACCAGCGCCGCGAGAAGTCCGACGATCTTCATCCGGGTGACCCTCCGCCGGCTCCGACGGGAGCCGATGTGCCGTTCCTACCGCCCGGGCGCGGAAGGCGCCACGCTCCCGGCGTCGAGCCCGTCGAGCCACAGCCCGCGGACCTGGATCGTGCCGTCGCCCGCGATCGCGACGTCCGCCCGGGCGCCGCCGTGGCCCGCCACGGCGGCGAGCTGGCGCTCGAGCTCCGGCGCGCGGTCCTCGGGCACGTAGAACCGCAGCGGGATCGCAGCCCGCTCCGCGGGCAGGAGCGCGTCGCAGGGCGGTGCGTCGGCGCACGAGACCCGCGCGACCCGGACCGTCTCTCCGAGCTCGCCGGCCATGGCGCAGAGACAACAGTCCGGGTCCGTGCCCTGGCACTCGTCGGTGGCCGGCTCCGGCACGCGCAGCCGGAACTGGAGGTAGTGGCCGCGCAGCAGGTCGCGCGGGTCGTAGCCCTCGATCTCGAAGACGAGGTGCGGCGCCAGCGCCGAGCGGCGCTCCGCCGAGACCACCCCGGCCACGATCACGGCGAGCGGCAGCAGGACCGCGAGCGCGACGCGACTACGCGACGCCATCGCCTTCTCCCTTCCCGCCGCCCTCCGGCATCGAGGAACGCCGCCACGCCCAGACCAGCGCGAGCGTGAGGAGCCCGCCCGCGACGAGCCCGAGCCCGGTCGTCAGGAGCGAGCCGAACACCTCCAGGTACACGACCAGGATGCGAAGCCCGATCAGTCCCGTGAAGCTGCGGAACAGGCGCTCGTGTCCGCCCGCGGCGCTCGCCCACGCGAGCGCCGCGAAAAACAGGATCTGGGTGATCGCCGCGACCCACCCGGCCGCCGGACGCGGAAAGGCGTCGCCGAGCGCGAAGGTCGCCCAGGCGATGCCGATCGCGAGCGAGACGGCCGCTCGTTGCGAGGCCGACCATTCCGGGTGCCAGCGCGGCAGGGCGAGCACCGGCACGGCGGCGACGAGCCCGGTCGCGAGGACGCCCCAGCCGATCTCGGGCTCGGGGCCGCGCGCCGAGTACCAGGCGAGACACCCGAGCGCGCCCAGCACCGCGACGCCGAGCCACCCGATCTCCTCCGCGACCCGGGCGTGGACCGGGTGATCGCGCAGCAGTCGGCGCAGGCGGCCGATCGCGATCCACGGGAGCGGTGCAGCCGCGACGAGCACCAGCATGGCGTTCGAAGCGTCGTGCGGCGTGATTCCGACGTCGCGCTCCAGCCACTCGAAGATCGCGGCCCAGCCCGCCGCCTGCGCGAGCAGCCAGCCGCCGGCCCAGAGCACCGCGACCGGCCGGGATCCTGCGAGCAGCAGGAGCGGCGTGGTCGCGGCCGCCCAGAGCAGGAGCGACCGCCACGCCGGCGACTGGACCTGGTAGACCTGCCCCACGAGCGCGAGCGAGGCGAGCGTGAATCCCCACAGCACGGTCGCGAGAGCGTCGGTCGCGAGTCGCGAGCCGCGCAGCGCCGCCCGGGCAGTCGCCGCCGCAAGGGCCATGCTCGCGGCGAGGTCCACCGCGATCTTCACGCGGCCGGGAATCGCGGCCCAGTTCGCCGCGACGATCGAGACCAGCCCGAGCGCGATCGCACCCGCGCCGATCGCGACCAGGGCCGGCATCACGAAGGGGTTGCGGTGAGCCGCCTCGTGCTTCGCGATGCGCTCGGCGGTCGCCGCGTCGATCAGGCCCTCGGCCTGCCAGCGAGCGAGCTGCCGGGCGAGTCTCACCGGCCGCTCCCGTCGCCGGGCCGTCGCAGCAGCCGGCTGGTCAGGATCGCCGCCACGCAGGCGATCGCGACGAGCAGGCACCCGAGCCCGAAGGCCGTCCACAGGAGCCTTCGCGCGGTCGCCTCGGCCTCGCCGACGACCGAGCCGGCGAGCGCGGGAACGCGTTCGAGCGCCGGCGTCTCCAGCGTCTGCTGCAGGCGCGCGAGCAGCGTCGTCAGGTTCGCCGCGGCATCTCCCACCCCGGCCGCGGTCCTGCCGATCTCCTTCACGTCGAGCGAGTCGCCGCCGCCCGGGGCCGGCGTCGCACCGGGCGGCCCCTCCATGCGCTTGGCCACGACGTCGAACGACTGGATCGCCTGGTTGGTCGCGGTCGCGGTGCCGGTCGCCGCATCGAACGCGCCGTGCCAGTCGCGCGCGAGCGCGCCGAGCCGGGCGGACTCGGAGCCCAGGTCCGCGACCAGCTGCCGGCGCTCCTGCGAGATCCGGTCGGGAAGCCCCTCGACGGTGCCGGCGACCTTCGACATCGCGAGGCTCGCGCGGTCGACCGCGTCGACCGCCTTGTCCACGTCGAGCCCCTGCGCCACGTCGTTCGCGAGCAGCTCCCCGTTCATCCGCAGGAGATAGGGCAGCCGCTGGACGCTGAAGAGCATGCGCTCGCCGAACTGGCGCGTCTCGGCGATCTCGCGCGTGGCCGGGTCGAGACTCGCGAGCGGGTCCACGCCGAGGATCCCGAGCAGGCTCGGGAGTCCCGTGTTCTGGCCGGGCGAGCGACTCTGCGCGCTCGACAGGAGCTGCTGCAGGTCGATCGTGTCGAGCGCGCCCGAGTCGTACTTCGAGGTGTCCGCGCTCGCGATCGCGGACTCGAGCGCCGTGAACTCGGCCGGCGACAGGAAGTCGCGCACCAGCGTCCGGACGTCGCCGCCCGCCGCGGCCAGCACCTGGTCGACGCTCCCGCGGTCGTCGCCGAGCACCCGGGTGAGAGAGGGGCCGTTCAGCAGGCGACGGGCCACGTCGATCGTCACCATCATGTCGATCGCGTTCGCGTAGGGATTCGGACCCGAGGCCGCGTTCCAGAGCGCGGTCGCGAGGTCGAGGCGCAGGCGCAACAGCGACTCGCGTTCGCGCGGTGCCTCCGTCTCCTCGAGCGGATCCGCGGTCTCGCGGATCACGTTCGAGACCACCCGGTCGGAGAGCATCGCGAGTTGCAGGTACATGAAGACCGGGTCGCGCGTTGCGCCCGCACCCCGGGAGGACAGCGTCGCGTCGGGTCCGGACGCGGCACCGCCCGGGGCGGTCTTCGCCGACGAGCCGCCGAAGACCGACGGCATCCGGAAGGACGGCAGGTGGAGCCCGGAGACGAGTCCGCAGCCTTGCAGGAGGAGCGCCGCGGCGAGCACCAGGGCCGGCGCACCACGACGCCGCGGTGGCCCGGGCGACAGCATGGCTCGGGTCCATAGACCGCGTGCCCGAGAAGGCGCAATCCGGCCGCGGACGGGACGAGGTTCGCGCCGAGGTGCGATCGCCCGCCCGCGAGGGCGAGCGACTGAGCAGCCGGGGCCGGCTCGCCGGAGGCAGCGGTTCAGGGCTCGGTGCCGCCGTCCGCCCCGGCGCCGCCGGGCGGCGCCGACGTCGGTGCCGGGAAGAGCGCGTCCTGGAAGCCGAAGCGGGAGAGGTCCCGCATGCGCATCGGGAACAGCATCCCGAGCAGGTGGTCGCACTCGTGCTGCACCACGCGGGCATGAAATCCCTCGACGGTGCGATCGATCGGCGCGCCGTGCGCGTCGAAGCCGCGGTAGCGGAGCCGGCGGAAGCGCGGCACGACGCCGCGCAGCCCGGGCAGCGAGAGGCAGCCCTCCCAGCCTTCCTCCTCTTCGTCGCCGAGCGGCTCGAGCACCGGGTTCACGAGCACCGTGAAGGGGACCGGCGGCGCGTCGGGGTAGCGCGGGTTCGTCCGGCCGGAGCCGAACACGACCACCTGGAGGTCGACCGCGACCTGCGGTGCCGCGAGCCCCGCTCCGTCGGCCGCGTGCATCGTCTCGACGAGGTCCCCGACCAGGGCGTGGAGCTCGGGCGTGTCGAACTCGCGTACCGGCTGCGCCACGCGCAGCAGCCGGGGGTCGCCCATGCGGAGGATCTGCCGGATCGCCATCGTCTCTCGTCGGCCCGTCGGCCCGTCGGCCCGTCGCCTAGGGTCCTGCCACGCCGGGGGCCGTCGGGAAAGACCCGCCGTCCACCGGTGGTGCGAGCAGCGGCGCCACGCGCTCGGCCAGGAGCCCCGCCGCGATCGCCGTGCCCTCGGCCGAGAGATGGTCGTCGCCGGGCGCCGCGTGGCCGATCGCGCGGCCCAGGGCGAACGCAGGGAGAAGCGCCTCGAAGGGATCGACCACGAGAATGCCGTCGTCGCGAAGCGCTGCGAGGAAACCCGCGTAGGACTCGGAGCGGCGGCCGGCCGAGAGATCGACGGACGTCGGCACGGCGAGCACGACGAGGCGAGCGCGCGGCGCGAGGCTCCGCGCGAGCGTCGCGAGCAGCTCGCGGCCGACGTCCTCGCCGCCGGGCGAGCCGTCGACTTCGGCCGCGACGCAGGGGAAGATCTCGCGAACGCGCGCGAGTTCCGCCTCGTACTCCGCCCGCCAGTCGCGCACGCCGACCCGTCCGTGGAGGAAGCGCACGAGGTTGGTCCGGCCCGCGAGGTCGGCGCTCGTGCGACCGCAGCAGCCCGCGAGCGCGCGGACGACCCGCGATCCCAGGTCGACGTCGGGCCATCCCTCGGCCCGCGGCACCGGCACGTTCGCGAGGCAGAGCCCGCCGTCGCGGCGCACGAAGACCGGCTTCGCGACGCCGTGAGAGCGCACCGAGGCGGTCTCCTCGAGGTCGTTCTTCGCGAAGAAGGTGAAGACCACGACGTCGGGCGCGTAGTCCTGCCCGCGCACCGCCCACGCGAGCACGCTCTGGTCGATGCCGTAGCCGCTCGTGCCGAGGTTCACGACCTCCGTCCCCGGGTGGCCGAGTCGCCCGAGCGCCTCGGCGAGGCGCGCGCCGAGCGTCTCGTCGTCGCCGACGCCGAAGCCCCAGGTCTGCGAGTCGCCGAGCAGCACGACCCGCGGCGACGCGCCGCGCGCGCGCGGCACGTCGGGGCCGCGCTCGCCGCGCGCGTTCTGCGTCACGACCGCTCCCCAGGGTGCGAGCCAGCGGACGTCGGGCAGTCCCGCGTAGCCCGTCACCGGGTCGTAGCGATAGCACCAGTAGCGCTCCTGCGAGGGCATCCCGTGGCCCGCGGGCGGCAGCGCGCGCGCGTCGTCCCAGAGAGGCCGGGAGGCGAACAGCAGGATCTCCAGCAGGGCGAAGCTCGCGATCGCGACCCACGCGGGAAAGAGCAGCGCGGCCGCGATCCGCCGCGCCGCGCTGCTTGAGACCGGCCATGCCACGGCCTATGGACGGTCGCATGGAACGACGCGCGGCCCAAGCGGCGATCACCGGCCTCGGCATCACCGAACAGGGCAAGGTCTACGGCCCGAGCGCGGTGGGCTTCGCGGTCGACGCGATCCGCCTGGCGCTCGACGACGCGGGCCTCGAAGCGAAGGATCTCGACGGCCTGCTCGTGAACCCGGGTCTCTCCTGGGGACAGGCGGCGCAGATGGGATCCTTCGCCGTGCAGCAGGCGATGGGGCTGCGCGACCTGCGGCTCTCGGCGGCGATGAACCTGGGCGGCGCGACCGCGGGCGCGATGGTCATGCAGGCGGTGCTCGCGATCGAGGCCGGGCTCGCGAACCACGTCGCCTGCGTGTTCTCGGACGCGCCGCTCAAGCCGCCGAAGCCCCGGGACGGATCCGGGGGCGGATCGGGATCGTCGGGCGCCTACGCCTTCGCGGGCGGGCTCGAAGCCGCCTACGGCGCCTTCGGCGTGAACGGCCTCTACGCGCTCCTCGCGAGCCGCCACATGCACCGCTTCGGCACGACCCACGACCACCTGGGCGCGATCGCCGTCGCCGAGCGGGCGTGGGCGCAGCACAACCCGCGCGCGCAGTTCCACGGCAAGACGCTCACGCTGGCGGAGTACCACGCCTCGCGCTGGGTCGCGGAGCCCTTCCACCTGCTCGACTGCTGCCTGGTCTCGAACGGCGGGCTCGCCGTCATCGTGAGCCGCGGCGACCGCGCCCGCTCGCTCGCGAAGCCGCCGGTGTGGGTGCGCGGCATGGGACAGGGACACCCGGGCGGCGACCCGCTCGAGACGCTCGCCTCGGGTGCGCCGCTCGCCGCCCGCGACGCCTTCGCGATGGCGGGCGCGACGCTCGCCGACGTCGACTTCTGCGAGCTCTACGACTGCTACACCTTCACCGTGCTGGTCACGCTCGAGGACTACGGCTTCTGCGCCAAGGGCGAGGGTGGCCCGTTCGTCGCCGACGGCCGGATCGGCCCGGGCGGCGCGCTGCCGGTGAACACCGGCGGCGGCCAGCTCTCGTCGTTCTACATGTGGGGCATGACGCCGATCGGCGAGGCGGTGATCCAGGTCCGCGGCGAGGGCGGCGGCCGACAGGTCGCGAAACACGACCTGGGCCTCGTGAGCGGCAACGGCGGCGTGCTCTCGACGCACACCACCCTGCTCCTCGGGAGGGAGCCGCGATGAGCGCGACGGAGTTCCCGAAACCGGTCCCGAAGGCGACCCCGGAGCTCTTGCCCTTCCTCGACGCCGCGCGCGCGGGGAGGCTCGCCGTCCAGCGCTGCGGCGCCTGCGGCACGCTGCGCTTCCCGCCGCGCGAGTTGTGCAGCCGCTGCTGGTCGCGCGAAGTCGAGTGGACGGACGTCTCGGGTCGCGGCGAGGTCTTCGCGTTCTACGTGATGCACCAGGTGTACCATCCCGGCTTCGTCGCCGACGTGCCCTACCCGGTCGTGGTGGTGAAGCTCGACGAGGGGCCGACGATGGTCTCCAACGTGGTCGACTGCCCGCGCGAAAAGCTCCGCATCGGGCTTCCGGTCGAGGTCGTGTTCGAGGAGCGGGAGGGCGTGGCGCTGCCGAAGTTCCGCCCGCGGGCGCCGTGAAGCGGGTCGCCGGTCGCGACCGCGCCGGCGCGACGGCGCTCGCCGTCGCGATCGCCCTCCTCGCGTGGGCGGGTTCCGCGACGGCTGCTCCCGCGGCGACGCCCGCCGCCTCGCCCGGGGCGACGTCCGCGGCACCGTCGGCGGCGACGCCCGAGGCGCGCGCGATCTTCGCGGGCGGATGCTTCTGGTGCGTCGAGGCCGCCTTCGACGAGGTCGACGGCGTGCTCGGCACGACCTCCGGCTTCGTCGGCGGACACGTGGAGAACCCGACCTACGCGCAGGTCTCCGCCGGCGGCACCGGCCACGCCGAGGCGGTCCTCGTGGTGTACGACCCGAAGCGCACGACCTACGAGCACCTGCTGGACGTCTTCTGGCACAACGTCGACCCGCTCGCGGCCGGACGCCAGTTCTGCGACGTCGGCGACCAGTACCGCAGCGCCATCTTCTGGCTCGACGAGGAACAGCACCGGGCCGCGCTCGCCTCGAAGGAGGCGCTCCTGCGGGACGGACGGCTGCACGGGCGGATCGTGACCGAGATCCTCCCCGCCGGCCGTTTCTGGCCGGCCGAGGAGTACCACCAGGACTACCACCGCAAGAACCCGGCGAGGTACCGCTACTACCGGTGGTCCTGCGGCCGCGACGCCCGCCTTCGCGAGGTCTGGGGCGAGGCGGCCCCGCACGGGGACGGCCCGCACGGAGAGAGCGCGCACTGAGCGGGCCCCCGCGGGCGGCGCGATTCCGCGCCTCGCCCGCTCCGTGTTCCGAGGCTAGGATCGGCACCAGCCGGAACGCCGCCGCCTTCCGCGGCCACGCTCGCCGGACGGAGCCCGAAGACATGTCGCAGGACAAGGTCGTGAAGTCGGACGAGGAGTGGCGCGCGCAGCTCGGGCCCGACCAGTTCGAGGTCTGTCGCCGCAAGGCGACCGAGCGCGCCTTCACCGGGCGGTACTGGGACCACCACGAGCAGGGCACCTACTGCTGCGCCGCGTGCCGCGCCGACCTCTTCTCGTCGGCGACGAAGTACGACTCGGGCAGCGGCTGGCCGAGTTTCTGGGAACCGGTCGCCGCCGACCGGATCGCCGTCGAGGAGGACCGCAGCCACGGCATGCGGCGCACCGAGATCCTGTGCGCAAGGTGCGGGTCGCACCTGGGCCACGTCTTCGAGGACGGGCCGAGGCCGACCGGCCTGCGCTACTGCGTCAACTCCCTGTCGCTCGACTTCGAGCCGGGGAAGAAGGAGGGAGAGTCGAAATGAACGAGCAGGACCGCGACTCGATCTTCACCATCGCGATCATGGCGGCGCTGGCCGACGGGACCGCGACGCCAGCCGAGCTCGAGCGCGTTCGCGCGCTCGGCACCACGCTCGGCGCCGCCGACCTCGACGCGATCGCCGGCCGGGTCGCGCTGGGCGCGGTCTCGCTGGCCGAGACCGCGCAGCACCTCTCCGGCGCCGAGGCGAAGAGGGCCGCCTGGGAAGCCGCCGTCGCGGTCGTCATGGCCGACGGCGTCGCCGACGCCGCCGAGAAGCGCTTCCTCGACCAGCTGCGCGGCTCGCTCGGGCTCGACGAGGGCACCGCGTCCGCAGCCGAGCGAAGCGCCACCGACTTCGCGGGCTCGACCGCGCGCCCGCTCGAGGTGGTCGAGCACCCCGCCGGCAACGCGACCGGTGCCGGCCTCGACGACCTGATCCTGCAGCAGTCGATCGCGACCGCGGCCTGCGAGCTCCTGCCCGACCGGCTCGCGAACCTGGCGATCCTCCCGCTGCAGGCGCGCCTCGTCTACCGCATCGGGCAGGCGAGCGGGCAGCCGCTCGACGCCGAGCAGGCGAAGGACCTGATGGGCGCGCTCGGGCTGGGCGCCGCGGCGCAGATCGCCGAGACCGTCGTGCGCCGCGTGCTGGGCGGCGTCGCCGGCGGGATCCTCGGACGCGCGGTCGGCGGTCTCACCGGCGTCGCGGCCGGCGCCGCGGTGACCTTCGCGTCGACCTGGGCGCTCGGCCACGCGGCGCAGCAGTACTACGCGCAGGGCCGCCAGCTCTCCGCGGACGACCTCCGCAAGCTCTTCGAGCGGTTCCGCGGCGAGGCGATCGCGCTCTACCCGAAGGTGCGCGAGCAGGTCGAGGCGCAGGCGAAGTCGCTCGACCTGGAGAAGATCCTGAAGCAGTCGCGCGCCTGAGGCGCGCAGGCGGGTCCGTGGACGGACGGCCGACGCCTTCCGTCCACGGCGGGCCTCACGGCAGCAGTACGATCGAGCCGGTGGTCTCGCGTCCCTCGAGGGCGCGGTGCGCCCGCTGCGCGTCGCGGAGCGGGAAGCGGTGGTGCACCGGGATCTTGACGCTCCCGCCCGCGACCACCTCGAAGAGTTCGTTCGCGGTGGCGACCAGGTCCTCGCGCCGCGCGACGTAGGAGAAGAGCGAGGGACGGGTCGCGAACAGCGATCCCTTCGCCGTCAGCAGCGACAGGTCGAACGGTCCGACCGGGCCCGAGGCGTTCCCGAAGCTCACGAACAGGCCGAGCGGCCGCAGGCAGTCGAGCGAGGCCGGGAAGGTCGCGCGACCGACGCCGTCGTAGACCACGTCGCAGAGCCGGCCGCCGGTGATCTCGCGCACCCGCGCGACGAAGTCTTCGTCGCGGTAGAGGATCGCGTGGTGGGCGCCGTGGGCGAGCGCGAGCTCCGCCTTCTCGCGCGACCCGACCGTGCCGATGACGGTCGCGCCGAGCGAGCGCGCCCACTGGCAGAGGATCAGGCCGACGCCGCCGGCCGCGGCCTGGACGAGGATCGTCTCGCCGGGAGCGACGCGGTGCGTGCGTCGCAGCAGGTACTGCGCGGTCATGCCCTTCAGCATCATGCCGGCGGCCTGCTCCCAGCCGATCGACGCGGGCAGGCGCACCGCGAGCGCGGCCGGCAGGTTGCGCTCCTCGGCATAGCCGCCGAGCGCGCTCACGTAGGCGACCCGATCGCCGCGCGAGAACTCCGTCACGCCGGGTCCCACCGCGACCACCTCGCCCGCCCCCTCGTTGCCGGCGACGAACGGCAGGCCGACCGGCGAGGGATAGAGCCCGGTGCGGAAGTAGGTGTCGATGTAGTTCACGCCGCAGGCGTGCTGGTGGATGCGGATCTCGCCCGCCCCGGGATCGCCAGGGTCGAAGGGCTCGAAGCGCAGGACTTCCGGGCCACCGAGCTCGTGCACTCTCACCGCGTTGGACATCGCGACCTCCGTCGGGCGCGCGGTCGTGGCGCCGCCGGCCTCCCGCAAGGGGTAGCACGGAGCCCCGGGACGGTCCCGCCGGGGACGGGGGCCCGGGACGCGAGGACGTCCCGACCTGCCGCGCTCAGGTCGCGGGAGAGACGACCGCGGCGGCCTCGATCTCGATCACGTCCTCGCAGCGCCCGCCCGTCCCGCCCCGCCCCCGCGCCGTCGGCCTTCGACGGCCGTCGAACCGCGGCGGCTGTCGGAGCCCGGCGCGTGTGCTATCCGGGGAGCACACCCCGGCTTCCCGCCGGACCAGCCGTCCGCATGTCGATCCCCCGGTCGCACGAACGGCCCGGCGGACTGCTTCGCCGGGTGCCAGCGCTCGAGTCCCTGCGTTCCTACGGCAGGGAGGACGCGCGCGCCGACCTGCTCGCCGGGCTCTCGGTCGCCGCCGTCGCGGTGCCGCAGGCGATGGCCTACGCGATGATCGCCGGGCTGCCCGCGGAGTACGGCCTCTACACCGCGATCGTCATGACCGCGGTCGGCGCCGTTCTCGACTCCTCCCGCCAGCTCATCAACGGCCCGACGAACGCGATCTCGATCGCGCTGCTCTCGGCGATCGGCGGCTTCGCATCCCAGGACGAGCGCGTGCAGGCCGCGGTGCTCATGGCGCTGCTCATTGGCCTGATCCAGGTCGGCATCAGCCTGCTGCGCCTGGGCGACCTGACGCGCTACATCTCGCACTCGGTCATCGTCGGCTTCACCGCGGGCGCGAGCGTATTGCTGGTGCTCGACCAGCTGAAGAACCTGCTCGGGCTGCAGGCGATGGGCGGCGCCCACGACCACTTCCTCGCGCGCGTCTGGCTGACGCTCGGCCAGGGCGGGCCCGTCCACCTGCCCACGCTGCTCGTGGGCCTCGCGACGATCGCCTTCGTGCTGCTCCTGCGCGGGGCGAAGCGGGCGACCGGGTGGGAGCTCCTCCCCGACTTCCTCCTCGCGGTCGTGGCCGCCGGCTTCGCCTCGTGGTGGCTCGGACTCGACGCGATGGGCGTGAAGGTCGTGGGCGACATCCCGGCGAAGCTGCCTTCGTTCCGCGTGCCGACGATCGACCCCGACCGGGTGCGCGACTTCGCGAGCGGCGCGCTGGCGATCGCGCTGCTCGGGCTGCTCGAGGCGATCTCGATGGCCAAGGCGATCGCGTCGGTCACCCGCCAGAAGCTCGACCTGAACCAGCAGTGCCTGAGCGAGGGCGTCGCGAACCTCGCCGGCAGCTTCTTCCAGTGCATGCCCGGCTCGGGCTCGCTCACGCGCTCGGCGATCAACCAGCAGGCCGGCGCGCGCACCCAGTGGTCGGGCGTCGTCTCGGCGCTGGCCGTCGCCCTCATCATGATGGCGTTCGCGCCCTGGGCCCGCTTCATCCCGCGGTCGGCGCTCGCGGGGCTCCTCATGCTCACCGCCGCGCGCATGGTGCGGCTCGACGAGCTCGCGTTCCACACCCGGACGTCGCGCTTCGACGCGGCGATCGTCGCCGCCACCGCGATCTCGGCCTTCGCGATCTCGATCGAGTTCTGCGTCCTGATCGGCGTCTTCATGTCGTTCATGCTCGCGGTGCCGCGCACCGGGCAGATGCACCTGACCGAGTTCGTCGTCGCCGACGACCGGGCCCTCCACGAGCGTTTGCGCGACGACCCCGTGTGCGGCTGCGTGCTCCTGTTCGGGCTCGAGGGCGAGATGTACTTCGGCTCGGGCGTGAGCCTCGAGAACCACCTCGACGCGATCGCCGACCGCATCGAGCCGTGGACCCGCATCGTGCTGCTGCGGCTCAAGCGGGCGCGCAACCCCGACGCGGTCGGGATCTCGCTGCTCGCCCACTTCGTCGAGCGGATGCAGGCGCGCGGCGTCGAGGTCGTCCCCTGCGGGGTTCGCGACGGCATGTACAGCGCGATGGAGACCTCGGGGCTCGCCGACGAGCTCGGGCGGGAGAACATCTTCCGCGAGCAGTCGGTGCGCCAGACGAGCACGCTCATGGCCCTGCGCCACGCCCGCGAGCGGATGGGGAACGCCTGCCCGCGCTGCGGCGGTCGCGGCGGCCTGCCCGCCGGGGACGTGCTGCACTACGTGATCTGAGCTCCGCCGCCGGGACCGCTCGCCCGCCGGGGTCGTCCCGCTCAGTCCTCGGAGGAGGCGCGCGTGCCGCGCGCGCGCTTCACGTCCGAGCGCGCCCGCTTGTCGGAGAGCCGACGCTCGCGCGCCGCCCGGCCGGGCTTCGTCGGCCGCCGCGGGCGCGGCGGCACCGCGACGGCGGCGAGCATCGCGCGGAGCTTCTCCACGCAGTCGGCGGCGTTGCGCCCCTGGTCGCGGTAGCGGTCGCTCGACAGTACGACCTCGCCCGCGAGCGTGACGCGGGTCGCGAAGCGCTCGAGGAACCGCTCGCGGACGTCGGCCGCGATCGCGGACGACGACGCGACCGGCCAGCGCAGCACGGCCTTCGTGTTCACCTTGTTGACGTTCTGGCCGCCCGCGCCCGAGCTCCGCACGAAGCGGATCTCGAGCTCGCGCAGCGGCACGGCCGGCGTCTCCGCGGGCGCGCTCACGGCAGCGGCTTCTCCCAGAAGAAGGTCTGCTCGGGGCGGCCGCCGAGCGCCTCGCCCGGGGCCCCCGCCCCGCCGACGAAGCCGACGCTGCGGTAGAGGCCCTGCGCGACCCGGTTGTCGCCGCGCACCTCGAGCGTGATGCGGCAGCAGCCGAGCGCGCGCGCCCGCTCCTCGACCGCGGCGAGCAGCCGCCGGCCGATCCCTGCGC
Organism: Alphaproteobacteria bacterium; assembly: GCA_017853315.1. Classification (GTDB taxonomy): domain Bacteria; phylum Desulfobacterota; class Binatia; order UBA12015; family UBA12015; genus REEB422. The sequence goes on from JAFMJW010000004.1 coordinate 13,760, forward strand.
GCCGGCGCGACGGCACGACGGCGAGGTCGTGCAGGTTCAGCAGCGGGCGCGCACTCCAGGTCGAGAAGCCGCGGAAGCAGACCGCGATGCCGACGGGCTCGTCGCCCTGCCAGGCCAGCAGCACGAACCCGGTCGGGTGCGCCGCGAGGCCGGGCACGAGCGCGCGGCGCACGTCCCCGGGCAGGGGGCGTCCGCCGTGCATCGCCTCGCGCGCGTAGCCGTCGACCAGGTCGACGACCGCGCGCGCGTCGACCGGGTCGTCGAGCGCCGCCTCGCGAACGATGAACGGCGCCGCGGCCACCGGGATCAGAACGGCTCGAAGGGCCAGTTCGAGGCCTCCGTCCCGCCGTCGACCTCGAGGATCTTGCCGGTCACCCAGCTCGACGCGGGAGAGGCGAGGTAGAGGGCCGCGATCGCGATGTCCTCGACCGTGCCGAGACGCCGCATCGGCGTCAGCGCCTCCATCTTCCCGCGCAGGTCGTCGTCGAGGAACGGCGAGAGCGCCGTCGTCTCGGTCGCGCCGACCGCGATCGCGTTCACCCGCACCTTGGGCGCGAGCTCCATGCCGAGCAGGCGGGAGAGGAACGAGAGCGCGGCCTTGGAGGTGCCGTAGGCGGCGAAGCCGGCCTGCGGGAAGCGCCCCGCAGCCGACGAGATGTTCACGATCGAACCTCCGCCCCCGTCCATCATCTTCGGCACGACGAGCCGCGAGAGGACGAAGGCCGAGGTCACGTTGAAGCGGAAGGCGTCCTCGAACGACTTCTGGCTCGTGCGCAGGAAGCCCTGCGGCGGCCAGCCGCCCGCGTTGTTCACCAGCACGTCGATCCGGCCGAACTCGGCCATCGTGCGCGCGACGACCTCCTCGAGCTGCTCGCGCTCGTTCACGTCGCAGCGCACCGTCACCGCGCGGCGACCGTGGCGCCGGACCTGCTCGGCGGTCTCGTCGAGCTGCTCCTGCGTGCGCGCGGCGCACACGACGTCCGCGCCCATCTCCGCGAACGCGGCCGCGCAGCCCGCGCCGATGCCGCGGCCCGCGCCCGTCACGATCGCCGTCTTTCCGTCGAGGCGAAACCGGTCGAGAATCATGTCGTACGTCTCCTTGTCGAGGTTTCTTCCTGAGATCACGTCCCGCCCGCGGGCGCCACCCGGCCGCCCTCGCGCAGCGCCACTTCGCCGACCACCACGCTCTCGCCGCCTTCGAGTCCGGAGACGACGCGGGCCTTCTCGCCCGACGAGCCCGCGGTCTCCACCCGGACCTTGCGGGCGCGGCCGTCGCGCACCGCCCAGACGAAGGAGTCGGTGCCCTCGCGGCGCACGGCCGACGCCGGGACGAGGACCGCCGGCTCGGCCGGGGCCGCGGACGCGGGGTCGGGCAGGAACGACACGCGCGCGCTCATGTCCGGCAGGAGCCGCGCGTCGGGCTCGAGGATGCCGACCTCCACCTTGAGCGTCCCCTTCTGGCGGTCGACCTGCGGGTAGAGCTTCACGACCTTCGCGGGGTAGCGCGCGTCGGGGTAGGCGTCGGGTACGACCTCGGCCGGCCCGCCCATGCGCACGCGCTGCAGGTCTGCCTCGTTCACGTCGACCTCGGCGCGCAGGTCGGACAGGTTCGCGATCCGGATCAGGTCGCCCGAGCCCGAGAACCCGCCGGGGACCGCGATCTCGCCGACTTCCTTCAGCTTCGCGAGCACGACGCCGTCGGTGGGCGCGCGCAAAGTCGTGTACTCGAGGTTCACGCGCGCCTGCGCGAGCTCGGCCTCGAGCTGCTCGATCGTCGCCGCGCTGACCCGCGCCTTGTTGCGCAGCACGTCGTGCTCCTGGGCCGAGAGCACGCCGGAGCGGCGCAGGGCGTCGCCCCGCCGCAACTCGTTCGCGGCGAGCTCCGCGTTGGCGCGGGCGAGCACGAGCGCCGCCTCGGATCGCCGCAGGGCCGCCCGGTAGTCGCGGTCGTCGAGCGCCACCAGCGCGTCGCCCTTGTGCACCGGCTGGCCTTCCTCGACGAAGTAGCGCTCGATCCGCCCGGGGACCCGGACGCCGATCGAGACGTAGCGGTCGCCGGTCACGACGTAGCCCGAGCCCGACAGCAGGGGGGCGCGCTCCGAGCCGGGCTCGGCCCGCTGCGCCACCGCGACCTCGACCGGCACCGGGCGGCCGCGCCACGCGGCGAACCCCGCGCCGAGCGCCGCGAGCAGCAGCAGCGGGATCGCCACGCGCCGCAGCCGCCGCCCCGGGCCGCGCTTCACCGCCGGGCGAGACGCGGGCTCGCGCTCGAGGCGCAAGGATGCCAGGTCTTCGCGCAGCCGTCCGCCGCGCGCGTTCCCGTCGTCGGTCGTCCTGTTCTCCAAGGGATCCCGTCCCGTCACGCCCGCCGCAGCGCCTCGATCGGCCGCAGGCGAGCCGCCCGCCACGCCGGGCCGAGCCCGCCGCCCAAGCCGACGGCGAGGGCGAGCAGCAGCGCACCCCCGAGGTCGGCGAGCGAGAGCCTTAGCGTGACCACGTTCGTCGTGAAAGTCGACGCGCCGAACGCGATCCCGCCGAGCCAGCGCGAGAGGGCGACCGAGAGGAGCCAGGACAGCGCGGCGCCGAGTGCGAAGCCGAGCAGCGAAAGCGCGACGGCCTCGACCTCGAACGCGGCGAGGATGGCCCCCCGGGAGAAGCCGAGCGCGCGCAGCGTGCCGATCTCCGCGGTGCGCGACTGCACGGCCGCGTACATCGTGTTCGCGGCGCCGAAGCCCGCACCGAGCCCCGCGAGCACCGCGATGCCGATCACGATCACGTAGAGCGTGTTCGCCGAGCTCGCCTGCTTGCGGTAGTACTCCGGCTCCGGCACGGCCTCGATCGCGAAGCGCGGGTCGGCGTCGATGCGCCGCTCGAGGCGCTCGAGGTCGGCGGCCGACGCCGCCCGCAGGCGGACCCCCGAGTAGGGAAACGGGCGCCGCGCGTCGTTCGCGAGCTCGCGCGCGTCGACCCAGACCTCGCTCTCGAAGGACGAGCCGCCCGACTCCATCACGCCGACCACCTTCCAGCGCCCGCGTCCGAACTCGAGCTCGCTGCCGACCGTCGCGTCGGCGTAGCGACCGAGCGCACCTCGACCGACGACCGCCTCGCCCGCGCTCGGCCGCAGCATCCGTCCCTCGACGATCCGGACGTCGTCGTGCACGCCGAGCGCCGCGGCCTCGACGCCGCGCACGAGCACGTTCTCGCGGCCGCCGTCCCTGGTGCGGAAGAACGGCTGCACGACGAGCTCGGGCGAGACCAGCGGACGCTCCTCGGCGTCGCGCGCGATGCCGTCCTGGAAGCGGATCGACTGGAAGGCCTCGAGCGTGATCTGGCTCGAGCCGTCGTTGTCCGAGCCCTTGCGCATGACGACCAGGTTCAGCGGGTGGCCGGTCGAGACGAGCGTGTGCTTCAGGCTCGAGATGAGCCCGAGCAGCAGCGTGCAGGCGACGACCACGAGCGCCACGACGAGCGCGGTCATGAGGCTCCGGGTCGGGCGCGCCACGACGTTGCGCACCGAGTAGGAGAGCGGCAGCACGTCAGGAGTCCCGGGGAGCGGTCGCGGGGGCCGTGCCGGGGGAGGCCCCCCGCTCGATCCTCGCCACGCGAAACGGCGGCGGGGCCCGCCGCTCGTCGACCACGTAGCCCGCCGCGCGGAGCGCCGCGAGGGTCTCGTCTCCGCCCGAGTCGCGCTCGGGCAGCACGACGAGAACCGCGCGCGAGGGCAGGCGCGGCGCATGCGCGGCGATCTCGCCCGGACGAAGGCAGGTCGTGCCTCCCTCCCGGAGGCGATCCACCAGCCGCTCGGGCCGGAACGAGCCCTCCTTCTCGAAGACCCCGACCGGCGCGAAGACGACCGGGAGCGCGTCGCGTCGGGCGTGCCAGGCCCAGGTCATGCAGTCCTCGACGAGCGGCGTGGCCACGACCGTCGGCAGGGAGGGCCCGGCTCCCGCTTCCGTCGAGACCCGTACGATCTGCCTCCACGGGGGCCCGGGCCAGATCCGGGCGAAGCCGCGCGAGGCAGCGACCGCGAGGAGAATCGCGACGAACGCCCTGCCGGCGGGCGGCCACGGCAGCCGCGCGACCGCGACACCCAGCAGCGCCACCCAGCCGAGGGCACAGAAGAGCAGGTAGCGGGAGAGGAACATCGGCGCGCGTTGCGAGACGAGCCATGCGAGCAGCACCGGAACGACGGCCCACGACGCGAGCGACGCGAATCGCCAGCCTTCCCCGGGAGGGTCGTCCGGAGCGGCCCGCCGCCCGGCGAGCGATCCCGTCCCGGCCGCGGAAGTCGCGGCTCCCGTGCCCGCCCCTCTCGCGAGGAACCATGCACCCGCGACCGCGGCCGCGAGCCCCCAGAGGAGCGCCGACCGGCCCCCGGCGAGATCGCTCGCGAGCCGGAGGAGGTCGTGGCGGCCCGGCACCGGCCGCCAGTCGTAGGGCTGCACCGGCATGACCCCGACGATCGCCCAGGCAAGCGGTGCGCAGACCGCGGCAGCGACCGCCTGCGCGGCGAGCCACGACCGGAACGCGCGCGGAGCCCGTCGCCAGGCCCACGCCGCCGCGGGGGCCTGGGCCACGAAAGCGAACCCGGTCGCGTAGTGCGTCGCGACCGACACGACCTCGACGAACCCGAGGGCGGCGGCCGTTCGCCGGCGTGGCCGCGCGAAGAGCTCGAAGAAGAGGCCCCAGGCCGCGACGCAGAGCAGCTGGACCAGGCCGTAGGATCGCGCCTCGCGCGCCCACCGCCACTCGAGCGGGTTCACGAGGAAGAGCAGCGCCGACCACAGCGCCGCCTCGCCGCCGAAGAAGCGTCGTACGACGAGGAACAGCGCCGCGACGGCCGCGGCACTCGCGACCGCCGACGGGAACCGCATCGACACCTCGGACACGCCGGCGACCTGCGCCCAGCCTGCCGCGAGGAGGTTGTAGACCGGCGGGTTCTCGTCGTGGAAACCGACGTGGAGGATCGTCGTCAGCGGCTGCACGGCCAGCGCCGCGGTCCAGGTTTCGTCGATCCAGAAGCTGTTGCGGCCGAGTGCGGGCAGCGTGGTCGCGAGACGGATCGCCACGATCGCCAGCGCCGCGAGCCACGGGTGCGCGTCGATCGCGCGAACGGTCGCGCCCGGGATGCGGGCCGCGAGGTCGCCCACGGCCCCTCCCCGGTCCCCGCGCGCGCCGGTCGCCACGTCAGAACACCTCTCGCAGCGCGTCGACGACCGGCTTGCGCGCGGCGCCGAGCGCCGGGACGAGCCCGGAGAGCAGGCCCACGACCAGCGAGAGCGCGAGCCCCGCGGTGACGACGTCGTTCGTGACCGTGAAGTTCCCGAGCGGCCCGAGCGTCGGCCCGAGCGTCGCGACCGTCTTGAGCGCCCGGGTGAGCGCGATCGCCCCCGCCACGCCGAGCGCTCCCGCGAAGCTCGAGAGGAGCGTCGCCTCGGCGAGCAGCGTGCCGAAGATCGCGCGCCGCCCGAAGCCCATCGCCTTCATGACCGCGATCTCGCCCGAGCGCTCGCGCACCGCCATCGAGGCGGTGTTCGCCGCGATGAAGACGATGCAGAGCGAGACGAGCGCCGTCACGATCAGGATGATCGTGACGAAGCCCTTCAGCGAGCCGAAGAAGTTCGAGATGAAGCTCTTCTCGGTCTCGCTCGCGGTCGGCGACTCGCTGTTGCGCGACATCTCGTCGATCTCGGACATGAGGGTTCCGACCCGCTCCGGGCGGTCGACGCGCACCCAGATGATGCCCGCGATCCCGAGCCCACCCCGCCCGGCCGCCTTCAGCGTCTCGTCCAGGTAGGTCCGGTTGATCCACAGCATCGGCGCGTTGTCGTCGGCGATCTCGCCGACGATTCGAAGGTCGAGGTTCGCCGGCCACACCGTGCTCCGCAGCGTGATCCGGTCGCCGACCTTCCATCCGTACTGGCGCATGATCTTGCGCCCGACGATCGCGCCGTCGCGGTGGCGAACGAAGTCCTCGACCGCGCCCGGGGTGAACACGTAGTCGGGGTAGACCGAGCCCACGTGCTCCGCCTCGACCGCGAAGTTGGGGAACGTGACCTTCCCCTCCTCCTCGTAGGCGCCGCCGAACCAGGTCATCGACACCGCCGCGAGCACCCCGTCGAGCTGGCGCACCTTGCGCGTGAACGACTGCGGCATCGAGTAGACGAGCCCCGCCTTGTTGTGGACCGAGATGCGGGTGTTGCTGCCGAGATCCGAGATCAGCCGGTCGAGGCCCGCGGGCATGGTCATGAGCAGGCACACGAGCAGGACCGCGAGCGCGATCGCCCCCGCCGTGAACAGGCTTCGCAGCTTGTTGCGGCCGAGATTCGCGAGCACGAGCCCCGCGTACTTCACGGGCGCGCCCCGGCCGACGCATGCCCGCCCGCCGCGAGCCGGATCGCCTCCGAGGCCCGCTCGGCGTCGCTTCCTTCGAGCAGGAGTCCCTTGTCGAGGTGGAAGACCTCGTCGACGAAGCGCAGGGCGCGCGGGTCGTGAGTGACCATGACGATCGTCTTGCCGAAGGCGTCGGTCAGCTCGCGCAGCAGCCCGAGCGTCGCCTCGGCGTTCTTCGCGTCGAGGTCGCCGGTCGGCTCGTCGGCGACGATCAGGTCGGGGTCGGTCACGATCGCGCGCGCGATCGCGACGCGCTGCTGCTCGCCGCCCGAGAGCGTGTTCGGGCGGTGGTCGAGCCGGTGGTCGAGGCCGACCACGCGCAGCGCGGTCTCGGCGCGACGGTGGCGCTCGGCCTTGCCGAGTTCGGTGAGCAGCAGCGGCAGCGCGACGTTGTCGCGGGCGTCGAGCACCGGGATCAGGTTGAAGAACTGGAAGATGAGCCCCACGTGGCGGGCGCGCCAGGCCGCGAGCTCGTCCTCGTCGAGGTCGCCGAGCGACTGCCCCGCGACGACCACCTCGCCCTCGCTCGGCCGATCGAGCCCGGAGACCAGGTTCATGAGCGTCGACTTGCCGGACCCCGACGGCCCCATGAAGGCGACGAAGCGGCCCGGGGAGATCCGCAGCGACACGTCCTCGAGCGCATGGACCTCGTCGACGCCGCGGCGGTAGCGCCGGGACACGTGCCGGATGTCGATGAGAGTCGCTTCCTCGGGCGCGGACGGCGGCGGGCCGGGAAACGGGTCCGCGGGCGGCATGCGCAGAGGGTACCGGACCCCCCGCAGGGGAGCCATCGAGGAGCGCCTCGGGGATCGCTCGGACAGGGAGCGCCGGGGAGGGCTCCGCGAACTGCCGACGACAGCCCGGCGACGGCGTGGTACCGCTCCCGCCGTGTCCAACCCGTTCGCCCGAGCGATCCGGATCGTCGTGGAAGCCGCCGATCGCGGCGGCTTCCGGGCGGCCCTCATCGGGGGCTTCGCCCTCGATCTTCACCGGGTGCGCCGCACCACGGGCGACGTCGACTTCCTGGTGGAGGAACGCGGCGCGGATCCTCTGATCGCCGAATTGCAACGAGAAGGAATGCGCCTGCTTCACCGCTCCGACGAGGTCGCCAACCTCGAGTCGTCACGACCGGAGATCGCGTCCGTCGACCTGCTCTTCGCGCGTCGGGAGCCCACGCTCGCCATGCTGAGTCGCGCCCGGACTCGCCGGCTGGCCGTCGACGCACTCGCGGTCCCGGTGGTCGACGTCGAAGGCATCATCGGCCTGAAGGCCCAGGCGATGTGCAACGATCCGCGGCGACGGCGCCGCGACGAGCAGGACATCGTCGACCTGCTCGGGCTCTGGCTGCCGGAGTTGGACCTCGCTCTTCTTCGAGGCTATTTCTCCCTCCTGGAAGCGGACGATGACTTCGAACGACTCCTCACCGAAGCCCGAGACCAGCGAGCCCGGCGTGGCTGACCCCGATCCGGAGCAGTCGCCCGCCGTCCATCGCCGGGCCGATCGCGCTTCGCGGGCCCAGCACGACATCGACGACTTCCTCCGCTTCCTCGATCAAGTCGAGGAGATCGGGGGGAAGATCCGCAAGCCGCGGACGATCAGCCTCGGGAACCGCTTCGTCCTCTGACCCGGGCCGGGCGCCCGGGACGGCGAAACGCGGCAGCACCGGATTGCACGAGCCCCGCGAACGTCTCGCAGATCGTCGCGGTCGATCGACGATACCTGGCGCAACGAGCCGGGCGGGTCCCCGCGGCGAAGTTGGCCCTCGTCCTCGGCGGCATCGACGTCGTGCTCGGACGCTGACGCCCCGGGCGGATCCCTCCTGGGGTCGTGTGCATCTGCCGCCGTTCGAGACCGTTCGCCGAAATCCGCAGCGCTCAGCGCAGCCAGTCGGCGAAGACCCGCCGGAACGCGGTCACCGCGCGGGCGCGGTCCGCCCGGGACAGGCGGCCGATCGGCTTGTCGATCAGCTCCTCGTCGACGGTTGCGACCTTCGCCATGCGAAGCAGGCTCGGATGGAGCAGCCCCGCCTCCTCCCAGTCCGCGAGCAGCACGTCGCCCTGGAAGTCGAGCGCCTCCACCTGGCTCGTGATCATCGCGAGCGTGACCAGGGCATAGCGGGGAGCGCGGGCGGTTCGCGACAACAGGAGCGCGGGTCGCTTCTTCGCGGCAGCGACCTCGGTGAACGGAAACCGGACGAGGACCACCTCCCCGGGCTTCATAGCCGGTCGTAGTCGGAATCCCGGGGGTCGTCCCACTCCTCGAAGGCCGACTCGGCGAGCTTCCCCAGTGCCTTCGTCTCGAGCCGTTCGGCGAAGTACGCCTCGAGGGCCCGGCAGAGAACCTCCTTCACGGTCGTGTCGCGCTCGCTCGCCTCCGCCTTGAGAAGCCGCATGAGGCGCGGGTCCGAGAGATCCGTCGAGAGTCGCGTGCCCATCTCCGCGCGTTACTGTCTTTCTGCTTTCATGTCAATCAGTCGACGATCCGGTTCCGGAGCGCCGCGGGGATCGCGGTCGACTCCCGGGACATCGCGCCCCCTCGAAAGGGCTGCGCCGTCCACGAAAACGGGGCAACCCCGGACGCGTGGCGGGCCGACTTGCCGGACCCTGCGGTTCGGGTCCGAGGATTTCGTCGACCCGTCGTGGTCGTCCAGGGGAATCATCTGAACCGCGGCCGCGTCCCCACGGCGGCGTGCCCCCTGACGAGCGACGTCGCCTGGGCCGACGCCCCCGGGAACGTTCTTCTCGGAACCGCCGCGACCGGTCCCCCCGAGGAGTCGGTCGCGAACGTCTCGCAGATCGTCGCGATCGATCTTCACCTCCGCCGGAGCAGGCGGACATAGACCTCGCGACGGTGCGCGACGCCGATCACGTAGACGACGATCTCGGTCGCATGCACCTCGTACAGGATGCGGTGGTCGCCGACCCGAATCCGGTAGGCACCCTTTCGGCCCTTCAGGGCGACCGCACCAACGGGACGGGGGTCGTCCCGAAGGCCATCGATGACGTCCCGCACCAGCGCCCGGGTCTTCTTCGGAAGAGCCAGGATCTCCCGGTGCGCCTCCCGATGGAGAACGATCCTATAGGTCGTCGCGGACATCCGACCACGCGACCCACGGACCTCCCCTACGCTCCTCGATGAGCGCCATGTCCTCGGCATCCTCGAGCCACGCGGCGATGGCCTCCGAGACCACCGCCTGCTGCTTGAGGCCGTGCTCCGCGCAGAACCGATCGAGCTCCGCCTTGAGTGCGTCGTCGATCCGGTGGGTGATGGCAGCCATGCCCCGGAGAATGCCAGCAAACGACAGCATTCGCAAGCGACGGCCGGGCCGGCCGATACGAGAGATCCAGCCCATGCCCAGGTGCCGGTTGCCGGCACGCCCCTGTGTCTTGCATCGTCGCACGTGAAGACCTCGACCATCACGATCCGCCTCGACGACGAACTCGAGCGCGAGCTCGACCGAGCCTGCGCCCGCACGGGTCGGACGCGCAGCGACCTCGCACGGGACGCGCTTCGGCGACAGCTTGCGCTGCTCCGGTTCGAGCGGCTGCGGAAGCGGACGCTGCCCCTGGCGGAGTCGCAGGGGTATCTGACCGACGAGGACGTCTTCCGCGACGTTTCGTGAAGGTCTTCTTCGACACGAACGTCCTCGTGGCGGCGTTCGCGACGCGCGGTCTTTGCGCGGACCTGTTCGCGCACGTCCTGCTCGAGCACGAACGGATCGTCGGCGAGGTCGTCCTCGACGAACTTCGCGAGACGCTCCGCACCAGGATCGAGTTCCCGAAGAAGTCGATCGACGAGATCGAAGCGCTGCTGCGCGAGGCGACCGTCGTCGAGAAGCCACGCAAGCACCTGGGCTTGAACGTCAAGGACCCGGACGACGAGTGGATCGTGGCCTCCGCCGTTGCCGGTGCTGCGGACGTGCTGGTCACGGGTGATGCAGCCGTGCTCCGGATCGCGGCACGCTCGCCCTTGAAGATCGCGAGCCCACGCGGCTTCTGGGATCTCCTTCGCGGCCCGGCCCGCGAGCGGCGACCTTCCGTCCGACCAGCCGACCATCTCCGCAAGCGGGCGGTCCCGGCACCGAGCCCCCGGCGCCGCCCCCGACCGCGGGCCGTGATAAGCACCGACCCATGCCACCCGGAGGCGACACGCCATCCCCCCGGTCCTTCCCCCCGCGGATCGCCGGCATCCTCAACATGACCGAGGACTCGTTTTCCGACGGCGGCCGCTGGCTCGACCCCGAGCGCGCCTTCGAGCGCGCGCTCGAACTCGTCGAGCAGGGCGCCGACGCGATCGACCTGGGTGCCGCGTCGAGCCGCCCGGGCGCGATCCCGGTCCCCGCCGTCGAGGAGATCCGCAGGCTCGAGTCGGTCGTCGACCGGCTGCTCGCGCGCGGCGTGCCGCTCTCGATCGACACGTTTTCCCCCGACACGCAGCGATGGGCGCTCGCGCGCGGCGTCGACTGGCTGAACGACATCCAGGGTTTCCCCGATCCCGCGCTCGACCCCGAGCTCGCGCGCGCCCGCTGCGGGCTCGTCGTCATGCACTCGGTGCAGCGCACCGGGCCGGCGACCCGCGTCGACACCGACGCGGACGAAGTGGTGCGCGGCATCGACGCCTTCTTCGAGGAGCGGATCGCTCGCCTGGAAGCCGCGGGCGTCGGGCGATCGCGCATCGTCCTCGACCCCGGCATGGGCTTCTTCCTCGGTCGCGACCCGGAGCTCTCGCTGCGGGTGCTGCGACGGATCCCGGCGTTGCGCGCGCGATTCGGGCTGCCGGTGCTGGTCTCGGTGTCGCGAAAATCCTTCCTCGGGCAGATCACCGGCAGGCCGGTCGGAGAGCGCGGGGCGGCGACGCTCGCCGTGGAGCTGTGGGCGGCCGAGCACGAAGCGGACTGGATCCGCACCCACGACGTCGCGGCCCTCCGCGACGGGCTCCTCCTCCGGCGCGCCCTCGACGCGACCCCGCCCTGACCTCCGGGGCCGGGTCGACCCGCCCGGGTCCTTCGAGCTCGAAACCGGTTGCCTTCGTCCCGGCCCGGGGCTAAGGCAGGGACCGAAGGTTCTCAGGAGATGGCGCGCACGCGGACCACGCGACGCGCGACCGCCTCCTCCGAGCCGGCGCCCGAACAGACGCCGACCGAACACGCACCGGCAGCCGTCGAGGCTGCGCCCGTCCCGCATCCGGACGTGGTGGAGGACTGGTCCGACGAGGCCGGTTCGCCCGATGCCTGGGCTCTCGACCTGCCGGGCCTCGCCGACGACTCGGGGGCAGGCGCGTTCGCGGACGACGGGACACTCGTGCCCGGATCGAGACGCTCGGGGCGTCGCCGACGGCGACGTCGCGGCCAGCGTCCTGCCGGGCCGGGCAGCACTCCCGCGCATCCGCCGCGCCACGAGGGCGCGGACCGACGGCCCGACCCGAGACCCAACGCAACGGCTGCGGCCCCGGCGGATCGCATCTCGCCCGCGGGCGACCCGCCGTCGTCGGCCGACGCATCGCGCCGAGGCGCCGACCCGGGCGAACCGGCCGCGGCGGCGCCCGCCGGCCGTCGCAAGCGGCCGGCCCGCCCGCCGCGCGAGGAGGCGAAGGCGAAGGCTCCCGTCGCGAGGGCGCGCAAGCCTCGGGCGACGCCGTCGCCCGATGAGGAGTCGACGCTCGACGTCGACGCCGACGTGCTCGGCGGGCTCGACCTCCACCTCGACCCCGACCTGACGGAGGAAGAAGAGGACCTCGAAATCCTGGTCGAGGAGCCGACCGGACCGCGCACCCCGGCCGGCGAGGCCGCGCTGCGCATCGGCATCCGGCGACTCCATCCCGAGCAGGAGCGCGGCATCGCCGCGGTGCTCGACGGGCACGACGTGCTCATGGTCCTGCCGACCGGGTTCGGCAAGTCGGCCTGCTACCAGATCCCGTCGATGATGCTGCCGAAGCCGGTGGTGCTCGTGTCGCCGCTGCTCGCACTCATCAAGGACCAGCACGAGAAGTTGCTGCGCTTCGGCATTCCCTGCGTGCGGCTCGACGGCACGATCCGCGGCAAGGCGCGCGAGGCCGCGTTCGCGCGGATCCGCGCGGGCGGCTCGCTGCTCGTGATGACGACGCCCGAGACGCTCGGCACCCAGGACGCCCACGCGGCCCTCAAGCAGTCGGGCCTCTCGCTCGCGGCGATCGACGAGGCGCACTGCATCTCGGAGTGGGGCTACGACTTCCGCCCCGCCTACCTGCAGCTCGGCGACCGCCTGCGCGCGCTCGGCAACCCGCCGATCATGGCGCTCACCGCGACCGCGACCGAGAAGGTGCGCTCGGACATCGTCCGCTTCCTGCACCTGCGCGACGCGGTCGTCGTCTCGGGCAGCCCGCACCGCTCGAACCTCGCCTTCGAGGTGCTCGAGTGCCGGGAAGCGGCGCGCATGCGCGCTCTCGCGCGCCTCGCCCAGCGCCTGCGCCGCCCCGGCATCATCTACTGCACGACGACCCGCGAGGTCGACACGGTCTACACGCTGCTGTCGCGGCTCGGGATCCCGTCGCACCGCTACCACGGCAAGATGACGGGCTCGGAGCGCACCGCGCAGCAGGACCTGTTCATGAAGCCCGGGCGTCGCACGGTCATGGTCGCGACCAACGCCTTCGGTCTCGGCATCGACAAGCCCGACATCCGCTACGTCGTCCACGGCCAGTCGCCGGCCTCGCTCGAGCAGTACGTCCAGGAGGCCGGTCGCGCGGGCCGCGACGGCGCGCGCGCGAACTGCATCCTGCTCTTCGACCCCGACGACCGCGAGACCCACGAGGCGCTGCTGTCCCGCTCGCGGCTGCGGCCCGACCAGCTCTACAAGCTCGGCAGCGCGCTCGCGGCCTGGGGCTCCGAGGGACGCCAGCCGACGGTCGACGCGCTCGCGCTCTCCGCGGACCTGGGCGAGCGCCCGACGAACGCGCTCCTCGTGCCGATCGAGGAGGCCGGCATCGTCGAGCTCCACGACGACGGCACGGTCGAGACGATGGGCGACCCCGAGGAGATCGAGGCGCGGGTGCGGAGCCTCGCGAGCCAGTTCGCGACGATGCGCACCCAGGACTCGCGCCGTCTCGAGACCGTCGCCGAGTACGCGCACACGCCGGAGTGCCGCGCGGTCTTCCTGCGCATGTACTTCGGCGAGGAGCACGGACCCGCCTGCGGGCTGTGCGACATCTGCCGGGGACGTCCCGACCGCCCGACGACCTTCTGGTCGCCGATCGCGGCGCCGACTCGACCGGGCAAGAAGCGCAAGCGGGGCAAGGGCGCGCCACAGGCCCCGGCCGGACGCAACGCCCGGCGGCGCGGACGCAACCTGCGCAACCCGCGCTCCGCGCGCGTGACGCAGCCCGCGGCGACGCGCGTGCCGCAGGGCTTCTTCACGCAGCCTCCCGGGCCGCGGCCCGCGCCGCAGGCGCAGGCCCCGAACGAGGCGGGAGGCGAGCGCCGGGAAGGCCGTCGCAACCGCCGTCGCCGCGGCCGGCGTCGGCGCGGACGTCCCGACTCGTCGCCGCCGCAGCAGCCGACGCGCTGAAGCGAGGATCCGTGCCGCTGGTCTCGATCGAAGACGGCCGCCTGCGGGCCTCGTTCCTGCCGGAGGCCGGCGCGAGCCTGGTCTCGCTCGAGGCGCGGATCGCGGGCGCGTGGACGCCGATCCTGCGGCCGACCCCGGAGGACGCCGTCGCGAGTCGCAACTCGTCGGCCTTCGCGAGCTTCGCGCTCGTGCCCTGGTCGAACCGGGTGCGCGACGCGCGCTTCGAGTTCGAAGGCCGCGAGATCCGCCTGCGCCCGAACACCCCCGACGGCCACGCGATCCACGGCGACGTCCGCAAGCGCCCGTGGAACCGGGTCGCGGCCGACCCGTCGCGCCCCGGCGAGGTCACGTTCGCGTTCGAGTCGTCCGACTTCGCCGACGTGAACTTCCCCTTCCGTTTCGCCTCGCGCCTCGCCTGCCGACTGCACGAGGGAGCGCTCGAGATGCACCTGTCGGTCACGAACCGCGACTCGGCACGCATGCCGGCCGGGCTCGGCTTCCACCCCTACTTCCGCCGCTCGATCGCGCCGGGCGAGGAGCCGCGGCTCGCCTTCGAGGCGACCGGCGTCTACCGGGACCTTCTGCCGCGCGAGGCCGCCGGCCCGATCGGCCCCGGCTTCGACTTCTCGCGCGCGCGGGACTTCGGGAAGGACGTCTTCGACCACTGCTTCGCCGGCTGGAGCGGCACGGCTCGCATCGAGTGGCCGACGAGCGGCGTCGCGGCGACGGTCTCCGCGACCGAGCCGTTCCGCCACCTCGTGCTCTACGTGCCGGCGGGCGAGCCCTTCTTCGCGGTCGAGCCGGTCTCGAACGCGAACGACGGCTTCAACCTGCTCGCCCGCGGCGTCGCCGACTCGGGCGTCCGCGTGCTCGCCCCCGGCGAGACGCTCGGGGGAACGGTCCGGATCGCGGTCTCGACCCCGGGCTGACGCGGGGCCCGGGGGCCCGGAGGCCAACGTGCCCCGGCCGGGATTCGCTCAGCGCGCGAAGCCGCCCACGTAGGGCAGCCGGTCGGCGGTCTCGCGGACCTTCGGCAGCGCGTCGACGAGGATCCGGGTCGCGTCCCAGGTGCCGCGCAGCAGCTGCGTGCGAGCGCCCTCGGGCATCGACACGGGCACCGACGTCCCGCCGCGGGTGGCCGTCATCGCGTCGAGGTCGACGACCAGGTCCTGCGAGGGGTCCGCCTCGACCGCGCGCTGCAGCGCGGTCACGTCCGCCTCGCTCGCGGTCACGCAGGGGATCCCCATCGCGACGCAGTTGCCGAAGAAGATGTCGGCGAAGGACTCGCCGACGAGCGCCTGCACGCCCCAGCGCCACATCGCCTGCGGCGCGTGCTCGCGCGAGGAGCCGCAGCCGAAGTTCTTGTTCACGATCGCGACGCGCGGACCCTTCGCCTGGAAGCGCGGGTCGTTCATCGGGTGCTCGATCGGCTTGCCGTCGGCGCCGAAGCGCGCGTCGCGGAAGGCGAGCTCGCCGAGCCCGTCGAAGGTGATCGCGGTCATGAAGCGGGCCGGGATGATCCGGTCGGTGTCGATGTCGTTGCCCGGCAGCGGGATCGGTCGCCCCGAGACCCGCGTCACGGGGAGGAGCGCGCTCTTCTTCGCCTGGTCGGTCATGGTCGTCTCCTTCGCCCGCTCAGGCCGGGGCCTTCGAGAGGAAGTCGCGGACGTCGACGACCGCGCCCTCGATCGCGGCCGCCGCGACCATCGCCGGGCTCATGAGCAGGGTGCGGCCACTCGGGCTCCCCTGGCGCCCCTTGAAGTTGCGGTTGCTCGACGACGCGCACACCTGGCGGCCGGAGAGCTTGTCCGGGTTCATCGCGAGGCACATCGAGCAGCCCGGGAGCCGCCACTCGAAGCCGGCCGCGCGGAAGGTCTCGTGGAGCCCCTCGGCCTCCGCGGCGCGCGCGACCGCCTGCGAGCCGGGGACGACGAGCGCCTTCACGCCCGGCTTCACGCGCCCGAGCCGCGCGACACGCGCCGCCTCGCGCAGATCCGACAGCCGGCCGTTCGTGCAGGAGCCGATGAACGCGACGTCGATCTTCGTCCCGGCGATCGCCTGTCCGGCCGCGAGCCCCATGTACTCGTAGGCGTCCTCGACCGTCGCGCGCTCGTCGGCGGCGAACGCCGCCGCGGCGGGCACCTTCTCGTCGACGCCGATCGCCTGCCCGGGGTTGATGCCCCAGGTGACGGTCGGCGCGATCCCGCCGCCGTCGATCGAGACGCGGTCGTCGAAGGAGGCGTCGGGATCCGACGCCATCGAGGTCCACCAGGCCTCCGCGCGGGCGAACGCGTCGCCGGTCGGCGAGAACGAACGGCCGCGCAGGTACTCGACCGTGGTGCGGTCGGGGTTCACGTAGCCGAGCCGCGCGCCGCCCTCGATCGACATGTTGCAGACGGTCATGCGCTCTTCCATCGACATCGCGTCGAAGACCTCGCCCGCGTACTCGTAGGCGAAGCCGACGCCGCCCTTCACGCCGAGCCGGCGGATGACGTCGAGGATCACGTCCTTCGCGTAGACGCCCGGCCGCAGCCGCCCGGTCACCTCGACGCGGCGGACCTTCGGGCGCTGGATCGCGAGGCACTGGCTCGCGAGCACGTCGCGCACCTGGCTCGTGCCGATGCCGAAGGCCACCGCGCCGAACGCGCCGTGGGTGCTCGTGTGGCTGTCGCCGCAGGCGATCGTCATGCCGGGCTGGGTGAGCCCGAGCTCGGGCCCGATCACGTGGACGATGCCCTGGTGGCCGGACTCCGGGGTGAAGAGCCGGATGCCGAACTCGCGGCAGTTGCTCTCGATGGCCGACATCATGGTCTCGGCCTGCCCGTCGGCGAGCGGGCGCACCTGCGTGTCGGTCGGAATGATGTGGTCGACGGTCGCGAAGGTCCGGTCGGGGAACGGCACGCCCAGCCCGGCCTCGCGGATCATCGCGAAGGCCTGCGGGCTCGTGACCTCGTGGACCAGGTGGAGGCCGATGAACAGCTGCGTCTGGCCGGACTCGAGCTCGCGCACGGAGTGCCGTTCCCAGACCTTGTCGAGCAGGCTCTTTCCCATGCCCCCCTGCTACTGGTCGGCGGCCGGGGGCGCAAAATCCGCTGCCCCGGCGCGCCTCCCTTGCCGCCGATCCGCCGTGCGAGCATGGTGTCGGACATGTCGAGCCAGGCGGACGACATCGTCGCGGTGGGCGGCTCGCTCGATCCCGACACGTTGCTGCGCGCCTACCGGCGCGGCGTCTTCCCGTGGCCGACCGAGGGACTGCCGCTGCTGTGGTTCTGCCCGCGCGAGCGCGCGATCCTCGACTTCGCGGATCTCCACCTGTCCCGCTCGCTCGAGCGGGCACGGCGGCGCAGCACGCTGCGCTTCACGATCGACGAGGACTTCGCGGGCGTCATCCGGGCCTGCGCGGCCGCTCCGCGTCCCGGGCAGGACGGCACCTGGATCACGCCCGCGATGGAGCGGGCCTACCTGCGCCTGCACGGGCTCGGGATCGCCCACAGCGTCGAGGCCTGGGAGGGCGACCTGCTGGTCGGAGGCGCCTACGGGGTGGACGCCGACGGCGCGTTCTCGGCCGAGAGCATGTTCCACGCGCGTCCGTGGGCGTCGAAGCTGGCCCTGCTCCACCTGCTCGACCACCTGCGCGCGCGCGGCCTCGACTGGATCGACATCCAGGTGATGACCCCGCACATGGAGCGCATGGGGGCGAGCCTGGTGACGCGACCGGCGTTCCTGCTCCGCCTCGAGCGCACCCGCAAGCGCGGGCTCTGCACCTTCGACTGAGCCGCGGCGGTCGACGTCAGCCGCGAGCGATGCGGCCGAGCTGCCCCTGGGTGAGCATCCACTCGAGCAGCGCCGCGCTCTCGGCGAGGCGCCCCCCCGCGGTGACGCAGGCGACCGCGCCCTTGCGGAAGTGGACGGCCACCCGCCGCGGGTCGCGCGCGAGCCAGAAGGACAAGAGCTCGCCCATGTCGGGCTCGTGCCCGACCAGCACGACCGTTCCGCCCGGGTGGCGCTCGTCGAGCTCGGCCGAGAGGGCCTCGTGGTCGACACCGCAGGCGAGCGCGTCCCAGGTCCGCACGTCGACGTCGAGCGCCTTGCCGAGGATCTCCGCCGTCTGCCGGGCGCGCACGAGCGGACTCGACAGCAGGACGTCCGGGCGGACCTCGAGCGTGTCGAGTCCTCGCGCGGCGCGCTCCACCCGGTGTCGCCCCTCCCCGGTGAGCGCGCGGTCGAAGTCGCGCCCCGAGGACGGGAAGTCCTCCGCGATGCCGTGGCGGACGAGCAGGATGCGGCGCTCGGGCACGGCCCGACCCTAGCGGACGCGCGACGGCGCCGCCGCCGGGGAGCCGATTCCATGCATTCCCTGCCCTTGTCCCGGGGGGACCGCGCGCGCAAGCCTGCCGCCATGTCGATCCCGCACGCGATCCTCGCCGAGCTCGCCCGCGGACCGCTCCACGGCTACGCGGTGCGCTCCCGCCTCCAGAAGCGACTGGGCTTCCTGTGGCCGGTGAACCACGGGCAGGTCTACGCGACCCTCGGCCGGCTCGCCGCCGACGGCGCCGTGCTGGCGCACGAGCCCGACGATGCAGCGCCGGGCGAGGGCCCGGGGCGCACCTACGAGCGGAGCGCGGCGGGCGAGCGTCGGCTCGCCGAGTGGTGCGCGAGGCCGGTCGCGCCCGACGGCTCGGGCGGCGAGATCCGCGAGAAGATCGCGAGCGCGATCGCGCTCGGCGAGCCGCGCGTCGTCGACGGCTTCCTCGCCCGGCAGGCCTCGTCCTGCGCAACGCTGCTCGACGCGTGCCGCCACGAGACACGCGGCCGCGACGCGACGACCGAGCCCGCGCGACGGCTGCTCGACCGGGCTGCCCTGCGGCTGCTCGAAGCGGACCTCGCCTGGCTCGAAGCCGTGCGCGAGGCCTGCGCGACGAACGGGGCCTGAGACGCCCCGGACGGGCCGCGCGGGTCGGTCTCAGGGCGGCGCGATGCAGCGCGGGTCGTCGTGCCGCGCGTCGTTCACCCAGGTCGAGACCGTGCGCGCGGCCATGCGATCGTCGGGGAGCGGGCCGAGCAGCGGCTGCAGCCGGGCCGGGTCGCGCACCGCGGGATCGAGCCACGCGCCCCAGGCCTCCTCGGGCAGGATGACGGGCATGCGGTCGTGGATCGGCGCGACCAGCTCGTTCGGCTCGGTGGTGAGGATCGTGCAGGACTCGAGCGGCGGCCCCTCGGGCGGGCGCCAGCGCTCCCAGAGGCCGGCCATCGCGAACGGGCCCGCACCCCGCAGCGTGAACAGCCAGGGCTGCTTGCGACCGCCGCCGGGCACGGCCTGCCACTCGTAGAAGCCGCTCGCCGGGACGAGGCAGCGGCGCTGGCGGAACGCCGAGCGGAAGGCCGGCTTGGTCGCCGCGGTGTCGGAGCGGGCGTTGATGAGAGTCACCGCGCGCGGCGCCTCCTTCGCCCACGACGGCACGAGCCCCCAGCGCAGCAGGTCGAGGCTCCTCTCGCCCGAGGCCCCTGCCGCCCGCACGACCGCGACCCGCTGGCCCGGCGCCACGTTGTAGCGCGGCGCGAGTTCCGCGGGCGGATCGACGCCGAAGGCGCAGGCGATCGCCTGCCCCGGCGTCGTGAGCACGAAGCGGCCGCACATGGCCCGCTTCCTAGCCCGCCGCGCGTCGGCTCGCGACGGCGCGCCGATCGTGCCAAGTCTCCGGCGCGACCGGCGCCCCGGCGGGCGGCGACGCGAGGAGGAGGCGCCCGTGCAGCGACGACCCGATTTCCGCGAAGGCATGGCCCGGCTGTCCGACCGGGTCTGGACCTACCTCCAGCCCGACGGGGGCTTCGGGCTCTCGAACGCGGGCGTCGTCGGGCCGCGCGACGCCTCGGCCGCCGGCGCGAACGCGATGCTCGTCGACACCTTCTTCGACCTCGCCCACACCCGCCGCCTGCTCGACGCGGTGGCGCACGAGGTGCGGGCCCCGGTCGGCCGCGTGGTGAACACCCACTACAACGGCGACCACTGCTGGGGGAACCAGCTCGTGCGCGACGCCGAGATCATCGGCCACCGCTCGGTGCCCGACGACATGCGCAAGCTCCCGCCCGAGATGCTGGAGGCGCTGCGCCATGCACCCGACTCGGTGCCGGCCGCGCTCGCGTTGCGCGAGGGCATGGCGCGCTTCGACTTCCGCGGCATCGAGCTCGTGCCGCCGACGACGCTGTTCGACGACCGTCTCGAGGTCGATCTCGACGGGCTCCGCGCCGTGCTCCTCCACGTCGGGCCGGCGCACACGACGGGCGACGTGATCGTGCACCTGCCCGACGACGGGATCGTCTTCACCGGGGACGTGCTGTTCCGGCTCTGCGCGCCGCTCGGCTGGGAGGGCACCTTCGAGCGCTGGATCGAGGCGCTCGAGACGATCGCGGGGCTCGGCGCCGACACGGTCGTCCCGGGCCACGGCCCGGTCTGCGGACCCGAGGGCGCGCTCGAGATGCGCGACTACCTGGCCTGGGTGCGCGACCGCAGCCGGAGCGCCTTCGAGTCGGGCAAGAGCCTCGAGGAAGCCTGCCTCGCGATCGACCTCGGCCCCTTCGGCGAGTGGGTCGAGTCCGAGCGCGTGGTCTCGCAGGTGGCGCGCGCCTACCGCGAACTCGAGGGGCATCCGTTCGACGCGCCGGTCGACTTCACCCGCCACGTCGAGATCATGGCGAAGCTCCGGGAGAGGGCGTCCACGCCCGCGTGACGCCCGAAGACGCCCGCGTGAACGGGGGCGCGCGCCGTCCCCGGGGCTCAGTCCGCCGCGCGCCCGGGCGGTAGCGGCAGGTCGCGCACGGTCCGGATGCGGTCGAAGGCGGCGGGGTTCGGGGGGATCGGCTCGCGGCGCCAGGGCGGGTCCGCGAACCACTCGTCGCCCGGCCCCTCGTCGACGCGACGGCGGAACGTGGCGAGCAGCGCGGCGGCGCGACGGCGGTGGTCCCGCCAGTCCTGCTCGATCCGCGAGCGCTGCGCTCGGCGGAGGTGGCGCGCGTAGGCAGCGAAGCCCGACGCGCGCAGGCGGCGGAACAGGCACGGGAGCAGCGCCGCCATCGTGAGCGCGACGGTCGCCGCGAGCCAGACCTCGCGGCGCGAGGCCGCCACCGCGACGAGACCGGTGAGCCCGGGTTCGGCGAGCGCGCCCTCCCCGCCGAGTTGCGACTGCAGCACCCGCCACTCCTCGAAGGCCGCGCGCAGCACGCCGGTGCGGACGAGCAGCCATGCCGCGAGCAGCGGCATCTGCAGGCCGACCCAGAAGCCGAGCGCCAGCACCTGGTTCCAGCCCGGCCGCCAGCGCCTCGCCTCGGCCTCGGTCGCGTCCGGCGGCATCCCGCCGCTCGCGACCAGCAGCCGCACGACGTTCAGGGTCGCGAACAGACCCGCCGCGCCGAGCAGCGAAGCCGCGACCGGCGAGCGGAGGGCGACCGAGCCGACCGCCGCGCAGGCGACCCCGCACAGCAGCGGCGGCAGCAGGTAGAGCTTCGAGAGCAGGGCGAGCCTGCGCCGCTCCGGCGCGGTGCACATCGCCACCACGTCGGGATCGATGCCGACGGCCCGGCACCAGGCGGGGGCGCTCACCCGGCGTCGCCCTCGCGGTCGTCGTCGCCGGGCCGGGGAGGAGCCTCGCCCATGCGCTTCTTCTCGTCCGCGACGAAGACCTCGTACTGGTGCTTCACCAGCGCGATCTCGGCCTGGTGCCGCGCCTTCTCCGCGGTGCCGAGCGCTTCGGCCGCGTGGTAGCGCGCGGTGATCTGCATCGTCTTGCCGTCGCGACTCGGGATCTCGCGCGGCTCGACGCCCCAGCGCGCCTGCGCGAGCCGCTTCTGGTTCTCGGAGAGGTACTCGTAGGCGCCGGTCGCCATCATGAGCTTGAAGAGGATCGGGCCGCACTCGATCGCGAGCAGGAGCAGCGCGATCATCCACGGCACCATGCCGCCGATCTTGTGCGAGATCTCGATGCGCTTCAGCAGCCCGTCGAGGTGCGCGGCGCGGTGCGAGTTCTCCTCGCGGCTCGCCTTCAAGCGCGCGTCGATGTCCTCGAGGTCGCGGACGTAGCGGGCGATGTCCTGCCGGATCGGCTCGTCCTGGGCGGCGGTCGACGCCTTCCACTCGTCGAGCTCCTTCTGCATCCGGTCGAGGTTCGCCGACTTGTCCTGCCAGGCCGGGCCGCGACCCGCCTTGCGCGAGCCGGAGAGGCCCTCGGCCTCCATCTCGAGCGCCTGGCGCTGCTTCAGGATCTCCTGGCGGCGCTTCTCGAACTCGACCGGCCGCTGATCGAGGCGGGCCTGTGCGGTGTCGCGCTTGGCGAGCAGTTCGTGCTTCTGGCCCTCGAAGACGAGCTCGGACTTCTCGTTCAGCTGGCGCTCGTACTCCTTCTGCTCGCCGGCGAGCGCGGAGTCGATCTCCGGCTTCAGGATGCGCAGCTCGAGCGGCGCCGACAGCACGATCGCGAACAGGATCGCCATCAGGATGCGGGGCAGCGCGCCGGCGAGTTCCTTCAGCGTGAGCCGCTCGGTGCCGTCGCCCTTGCCGGTGCTCGACACGATCAGCCGGTCGAGGTTGTAGATGATCGCCGCCCAGACCGCGCCGGCGGCGAGCGCCGTCCACAGCGCTTGCCGGTCGAGCGGCTCGGACGCGATCGCCGACTCGCTGCGCGGGCCGAACACCGAGTAGAAGGCGTAGCTGCCCGAAATGAACGCGAGCACGCCGGTCGTGAGCACCACGCCGCCGATGCCCTGGTACTTCACGCGGTCGCTCTCGGGGCAGCGCTCGAGGATCTGCGCGTCCGCACCCGCCGAGTGCCAGAGCAGGCGGGTGAACCATCCGCCGGTGGCGTGGTAGTCGTAGGGGTCGATCTGGTCGGGCGAGAGCGGTTCGTCGTCGCTCATGTCGTCCTCCTCCCGGCGCGGCCCGATCCCGGGCGGCGCACGTCTTCGTCGTACCATCGCGGAGCCCCGACGGGCTCGGGGACCCCGACCGGGGCCGGCATCTCGAGGCCGGCGAGCGGCGCCGGTGCCGCGGTGCGGGCGGGTGGCGCGGCCACGGCCGGGGCGGGCACGGCCGGGCGCGCGAAATCGGGCGGCAGCCCGGGGCGCCCCGGGCGACGGCGGACACGGCCCGCGGCACGCTCGACCCAGGTGCGCTTGCGCGCGGTCGGCAGCCTCCGCTGCACCCGCAGGCCATCCGGATCGGGCTCGAGTCGCGGCACTTCTCCCTCGGCCACCGGCAGGTTCGAGTCGATCTCGAGCACGGCCCGGCCGAGCCCGGCCGTCGAGATCGCGAGCACCGGGATCCGGTGGTCGACCGGCGCCAGCAGCGGGACGCCACGGTCGGTGCGGAGCCGCAACCACAGGCCGCCGATGTGCACGAGCGCGGGCCGACGGCTCCGGACCCAGATCGGCGCGCGCGTGCTCGGCGCGCGCAGTCGCCGCGACGGCCGCCACAGCAGCCACGGGATCCCCTCGATCGGCTCACTGGCCGGCATCGCCGCCTCCGGGACACGAGACCACGACGTCGACGCGGCGGTTCAGTCGCTGCAGCGGGCTGCCCGGTGCGGCGCGGACGAGCGGCTCCGACTCGCCGTGGCCCTCGAGGTCGAGGCGATCGCTCGGCAGCGCCTGCCAGCGCAGGAGCCAGTCGCCGACCGCCCGCGCTCGCTCCCGGCTGAGTTCGTCGTTGTGCTCGGGAAGTCCGGTCTCGTCGGCGTGGCCGACGAGCTTGACCCGGACTTCGGGCGACGCCTGCACGACGCGGTGGAGCTTGCGCAGTTGCGGGAGCGACTCGGGACGCAACTTCGCGCTGTCGAGCGGAAACAGGAGATCGCCCGACATGTGGATCGTCTGGCCGCACTCGAGGCGCCCCTGCGAGAGCGCCGCATCGAGGCCGATGCGCCGCAGCGGGCCGCGACTCGCCTGCTCCACGAGGTCCGCATCGGGATCGCGCGCGGGCAGCGACGGCCACTCGCCGGCCGCGTCGGGCGAGCCGGGGCCGGCCGCGTCGGGTTCGTCCTCGCCGGGTTCGGCCGCGTCGTTCCGCGCGCCCGCGGGCGCCCCGCCCTCGCCTTCGCCGCCGCCGGCGGGGGCATCGGAGCCGGGCGCAGGCGCTCCTTCGGGCACGCCGGACACGGGCGCCTCGCTCCGCGCACCGGCTCCCGTGACCGCCCCCGGCGCAAGTCCGCGCCGGCACCCCGTGCGCTGCCACCCCGTCAACGCGATCGGCAACGCGATCGCGAGGAGAAAGAGCGGAAGCCCGAGACGACCGGCTCGGCTCGCCGCGGCGAGCGCCCCGGCGAGCAGGACGATCCAGAGGAGTCCGGGGATCGGCAGGCACGGGGTGAACAGCCAGTGCAGCAGGAGCCATGCGAGTGCGAGCGGCAGCAGCCAGGAAGCGTCGGGCGCGAGCCCGACGCCGAGCCGCGGCCCGAGCGTCGTCGCCGAAGCGCGCCACGCGAACGCCGCCGCGAGAAGCGCGAGCGCCGCGAGCAACGCGGGCAGCCAGTTCGACGTCCACGCCGCGAGCGCGAGCAGGAGCAGGGCGAGGAGCGGCCCGCATCCCGACGCGAGCGGCGGGGCGCGCCGGTCGTCGACCCAGGTCGCCCCGAAGCGGCGAGGCTCGGCGACGGGACCCGCCGCGAGCCGTCCGACCAGGTGTCCGCGGACGCACCAGAGACTGCGGTCGCCGTCGTCGCGCGCGAGGCGCGGCCGGCCCCAGTGCAGTCGCGCGTCGTGCAGCCAGAGCCGATACCACTGCCCGTTCTCGAGTTCGGCGAGGATCGGGCCGAGCACCGGCCACTCGACCGGGGTCGGGTCGGCGGGGCTCGCGGGCGTGTCGTCGACGAGCCGACCCGGGCGCAGGGTTCCCCAGTCGAGACGCAGGTCGTGGAAACGCGAGACCCCGCGGGCCTCGGCATCCGGGGACGGAAGCCCCACGAACCAACCCTCGAACGGACCGTGGAGCGTGGACATGCGCGCGCGGCCGCCCGCGCGCGAGACGGGCGGCCGGCCCATCTGCCCGCCGGGGCCGAGGAATGTCAACGCGGGCCGGAGTCCGGGGCCAACGGCTGTCGAAGCGGGGCGGAGAACGCCCCCTCGGTGTCGATCGGGATCGTGACCGGCCCCTCGTTCACGAGCGAGACGCGCATGGTCGCACCGAAGCGGCCACGCGCCGTTCGCAGGCCGAGGCGCTCGACCTCGTCGGCGAACGCGAGGTAGAGCGGCTCGGCGCGGTCGCCGGGCGCGGCACGCCCGAAGGAGGGTCGCCGACCGGAGCGGCAGTCGGCCCAGAGCGTGAACTGCGAGACGACCAGCACCTCGCCTCCGACGTCCGCCAGGGAGAGGTTCATGCGCCCCTGCTCGTCCTCGAAGACCCGCAGCCCGACGATCCTCGCGGCGAACGAGCGCGCCACCGCGAGGTCGTCGTCGTGCCCGACGCCGAGCAGGACGAGCGCACCGCGGCCGATCTCGCCGACGGTCTCGCCGTCGACCGAGACGCGGGCCTCGCTCACGCGTTGCAGGATCGCCCGCACGCTGCCCGCCCCCGGACGCTCAGACCGTGTCCATGCAGGTGCGCATGAAGCCGCAGAGCCGGCACAGGTACTTGCAGTGGCCCAGCGTCTGCAGCGGCGAGCCGCACGCGTCGCACTCGAGCCAGTCGGGCTCGCGCCGCACCTCCGCCGCCGGCATCGAGGCGCGCCTCGCCGCGAGCGACACCACCTTCTCGCCCTTCTCCACGTCCACCTCCCCACCGCCCGGCGCGCCCTGTGCGCCGCGATCCGTCGCTGCCATGCGCGACACCGATCGTCAACCGGGTGTCGTCGGCGCGCGAGTGCTAGGTCCCGGCCATGAGCGAAGCGAGGAAGCCCGGCGGCCCGGTCGTCGTCACCCACTTCTCCGACGTCCTCTGCGTCTGGGCCTACGTGAGCCAGGTGCGGCTCGACGAGCTCCGGCGCCGCCACCCGGGCCGGGTCGCGGTGCGCTCCCGGCTCTGCTCGGTGTTCGCCGACGTCGGGACCAAGATCGTCGCCGGCTGGCGGGATCGCGGGGGGCCGGCCGGCTATCGCCGTCACGTCGAGGACGTGGTCGCGGGCTTCGAGCACGTGCGCCTGCACGAGGACGCGTGGGCCCGGACGGTGCCGACCACCTCGGCCACGCCGCATGCCGTCGTGAAGGCCGCCGAACTCGCCGCGTTCGGCGCCGACGACGAGCTCGGACGGACGCCCGCGGAGCGGCTCGCCTGGCAGCTGCGACTCGCCTTCTTCGCGCAGGGCCGCGACGTCTCGCGCGAGGACGTGGCACTCGAGGTCGCCTCGGAGATCGGGCTGCCGGCCGACGCGCTGCGGGCCGCGCTCCGCGACGGAAGCGCCTGGGCCGCCCTCCTGCGCGACTACGAGGACGCGGCGGCCGAGCAGGTGCGAGGCAGTCCGACGCTCGTCCTGAACGATCGCCGGCAGGTGCTCTACGGCAACGTCGGGTACCGCGTGATCGAGGCGAACGTCGAGGAACTGCTCCGCGCTCCCGCGGGGGACGACGCGAGCTGGTGCTGACCGGACCCGCTCCCGCACGCGATCGCGCACGGGAACCCGCGCGTCAGCTGCAGGCGAGCCCGCCGTCTCCGCGCCCGCACCACCACGCCTCGAGGTCGCGCGCGAGGGAGGCGCGGATCGCGTCGGTCTCCGGCGTGAGGCGGTCGCGCAGCATCAGGTTCACGCGCTCGAAGGGATCGACCTCGAGGTCGAACATCGCCTCCTCGCGTCCGAACAGGCTCGTGTAGAGCTTGTAGCGGTCGTCGCGGACCGCGCGCTTCCCGTCGGGGCGCCAGTTCGAGTAGAAGACGCGGCGGAACTCCTCGCTCGCCCGCGCCGACGGATCCGCGAGCAGCGGCAGGAAGCTCTTGCCGTCGGGGAACGTCGGCCCGGTCGACGGGTCGATGCCGAGCGCGTCGAGGATGGTCGGGAAGATGTCGATCGTGCCGACGAGCCCCGGGTGGAGGCCCGTCGGCGGCAGCAGGTCCTTCGCCCAAGCGACGATCGGCGTCCGCATGCCGGCCTCGCGGAAGCTGCCCTTGCCGCGCCGCAGGACGGCGCCGTTGTCGGTCGTGTAGACGACCAGCGTGTTCGAGTCGAAGCCGTAGGCGCCGAGCTTGTCCTCGACGATCCGGCGCAGGAGTTCGTCGACCCACGTGCAGCTGCCGAGGAAGCGGCGGAACGAGACCGGGCTGATCGTGA
This sequence comes from Alphaproteobacteria bacterium, assembly GCA_017853315.1. Lineage (GTDB taxonomy): Bacteria > Desulfobacterota > Binatia > UBA12015 > UBA12015 > REEB422. The sequence continues at coordinate 40,935 of JAFMJW010000004.1, forward strand.
AGCGCTGCTTGCAGGCGCGCGCGGCGTCGAGGTCGACGTCGTCGTACTGGTAGGGCGCCTCGCGCGGACGCTGGAACGGCTGGTGCGGAAGCCGCGGGCCGACGTAGAGCATCCAGGGCACGCCGTCGTCGCGGCGCTCCTCCAGGAAGCGGTCGACGATCTGCAGCTCGCCGCGGTTGAGTGCCGTCACGTCGTCGGGCCCGCGCCCGAGCTCGGTGGTGTACTTCTCGTTGTCGGTGAACGACGCGGCGAGGCCGCCTCGCGCGACCTCCCACTTGCCGATGCCGAGCGTGCGGTAGCCGCGGCGGGCGAGTTCGACCGGGATCGTCGGGTGTCCCGGGTAGCTCAGCGTCTCGAAGCGGCGCACCCGGAGATCGCGGCGGTTCAGCCCGGTGAAGATCGACTCTCGCGAGGCCTGGCAGCGGGCCGCGGTGACGACGCCGCGATGGAATCCCACGCCCTCGCGCACCAGGCGGTCGAGGGTGGGCGTGCGGGGGACCGGCAGCCCGTCGAGTTCGCAGGGTGGCAGCGCACGGGGGTCGCGCATGAAGCCGTAGAAGGGCCAGCCCCAGTCGTCGGACACGAACAGCACGACGTTGGACGGTCGCGACTCCGCCCGGGCTCCGCGCGCCGCGCCCGACGCGCCCGCCAGCGCCGCGGTCCCCGCGGCGAGCCTCCGAAGAAAGTCGCGACGCTGCAAAGTTCAGTCTCCGGAGTCCCTGGTGCCCGTTCCGGGATCCGCGTCGCGGCCCCGACCGGCGGTCTTCCGGTTACGATACTCGGCGGCCCCGGACAAGAGACTTTCTTCGCCCCGGCGCCGGGGCGCCGCGCGGCCTACGGGAACAGGGGCGCGCCCCACGCGTCGGCGAAGCAGAGGTCCCGGAGCGGCTTGCGCGCGAGTCTCGCCGGGAAGGGGTTCTCGGGCCAGCCGAGCGGCACGAGCGCCGCGGTGGCGACCCCCTCGGGGATCGCGAGCAGCTCCTTCACCTGCGGCTCGACCGCGCAGAGCAGCGTCGTCAGTGCCGTGCCGAGTCCCTCGGCGCGCGCCGACAACAGCAGGTTCTGCACCGCGGGATACACGGAGGCCCCGCCGACGATCGACAGCCTGCCCAGGTGGCGGTCGGTCGCGAGCAGGTCGGCGAGCTGCGCGCACACCACGACCAGCACGGGGATCCGGTCGAGGTGGCGAGCCATGTGATCCGCCTCGGCGAGCAGGCGGGGCAGCGGCGCTCCCGGCCGCTCGGTCGCTCGTCCGGCGTACTGCTCCCACAGCGGCACGTAGAGGTCGCGCAGCCGGCGCCGGAGATCCGCGTCGCGCACCGCGACGAAGCGCACGCCCTGGCGGTTGCCGCCGGTCGGCGCCCAGCGCGTCCCGTCGAGCACGCGGCGCAGCACGTCGTCGGGGACCGGGTCGGGGCGGTAGCGTCGGCAGGTGGGCGTCGTGCGGATGACCTCGGCGAAGTCCATGTCGCAGCAACTACGACGCCGGGCGACCGCTTGTCACGCCGACGAGGGCCCGCCGGGCGCGACGCCCGGTGTCGGCCGAGGCTCCGATGCGTGGCCCGAGTGCGCCGCGCGCCCGTCCGGGGCGCGCCGTCAGCGCGGCTGCTGCTGCGAGAGGCAGTGGAAGGCCCCGAGTCCCCACACCAGGTCGGTCGCCCGGATCCCGGTCACCTTGCGGCCGGGGAAGGCCTCGGACAGCACGCCGAGCGCGCGCGCGTCGGCCGGGTCGTCGAACGTCGGCACGAGCACGGCGGCATTGCCGACGTAGTAGTTCGCGTAACTCGCGGGCATCCGCTGGTCCTGCTCGAGCTGCGCTCGCGGCATCGGCAGCTCGATCACCTCGAGCCGACGCCCCCGCGCGTCGGTCATGCCGCGCAGGCGCTCCAGGTTCTCGCGCAGCGGGCGGTGGTTCTCGTCGGCGGGATCGTCCTCGACCACGGTGACGACGCGACCGGGCGCCACGAAACGCGTCAGGTCGTCGACGTGGCCGTCGGTGTCGTCGCCGACGATGCCGTCGCCGAGCCAGAGGATCTTGTCCGCACAGAGGAAGTCGCGCAGGCGCCGCTCGATGGCGGCGCGGTCGAGCGACGGGTTGCGGTTCGGGTTCAGCAGGCAGGACTCGGTGGTGAGGATCGTCCCCTCGCCGTCGCCCTCGATCGAGCCTCCCTCGAGGATCATGCCGCCGTCGAAGGCCGGCACGCCGAGGCGGCGGGCGATCTCGCGGGAGACGAGACGGTCCTGGTCCCAGGGCGGGTACTTGCCGCCCCAGGCGTTGTAGCCCCAGACGGTCGCGGCGATCTCGGTGCCCTGCCCGTCCGCACGCTCGCGCTGGACGAAGATCGGGCCGTGGTCCCGGATCCAGGCGTCGTCGGTCGGCAGCACGTGGATCCGCACAGGCGCCGGGTCCACGCCGCCTCCGCGCAGGAGCGCGCGCACCCCGGCGCCGTGCTCCTCGGAGAGCACGAGGATCTCGACGTGCTCCCCCGCCGAGAGCGCACGCACCATCTCGACGAAGATCCCCGGGACGGGCTCGAACTTGCCCGGCCACGAGTCGCGCTTGTGCGGCCAGGCGAGCCAGGTCGCGTCGTGGCGCTCCCACTCCGCCGGCCAGCGGTAGCCGAGTTCGCGCGGGGTGTGGCCGGACTCAGCGGTCGCCATCGTCGATCATCCGGCGCACGATGCCCTGGTAGGCGTCGATCCTTCGGTCGCGCAGGAAGGGCCAGTGACGGCGCACCTCCTCGACCTTCGCGAGGTCGCAGTCGGCGAGCAGGACGCGCTCCTCCTCGTGGCCCGCCTTCGCGACCAGTCCTCCCATCGGGTCGGCGACGAAGGAGCCTCCCCAGAACTGGACGGTTCCCTCGCGCCCGACGCGGTTCGGCGTCGCGACCCAGACGCCGTTGGCGACCGCGTGTCCTCGCTGCACGGTCTGCCACGCGTCGTGCTGGCCCGCGCCGTACTCCGCCTTCTCCGCCTCGTGCCAGCCGATCGCCGTCGGGTAGAACAGGATCTCCGCGCCCGAGAGCGCGGTGAGCCGCGCCGCCTCGGGGTACCACTGGTCCCAGCAGACGCAGACGCCGATCCGCCCGAAGCGCGTCGCGAACGAGCGGAAGCCCAGGTCGCCCGGGGTGAAGAAGAACTTCTCGTAGTAGAGCGGGTCGTCCGGGATGTGCATCTTGCGGTAGATGCCGAGCATCTTGCCGTCGGCGTCGATCACGCAGGCCGTGTTGTGGTAGACGCCCGCCGCGCGGCGTTCGAACAGCGATCCGACGATCACCACGCCGTGGCGGGCCGCCGCGGCCGACAGCGCCTCGGTGCTCGGCCCGGGAATCGGCTCGGCGAGGTCGAAGAAAGCGTGGTCCTCGGCCTGGCAGAAGTAGCGCGAGCGGAACAGCTCGGGCAGGCAGACGATCCGCGCGCCGGCCGCCGCGGCTTCGGCGACCGCGTCGAGCGCCCGGTCCATGTTCGCTCGCAGGTCCTCGTCGCAGTGCATCTGGACGAGCCCGACCCTCACCTTCCGCTCGCTTCGCTCCATGGTGCGGCCGTCTATAACGCCGGCCCGCGCGGCGCGACAGGGGCGTTTCCCACGGGCGCGCCTCAGCGCCGGGGGCGGACCCGGTGGTCGAGCGGGCGCGCACCGCGCCCGACGGCCTGCGCTCCCCGGATCGCCCGCGTCACCCACTCCTTCGCGTCCGCGACCGCGTCGGCGAGCGGGCGGCCCGCGGCGAGCCCGGCGGCGATCGCGGCGGACAGGCTGCAGCCGCCGCCGTGCAGCGGACCGACGTCGAGGCGCTCGGAGCGGAGCTCGTGGAAGCCGCCTTCGTCCAGCAGGAGGTCGACCGCGTCGCCGCTCGCATGGCCGCCCTTCACCAGCACCGCGCCGGCGCCGAGGTCGCGGATGGCCCGCGCCGCGCGCCGCATCCCGGCTGCATCCTCGACCGGGTGGCCCGCGAGCACGGCAGCCTCCGGAAGGTTCGGCGTCACCAGCACGGCGAGCGGCAGCAGGCGCTCTCGCAGCGCCGCCACCGCGTCGGGGTCGAGCAGCGGGTCGCCGCTCGTCGCGACCATGACCGGGTCGACGACCAGCGGGACGCGGGTCGCGCGAGCGGCGAACGCCTCCGCCACCGCGGACACGATCCCCGCCGTCCCGAGCATCCCCGTCTTCGCCGCGCCGACGTCGAGGTCGTCGAGCACCGCGTCGATCTGCGCGCGCACGAAGTCCGGCTCGAGGCGGGCGACGCCGCGGACGCCGGTCGTGTCCTGCGCCGTCGCGCAGGTGACGACCGCGGCTCCGTACACGTCGAAGGCGGCGAAGGTCTTGAGATCGGCCTGCAGCCCGGCCCCGCCCGAGGGGTCGGAGCCGGCGACCGTGAGCGCGATCGGCGGCTTCACGCCGTGGCCCCTTCCCGTCGGCCCGGGAGGCCCGCGCGCGCGGGATGAGCGCGCGGCGCGCCGCCCCGCTCCGGGCGAGTCATCAGCCCTCGATCAGCGTGCGCAGGTTCTGGCCGGCGCCGAAGGCGCCGAGCGTCTGCCCGTAGAAGCCGATCAGCGGCAGCGTCGCGTTGTCGCCGTCGGGGTCGTAGGGCGAATAGGCCGGGCCCTCGTCCGCGTAGGCGACGATCGTCGCCGAGCCGTTCAACACCGAGCCGGGGAAGAGCCCGGCGATCGAGGAGAAGATCGCCGTTCCGTTCGCGTCGAGGGTCCGCTGCGCGAGCAGCCCGTCGCCGGTGTTGCCGTGAAGCTCGACGGTCACCTTCATGAGCACCCCGCCGGGAGGCGGATTCCCGTTCGTGAGCGAGGTCACGCTGTTCCCCGACGACGCGTTCAGGCCGATCAGGATGAGCTCGGAGTCCTGCAGGGTCGCCGGGTTGAACGTCGTCCCGACCAGCGTCGGCCCCGGTGCCAGGCCGCCGATCACGCCGAAGCCCGCCGCGGAACCGCCGAAGGCCGCATTGGTCTGGGTGTTGGCGATCGTCCAGGAGCCCGCGAGCCACGGCTGGTCGCTGCCCGACACCACGACGAAGCCGCGCTTGCCGGCGAAGCTCTGCGGGTTGCCGGTCTCGACGAGCTGGTTGTTCTCGTAGACCCGGTTCCGGACGTTGGTCACGTCGACGATGTCGGTGCCGCCCGCGCTCAGGATGGCGCGGGACACCTGGGCCAGCAGCTTGCCGTTCTCGTCGTAGAAGAACCACTGGGCCGAGATGTCGTTGTCGCCGACGTAGCTGAGCGCGAGGTAGGTCACGCGCGGCCCGGCAGCGTCGAACGGCATCAGCACGTTCGCGTCGGGAAAGTCGGTGTTGGGGCCGACGACGGTCTGGGCGCGGGCCGCCCCGGGCGCGAGGGAGAGGACAGCGGCGAGCAGGGCCGCGACGAGAGATCGACGCATCGTTCCGACTCCGGCCTGGCCGCCCGGCACACCGGGCGGGAAGGGGTTCGACGATCCCCTTAACACGGTTCCGCGCCGGGGGTCGCGCGCCGCCGGCAGCCGTCCGTCCGCCGCCGGGGGATGCCCGGGGCGGGGAGGCTCCGTCGCCTCCGCCGCCCGCGGACCTCCACCGTGGCGCCGGTCAGTTCGTGCAGGTGCAGGTCGCCCCGCCGGCGTTGGTGATCACGGTCTTGCAGAACTGCCCCTGCGGACAGTCGCCGGAACACTGGTTTGCACCGGCGACGAGGCCGCAGGCCGACGAACGCGGGAAGCATCCGCACTCGGCCGTCCCGTCGGCCTTGATCCGCACCTCGCAGACCTCGCCAGCCCCGACCGGACACTCGCCACCGCAGACGTTTGCCGCGTCGCGGCCGCAGGTTCGGGGCGGCGGGCTGCAGCCGCACTGGCCGTTCGAGAAGGTGCAGGCCTCACCCGCCGGACAGCTGCCGCCGCAGATGCCGCCGGCGAGCTGACCGACCGCACCGCACGGCGGGTCCTCCTTGGTCGCGGGCACGAGGACGATCTGGGGCGACGGCAGCATCTGCACCAGGCGGGCGCCGCCGAGCTGGTCCGTGACGAGCTTCTTCGGCACCGTCGTGCGCGGACAGCGCATCTTGTACATCACGTAGTCGAAGTCGATCGTCGGGCCGTCGAGCTCGGTCTTCGGCTTGTCCGGCTGCCGAAGCGCCTTCGTCGCCGGAACGCAGAACGCGATCGAGGGTCCGATCACGGTGCAGCCCTTCGCCGCGAATTCCGGCTGCTTGATGGCGACCAGGTCGAGCGCGTACGAAATTTTCGCCGAATCCTTGGTCTTGTAGCAGGTGAGATGATCCTGGATGCCGGCCGCACCCGCACCTTGCGCGTGGAGCAACCCGATCACCGCCGCCGTCGCGAGTCTTCCGAACCGCTTCATCACGAACCTCCGTCGCCCGTTCGGGGTGTCCTCCCTCCTGGCACGCCGGATCGGCCCCGATCTCGACCCGACCGCGCCGTGCTACGACGACGAGAGCTTCGGGGGCAACCCCCCGTCCGGGAACGACCGCTCGGGCTCCCGGGAATCCCTGCGCGCCGCCCGAGTGCGGCCGTTGCGGCTCCTCGGCCGGGGGCGTACCCTCCGGGCGGACATGCGCTCACCATCTCCCAGGCGGGTCCGACCCCGGCATCGAGCCGCGGCCCTCGCTCTCGCGATCGCCGCGCTCGCCCTCCTTCCCGCCTCGGCTCGGGCGGGCGGTCGTCCCCACCGCTACGGCGGAGACGAGGGCAACGGCCGGGTCTTCGACGCCGAGCGGATGCGCCCCGGACGAACCTCGGCACCGTCGGGCCGCTACATGCGGCGACCGGACGTGCCCGAGCCCGACGCGATGCGCCCGCTGCGATCGACTGCCGCGATCCCGGACCCGACTCCCCGGCTGAAGGGGGGCAGTCGCTATTCGCGCCAGGGGGATTACTTCTTCGCGACCGCGTCCGATCCGCAGCTCACGAGGAAGACGTCGAAGCAGCAGTACCGCAACCTGATCCCGAGCCCGGAAGTCGTCGAGAGCGGACGCAAGCGGTCGGCCGCGACCCGCTGATCCTCCCGGCGCCGGTCTCGCACCGCGTTCGTTGCCGCACCGGTCCGGCTCGGGTATCCGGAGGGGGCGTGGCGGGGCTCGAGAAGAAGCGCGCGCTCGTCCTGGGCGTCGCGAACGAGCGCAGCATCGCGTGGGCGATCGCGCGCGCCCTCTCGGCGGCCGGAGCGCGACTCGCGCTCACCTTCGTGGGCGACTCGATCGAGCGACGCGTGCGGCCGCTCGCCGCGGAGATCGGCGCCGAGCTCGTGCTGCCCTGCGACGTGACCGACGACGCCCAGGTCGCGGCACTCTTCGGCGAGATCGAGCGCGCCTGGGGCGGACTCGACGTGCTCGTCCACGCGGTCGCGTACGCGCAGCGCGAAGACCTGGCGGGGCGCTTCGTCGAGACCTCGCGCTCGGGCTTCCACACCGCGCTCGACGTGAGCGCCTACTCGCTGGTCGCGCTCTCGCGCGGCGCCCTGCCGCTGCTCCGCGCGGCGGGCGGCGGCAGCATCGTCACGCTCACCTTCGACGGCAGCAACCGCGTCTACCCGAACTACAACGTGATGGGCGTGGCGAAGGCCGCGCTCGAGTCGGCGGTGCGCTACCTCGCCGCCGACCTGGGCCCCGAGGGGGTCCGGGTGAACGCCGTCAGCGCCGGGCCGATCAAGACCCTCTCGGCGGCCGGCATCCGCGACTTCCGGCAGATGCTGCACGTCGTCGAGGAGCGCGCGCCGCTGCGCCGCAACGTGACGGCCGAGGAAGTCGCCTCGCTCGTCGCCATGCTCGCGGCCGACGAGGGCCGCGCCATCACCGGGCAGGTCCTGCACGTGGACGCCGGCCTGAGCATCGTGGCCCTGTGAGCGTCGCCGCCTGGATCGTGCTCGTGGTGGCGGCGGCGATCGGCCTCGCGATCGTCCGCGCGCTCGCCGACCTCTGAGGCGCGCGCCGCGGCGTCAGGGCGCGCCGGCGGCGGTCGAGGCTCCCGGCACGGGCGGGGACGACACCGCGTCGGCCGCGGTGCCCATCTGGCGCGCGAGCGAGGCGAGCGCGGCCGCCGCACGGCGGTCGGCCTCGGCTCGCACCGCGGCGCCGTCGGCGGGAGACGCCGCGAGCGGCGGCAGGGTCGGGGGCGCGTCGCCGAGATCCGCGACCTCCTCGCCGAGGATGCGCGAGAGGCCGGCCAGCGCCATGTTGTGGTCGCGGACCGTCTCGTAATACTCCGTCGACACGCGCGAGTAGGTTGCCAGTGCCTCGATGATCTCGCGCGGCTCGCCGACCCCGACGTCGAAGTTCGTCACCGCGAGCGTCAGGATGGCGCGCGCCGAGCGGCGCCCGGCCTCGGCCTTCTCGACGGCGGTGCCGGTGTCGACGACCCTGTCGTAGGCGGTCTTCAACTCGAGCGGCAGCCCGGACGCGGCCTGGCGGCGCCGCGCCTCGAGCAGGCCGAGCTCGGCCCGGGCCGTGTTCGCGCGCGCGGCGGTCACGTGGAAGTTGAGCGGCCAGCGGACGCCGAACACGCCGCCGGGCCCCTCGAGGATGTTGAAGGTGTCGTAGGCGAAGGGATTCAGCTGGCGGTCGCGGCGCGGAGCATAGCCGTAGCGGAAGTTGCCGGTCACGAAGAACATCGGGAAGTAGTCGGCCTCGACGGTTCGGATCTCCTGCGCCTTCGCCGCCATGCCGGCGTCGAGCTGGCGCCAGGCGGGATTGTTCAGGAAGAGCCGCTCGGCATAGGCCTCGAGCGGCTCGAGCTCCGCCTTCTCCGGGCGGAGCCGGCGCTCCTTCACGTCGACCCGCGACCCCTCCGGCTCGGCGATCGCGCGCCGCAGCGCGAGCAGCGCGTTCTCCGAGCCGCGGCGGATCCGCGGCAGCTCCTTCGCCGACTGCGCCTGGCCGACGCGCAGGTAGAGGATGCCGAGCTCGGTCACGTCGGGGTCGCCCGCGGCCCGCCGGCGCTGCGCGGTCTCGAGCGCGGAGGTGAAGGCGTCGTTCACCTCCTCGACGATGCCCTGCACCGAGCGGGCCAGCAGGACGTTGTAGTAGAGGCTCTTCACCTGCTCGGAGACCTCGGCCGCCACTCCCCGGCTCGCCGCGAGCTGCGCCTCGACCGCGTGGGTCGCCGCCTCGATCCCGGCCGTGATCTTTCCCCAGGTGAAGATCGGCTGGACCATGTTGACCTCGACCTTGGTGAAGACGCCGTAGGCGTGGGTGTTCACCGTGTCGAGGGGATCGAGCACCGTGCCCTCGGCCCGCCTCGCGAGCCCGAAGAGGTCGACCGCCTCCGCCTCCGGCAGGAATCGCTTCGCCTCGACCTCGGCGAGCCTCGCCTGGCTCACCGCGACCTGGCCACGGGCGACCTCGACCTCGGGCGCCCGGTCGACCGCGCGCCGCACGCACTCGCCGAGACCGATGCGCTCGGGCGCCTCGCCCTTCCTCCCCCGTCGAGGACCTTCGTCCCGGTCGCGGTCCGCGGCGATCACCTCGCCGACGTCGCCGGGGGCCGGCCTCTCCGGGGCGGGCTCCTTCGTCCGTGCGCCCGACGGAGCCTCGCGCGTCGGCCGCGCCGGGTAGGGCGTGTAGCCGGGAGGAACACCACCCCGCCGGGCGGACGGTGGCGAGTCGGCCCGAACGCTCCCGGCGGATTCGCGCATCACCTCCGCCGTGGGCGCCGGGCCGGTCGCGGTCGCCGCCGCGGGGACGGGAGCGGGGACGGCTTCGGGCGCCGGCCGGATCGCGGCGGCATCCCCGGCGACGCCGGGCGAAGCGACCGGCGCGGGACCGGCGCGTCGGGCGCGCGCGTGCCCTGGCGTCGGCTGCGCGAGCAGCGCGGCCGCCGTGGCCGCGAGCGCCGCGAGCGCGAGCCCGGAGGGCCGGCGGTTCGCCCGGTGCGGAGCCTCCCGGCCGGTCTCCCGTCCTCTCCGTCGTGGATCGCGACGAGCCCGCATCGTCCGAAGGCGCCCCTCCCCGCTCAGCGCGCGCTGTGCCTCGAACGGAACAGCCGGAGGCCCAGCGCCAGCAAGGCCGTTCCATACAACAAGAGGGCCGAAACCGGAACGGTCATCGCCTCGAGGCCCCGGTCCCGCAGGACCAGGTCGTTCATGCCCCGCATCGCCCACGTCGTGTAGGCGACCGGGGAAAGCTCGCGGAGCCATTGCGGCTCGATCGACTTGGGCCACCAGAGCCCGCCCATCGCCGAGAGGAACATGACGACCGCGAGCGAGAGCGGCTGGGTCTGTTCCCGGGTCCGGGCCATCCCGGCGACGAGCAGCCCGGTCGCGACCGCCGCGTAGACCACCGACGCCGACAGCAGGAGGAAGGCGACCCACGAATTGCCCAGCGAGACGCGGAACATCCAGTGCCCCCAGGCGAACAGGGCGACCATCTGGAGGAGGCCGAGCACGAAGCGGGCGGCGAGCTTGCCCACGAGGATCCAGGTGAACGAGACCGGCGCCACCAGGAGGTGCGGCAGCGTCCCCCACTGGCGCTCGTCGTGCAGCGACATCGACGTCCCGAACACGACCGCGAGCAGCATGAACATGATCGAGAAGCCGGGGACGTTCTGCTCGAAGTTCGTGACCTCCTTGCGGTTCCCGGTCAGGTTCGACTCGCGCAGCGAGATCCGCTCCTCGTCGAGCGGATCCGCGAGCGCGGCGGCGTCCTTGTCCATGAGCAGCAGGAGCACCTTCACCTGGTTCAGGTCGACGGCCTGGGCCGGGTCGGTGAGCAGCTCGAGCTCGGTCGTCCTGCCCTGCAGGTAGCGCTTGCTGAGCCCCTCGGGGAAGACGATCGCGGCCGGCGCCTTGTTCTGGTCGCGCACGAGGTGCTCGGCCTCGGCCCGGCTCATCGGCTGGACGTCGGCGTGCTCGCCGAGGAGCTTCACGAAGGTGTTCGCGACCGGCCCCTGGTCGTCGTTCACGACCGGCACGAGGAGCTTCGAGCCGCCGTCGCTCGAGAACAGCGCCGTCGCGATGATCGAGATGACGAGGATCGGCACCGCCAGCGAGAAGAGGAAGGCCCAGCGGTCTCGCAGGATGATCCGCAGGTCCTTCAGGAAAACCGCCAGCATCGGGCCTCAGAGGTCGGTGTTCGGCTTGTTCTCGAGCTTGTTGCGCAGGCGGTCGAGGAGCTGGTCGAAGGAGTCCTTCGCGAGCGCCTTGTCGAACTGCGACCGGAAGTTCTCCGCGAGGCTCACGCCCTCGACGAGGATGTCGGTGGCGAGCCAGCCGCCGGGCCCCTTCCTCATCGCGTAGTCGACGCCGAACTCGTCCTTGGGCGTGATGATCTCGGTGTTCACCGCCGCCGTGTCGCCCTCGATCTTCTCGCCCGTGAAGCCGAAGTCCGGCGCGTCGAAGAGCAGGAGCCGCTGCACGTAGGTCCGCACGAAGAGGTCGCGGAAGATCGACATGAACTCCTTCGTCTGCGCGGGCGTGCGGCCGTCGAGGTGCTTGCCCATCGCCTTGCGGGCGAGCGCGTCGGTGTCGAGGAAGCCGCGCAGCAGCTCCTTCAGCTTCGCGAGCTTCCCGTTGCGGTCCCCCTCCCCGGTGACGATGCGGTTGCTCGCCTCGAGCACCTCGCGGGTGCGCTGCATCGGCCCGCCGGGCACGCCCTTCACGTCGTCGGCGAGCGCGCTCGTGGCGGCGGCGGCGAGCGCCGTCGCGAGGAGGAGGAGCGCGGCGGCCCGGGCGGGGCGCCGCGGGGCGGGGAGGCGCGGGGTCGTCGATCTCACGTTCAGTCCCTCAGCTCCTTGCCGGTCAGCTCGATGAAGACCGTCTCGAGCGAGACCGGGCTCACGCCGACCTGGACGATCGGCTGGTCGAGGATCCCCTGGCCGCAGATCCGGGCGAGCAGCGGCTCCGCGCGGCGGGTGAAGAGCCGGACGATCGAGCCGTGCTGCTCGGCGCGCTCGACCTCGGGCATGCGTTCGAGCAGCGGGAGGCGTTCCGTCGGCCCGCCGAGCCGGAGCTCGACGACCTCGCTCGCCGACGAGCACGCGAGCAGCTCGGCGGTGGTGCCCAGCGCGACGAGCCGCCCCTCGTCCATGATCGCGATGCGGTCGCAGAGCTCCTCGGCCTCGGCGAGGTAGTGCGTCGTGTAGAGGATCGTGATCCCCTGCGCGCGCAGGTTCCGCACCGCCTCGAAGACGTGCACCCGCGACTGCGGGTCGACGCCGACCGTCGGCTCGTCGAGGAGCACGAGCCGCGGCTCGCTCACGAGCGCGCAGCCGAGGTTCAGCCTCCTGCGCATGCCGCCGGAGTAGGTCTCGACGCGGTCGTCCCGGCGGGAGCCGAGTTCGACCGCCGCGAGCGCCCGCTCGATCCGCGCCGGCCGCTCCGAGCGCGGGACGCCGTAGATCCGCGCCCAGAAGTCCAGGTTCTCGGCCCCGGTCAGCGTCGGGTAGAGCGCCTCCTCCTGCGGGGCCACGTTCAGGAGCCGACGCGCCGCGTGGACGTCCTTCACGACGTGCTTGCCGAACACCCACGCGTCGCCCGAGGTCGGGCGGATGCGCGTCGAGATCATCGAGAGGGTCGTCGTCTTGCCGGCGCCGTTGGGCCCGAGCAGGCCGAAGATCTCGCCCTCCTGCACCTCCAGCGAGATCCCCCGCACGGCCTCGCGCTCGTCCCAGCTGCGGCGGAGGTCCTTCGTCACGACGGCCGGCGGCATCCGCTCTCCTCGCTATCGGGCACGGCCCCGAGCGTCAACGCGGACGACCGCGGGCGGCTCCGCCGCTCGGACCGGTCAGACCAGGAAGGGATCGCGCAGGAGGATCGTCTCCTCGCGCTCGGCACCGACCGAGATCAGCGTGACCGGCGTCGCGGTGAGCTCCTCGATGCGGGCGATGTAGCGGCGCGCCGCGGCGGGCAGCTCCTCGAAGCGACGCACCGGGCCGATGTCCTCGGTCCAGCCGTCGAGCTCCTCGTAGACCGGCTTCGCCGACTCGAGGTCGCGCATCCCCGCGGGCACGCGCTCGAAGCGCTTGCCGTCGCACTCGTAGGCCACCGCGATCTTGAGCTTCGGCAGCCCGGACAGGACGTCGAGCTTCGTGAGCGCGATGCCGGACATGCCCGAGAGGCGCGCCGCCTGGCGGACGACGACCGCGTCGAACCAGCCGCAGCGGCGCGGGCGCCCGGTCGTCGAGCCGAACTCGACGCCGACCTCGCGCAGCTTCGCGCCGACCTCGTCGTCGAGCTCGGTCGGGAAGGGGCCGCCGCCGACGCGCGTCGTGTAGGCCTTCGAGATGCCGAGCACGCGCGACACGTGACGCGGCGGGATGCCCGCGCCGGTTCCGACCGCGCCGGTCACCACGTTCGAAGAGGTGACGAAGGGATAGGTGCCGTGGTCGATGTCGAGCATCGAGCCGTGCGCGCCCTCGAAGAGGATGCGGCGGCCGCGCTCGACCTGGTCGGCGAGGTAGAGCGACGTGTCGGTCACGTGCGGCGCGAGGCGCTCTCCGTAGGCGAGGAGCTCGCGACAGATCGCGTCGGCGTCGGCCGCGGGCCGCCCGAGCCGCTCGAGCGCCGGGTTGCGCACGGCGAGCAGGGCGTCGAGCCGGCGGCGGAACCACTCCGGGTCGAGCAGGTCGACGACGCGCAGGCCGCGCCGCGCCATCTTGTCCTCGTAGCAGGGCCCGATCCCGCGGCCGGTCGTGCCGATGCGCCCGGCCCCGGCCTGCTCCTCGGAGGCGACGTCGATCGCCCGGTGGACCGGCAGGATCAGGTGGGCGCGCTCGTCGATCTTGAGCTGCGCGGGATCGGCGAGGTAGCCGCGCCGGCGCAGCTCGTCGATCTCGCCGCAGAGCACCGCCGGGTCGATGACGACGCCGTTGCCGATGACGCAGGTGGCCTGCGCGTGCAGCACGCCCGCCGGCATGAGGTGGACGATCGTCCGCTCGTTGCCGACGACCAGCGTGTGGCCCGCGTTGTTCCCGCCCTGGAAGCGGACGACGACGTCGGCGTGGGCCGCGAACAGGTCGACGACCTTGCCCTTGCCCTCGTCGCCCCACTGGGCGCCGACGATGACGAGCGACGACACGCCGCCCTCAGAGGCGCAGCAGCGCCGCCGAGATGATCTCGGGAGCCTGCCGCAGCTCGGCGAGGACCTCGGCCGGCACCGGGTCGTCGACGTGGAAGAGCGAGACCGCCTGGCCGCCGCTGCGCTCGCGCCCGAGCTCGAGGGCCGAGATGTTCACCTGGTGGCGGCCGAGCAGCGTGCCGACGCGCCCGACGACGCCGGGGACGTCGCGGTTGTAGAGCGCGAGGATGTAGCCCTCGGGCACCGCCTCGAGGAAGAAGCCGTCGAGCTTCACGAGCCGCACCGTCGAGCGGCCGAAGACCGCCCCCGCGACCTCGTGGGTCGTGCCCGACGAGAACCGGACCCGCACCGCGATCCGGTTGCGGTAGTCGCTCGGCTGCATCGAGGTGGTCTCGGTGACGTGGATGCCGCGCTCCCGCGCGATCACCGGCGCGCTCACGTAGTTCAGGTCGGGGCCGAGCTGCGGCACGAGCAGCCCGCGCAGGATCGCGGCGGTGATCGACTTCGTCGGCTGGTCGACGACCTCGCCGGTGTACTCGACCGCGACCTCGACCGGCGCGCCCGAGCACGGCGGGTTGTCGACCGCGCAGAGCTGCCCCGCGAGCGCGCCCAGCTTCTCGCCGATCGCGAGGAAGGGGGCGATCACCTCCCGCTGCTCGGGGGTGAGCGCGGGCATGTTCACCGCGGCCGTGATCGCGCCGCGGGAGAGGAACGCGACCACCTGCTCCGCGATCGCGATCGCGACGTTCACCTGCGCCTCGTCGGTCGAGGCGCCGAGGTGCGGCGTGGCGACGACCTGCGGCAGGGCGACCAGCGGGTCGTCGGGCTTCGGCGGCTCCTCGGCGAAGACGTCGAGCGCCGCGCCGGCGACGTGGCCGGAGCGGATCGCGTCGGCCAGCGCCTTCTCGTCCACGATGCCGCCGCGGGCGCAGTTCACGATGCGCACCCCGGGCTTCGTCTTCGCGAGCGCGGCCGCGTCGACCAGGTTCTTCGTCTCCGGCAGGAGCGGGACGTGGATCGTGATGAAGTCGGAGCGGGCGAAGAGCTCGTCGAGGCTGACGAGCTCGACCGCGAGCGGCTTGGTCTGCTCGGTCACGAAGGGGTCGTAGGCGACGACCTTCATGTGGAGGCCGTTCGCGCGGTCGGCGACGACCCGGCCGATGTTGCCGAGGCCGACGACGCCGAGCGTCTTGCCCATGACTTCGCTGCCGACGAACTTCGAGCGCTCCCACTTGCCGGCGCGCAGCGACGCGTTGGCCTGCGGGATGTGCCGGGCCGACGCGAGCATCATCGAGATCGCGAGCTCCGCGGTGGTGACGTTGTTGCCGCCCGGCGTGTTCATGACGACGATGCCGCGGCGGGTGGCGGCCGGGACGTCGATGTTGTCGACCCCGATGCCGGCGCGCCCGATCACCTTGAGCCGCTTGCCGGCCGCGATCACCTCCTCGGTCACCTTGGTGCCGCTGCGGACGACGAGCGCGTCGTAGTCGCCGATGATCGGGAGGATCTCCTCCTTCTTCAGCACGCCGCGCTCGTCGACCTCGATGCCCGGCGCGGAGCGCAGGATCGACGCGGCCTCCGGGGCGAGCGCCTCCGATATCAGGACGCGATGGGCCATCGTGATCCTCCGCTTCCCGGGGTCAGGACTTCGCCGCGGCCGGGAGGGCCTCGGCGATGATCTTCTGCGCGGCGGCCGGGCCGCGTCCGAACTCGACGTCGACGCCGAAGCGCGAGAGCGCCATCTCGAGCGCCGACAGCATGACGAGCGTGTCGAAGTCGCCGGTGTAACCGAGGTGCGCGATGCGCAGCACGCGGCCCTTGAACTGGTCCTGCCCCCCCGCGACCTCCACGCCGAGCGTGTTGCGCAGGTACTTCTGGAGCTTGCCCCCGTCGACGCCCTCGGGGACGAAGACGCCGGTCACGGCCGGGCTCGGCGCGTCGGGCGCGACCAGCCGGAGCCCCATCGCGAGGGCCCCCGCGCGGGTCGCCCGCATGAGGCGGTCGCAGCGCGCGAAGATCGAGGGCAGCCCCTCCTCGAGCATCGAGCCGAGCGCCTGCGCGAGGCCGTAGATCAGGTTGATCGCGGGCGTGTAGGCGGTCGTGTTCTGGTGCAGGTTCGTCCGCTCGCGGCGCAGGTCGAGGTAGAAGCGCGGCAGCTTCGCCTTCTCCGCCGCGGCCCAGGCGCGGTCGGAGAGCGCGATGAACGCGAGACCCGGCGGCAGCATGAACGCCTTCTGCGAGCCCGAGACCAGCACGTCGATGCCCCAGCGGTCCATCGGCACGTCGGTCACGCCGACCGCGGTGATGCCGTCCACCATGAGCAGCGTGTCGCGCCCCCGGGTGATCTCGGCGATCTCGCGGACCGGGTGCATCACGGTCGTCGAAGTCTCGCTCGCCTGGACCAGCACGGCACGAGTCGAGGGCTTGCGGTCGAGAGCCGCGCGGATCGCGGCCGGGTCGACGGCGCGGCCCCACTCGACCGGGAGTTCCTCGACGTCGAGGCCGTAGGTCCGCGCCATCTTCATCCAGCGCTCGCCGAACTTGCCCCCGTTCACGCACAGCACCGGGTCGCCCGGGGAGAGCGTGTTCACGATCCCCGCCTCCATCGCGCCGGTTCCCGAGGACGCGAGCACGAGCACGTCGCCGGAGGTCTGGAAGACCTCCTTCAGCTGCTCGCGCACGCCCGCGACGACCTGCTCGAACTGCGGGGTGCGGTGGTGGATCGTCGGCGCCGCGATCCGCAGCAGGACTTCGGCCGGGACGGCCGTCGGACCGGGCGCCAGGAGGTAGTTCTTGAGCGGGCGAAAGGCCATGACGCACGGCAACGTACCTGTGGGGCGACGGTTCGCAAACGGGAGGCGGGGCGCGCGCTCGCTCGGTCGCGCGGCACGCACCCCGCGCCTCGCGCAGGTCCACGGAATCGCTTTGACAACGAGGGCCGACGCCGTTACCCCGAACGTCGTGAGTGCCGGCTTCGCTCGCCTGCGGCGCGCGGCGCGCGCCGTCGCGGCGGCCCTCGCCGTCGCCTCCACGATCGTCGCTCCGGCCGCGGCCCAGACGTCGCTCGACCCGGGCTCGACGGCGGTCGCACCCGGGGAGATCCCGGTCGGTTCCCGGGACACCCGCGCGCTCGCCGGAAGGCCGCTCGCGAGGCCGGCCGCCGTCGTACCCGCGGGTGCGGGCGTCTCCGCGCAGGGTGATCCGGGAGCGCCCCCGGCCGACTGGAAGGATCCCCTCCCCTACCCGGCCGACCGCCCGAACGCGCCGATCGACGACCGGATCCGCAAGGCGATCACGAGCGGGGCGGCCGGCCGAGGCCCGGCCCGCTCGTCGGCCTCGTTCAGCGGGCCGGTCACCGGGCCCGGCATGAACGCCGGGCCGCACTGGACGAAACCCGCGGTCCCGACCTGGGGCAAGGCGTGGCGCGAGCAGCTCTCGCCCCCCGCCGGGCCGCCCCCGCTTCCGGACATGCCGCCGATCGGCCAGGCGTCGGCGCGACTCACCCTGCGCGAGGCGATCGCGGCGGCGCTCCAGAACAACCCCGAGCTCATCGCGCAGTCGCTGCTGCCGATCGTGCAGGAGACGAACATCCTGGAGGCCGAGTCCTTCTTCGACCCGATCACCGGGGCGGAGACGAACTACGACAAGCGCGTCACCCCGGCGACCAACGCCCTCGCGGGCGCCGAGACCCTGAGCCTCTCGAACTTCAACTGGAACTTCTTCGCGCGCAAGAACCTCGCGACCGGCGCCACCGTCCGGGTCGACTTCCTGAACAACCGCTTCATCACGAACTCCGACTTCCAGGGACTCGTACCGCAGTACCGGCCGGAGCCGACGATCACCCTGAACCAGCCGCTGCTGCGCGGCTTCGGCCTGTACTTCACGCGGATGCGGATCTCGCTCGCCGAGACCGCCACCGACGCCGCGGTCGAGGACTACAAGACCGCGGTCGCGAACTTCATCACCCGGGTGGTCACGGCCTACTGGCGCGTCGTGCTCACGAACGACCAGCTCGAGGTGAAGCGCGACGCGCTCGAGCTCGCACGCCAGACGGTGAGCGACAACCGCACCCGCGTCGAGGTGGGAGTCCTGCCGCCGGTCGCCGTGAAGGAGAGCGAAGCCGAGGCCGCGCGCCGGGAGGCCGAGGTCATCGTCGCGGAGAACGCGCTCTTCCAGGCGAGCCGGGTCCTGCAGCAGCTGGTCTACCTGCCGGGCTTCAACGACTGGCTGCCCCGGCCGATCGAGCCGGTCGAGCGGCCCTCCTCCGAGGGCATCCGGTTCGACGCCGACCGCATCCTGCACGCCGCGGTGGCCGAACGCAGCGAGATCCGCGCCGCGCGCCTGAACGTCGAGGCCAACGAGATGAACGTGGCGCTGGCCGACAACCAGCTCATGCCGAAGCTCGACGCGTTCGGATCCTACGGGGTGAACTCGCTGTCCGGTGACCCGACCCGGGCGACCGACCCGCTCAACTTCCGGAGCATCTACGGCGGCACCTACGGCGACGCGCTCGGCCGGCTGATCTCCAACAACTTCTACTCCTACGGCGGCGGCGTCCGCCTCGAGATCCCGATCGGGAACTCCGCGGCGATCGCCCAGGCCGAGCGCAGCCGGGTCCAGCGTTCGCGGGCCTCGGCCCTCTACCGCCAGCGCGTCTCCGAGGTCACCCTCGACGTCGGACAGTCGCTCGGCGACGTGGCGTCCAACATGAAGCGCGTCGAGGCCACCCGCGTCGCACGCGAACTCGCCGAGGAGAATCTCCGCAACCAGACCCGCCGCTACGAGGTCGGGATGGTGACGACGACCGACCTGCTCAAGTTCCAGAACGAGGTCACGAACGCCCGCCTGAACGAGAACCAGGCGCTCATCGACTACAACGACTCGCTGACGCAGCTCGAGCGCGCGCAGGGCTCGCTCCTGCGCAAGTTCAACGTCGACGTCGAGCCGCGCCAGCCGACGAAGACCCCGTGGTGGGCGCTGTTCTGAGCGGCCGGGAGACCGGCGGCGCGGACGACGCCGCCGTCGAGACGATCGGGCTCTCGCGTCGCTTCGGCGACCTCGACGCGGTGGCGGGTCTCGACCTGCGCGTCGAACGGGGGCAGATCTTCGGCTTTCTCGGGCCCAACGGCGCGGGAAAGACGACGACCATCAAGATGCTCTGCGGACTGCTCGAGCCGACCGGCGGCTCGGCGCGGGTCGCCGGCTGCGACATCCGGCGCGAGCGCGACGCGATCAAGCGCGCGACCGGCTACATGGCGCAGACCTTCTCGCTCTACCCCGACCTCACCTCGGAGGAGAACTTCCGCTTCTTCGGCGGCGTCTACGGGATCCAGGGGCGGGAGGCCGACCGGCGGCTCGCGGAGGTCTTCTCGCAGCTCGACATCGACGAGATCCGGCGAACGGAGGCCGGCGCCCTCTCCGGCGGCTGGAAGCAGCGCCTCGCGCTCGCGTGCGCGCTCGTGCACTCGCCCCGCCTGCTCTTCCTCGACGAGCCGACCGCGGGCGTCGACCCGAGCCAGCGCCAGCGCATGTGGGACTTCCTCTACGAGCTCTGCGAGGGCGGCACCTCGCTCTTCGTCACGACGCACTACCTCGACGAGGCCGAGCGCTGCCATTCCGTCGGCTTCATGCTCGGCGGTCGCCTGATCGCGCAGGGGCCGCCCGCGAAGCTGCGCGAGCGGTTGCGCCAGCGCCTGGTCGGCGCGGAGGTGCAGCGGGTCGTCGAGGCGACGCGCGCGCTGCGCGGCCTGCCGGGCGTCTCCGACGTGACGATCCACGGCCACGAACTGCGCGTGCTGTTCGAGGAGCCGGTCGACTGGGAGGCCGCGGCCGAGCGCCTGCACCAGGTCGCGGAGGGCGCGGGAGCGCCGCTGCGGCGGGTCTACCCGCTCGAGCCGACGCTCGAGGACCTGTTCATCGGCTACGCGCGCGGGCACGCGACGGCGGCGTGATGCGCAACGTCTACCACCTCGCCCTGAAGGAGTTCCTGCACCTGTGGCGGGACCGGCGGACGTTGGTCTTCCTGCTTCTCATGCCGTCGATCATGACCGTGCTCTTCGGCTACGCGATCGGGAACCCGAAGGTGACGGCGCTGCGCACCCGGGTGCTCGACCGCGACGGCGGGCGCATCGGCAGCGAGTACGTCGAGGCGATCGAGGGATCCCTCACCTTCAAGCCCGACGTCGTCCCCGACGCGACCGAGGCCGACGTCGCGCGCGCCGAGGAGGACCTGCGCACCGACCGCATCGCCGCCTTCGTCGTGCTGCCCGACGGGCTCACCCGCGACGCCGACCAGGGCCGGCCCGCGAAGGTGCGGGTCGTGGTCGACGCCTCGGACACCTTCGCCGCGCCCGCCATCCTGCGCGAGCTCGCCTCGACCACGGTGCAGCAGAACTCCTTCCTCGCGGCGAACCTCCGCGTGCGCGACGGCAAGGCGCGCACCACCGAGGACGGGCTCCACCAGGTCGCGCCGATCGAGCTCGCGCACGAGCTCCGCTACAACCCGGACCTGAAGACGCAGAACTTCGTCATGCCGGGCGTGATCGGCCTGATCCTCCAGCTCCTCACGGTCATCGTCATGTCGACGTCGATCGCGCGCGAGCGCGAGCGCGGCACGATGGACCAGCTCGCCGTGACCCCGCTCACCCCGGCCGAGATCTTCGTCGGCAAGCTGCTGCCCTACTTCCTGATCTCGCTCGTCGTGACGGTGAACGTCATGCTGCTCGCGTGGTGGCTCTTCGGCGTCTCGCTCTCGGGCCACCTGTCGGTGGTCGCGGCGCTCGTCGTGTCGTTCGTCCTGGGCTCGCTCGGGGTCGGGCAGGTGATCTCGATCGTGTCGCGCAACCAGAGCCAGGCGGTGCAGCTCGCGGTCTTCTTCATCCTTCCGGCTTTCGTCCTCTCCGGCGCCTTCACGCCGATCGAGACCCAGCCCGAGGCGGTGCGGCCGATCGCCTACCTCTTTCCGCTGACCTACTTCTGCCGCGGCTTCCGGGCGGCGCTGCTGCGCCAGGCGACGCTGTACGACCTGCGGGTCGACCTGGCGGCGATGGGGCTCTTCGTGCTCGTCGCCTTCGGCGCCTCGGTGCTGCTGCTGCGCTCGCGCCGGGACTGACGCCGAGTCCGGCTCCCCGCCGGCCGGGAGCGGGGCTCCGCGTGCGGCTCGAACGGCCGCGCCGAAGGCCCTCGCGACGGCGCGCGCGGCATGCACCCGTCCCGGGAGCGGGGACGCCGCGCGGCGTCAGCCGCGCTTGGGGCCGTTGATGAGCGTCATGAACTCGTCGCGGGTCGCCTGGTGGTCGCGGAAGACGCCCAGCATGGCACTCGTCGACACGTACGAGTTCTGCTTCTCGACCCCGCGCATCCTCATGCAGAGGTGCTCGCCCTCGACGACGACGGCCACTCCCTCGGGGCGCAGCACGTCCATCAGCAGATCGGCGACCTGCCGCGTCAGGCGCTCCTGCACCTGCAGCCGGCGGGAGAACACGTCGACGATGCGCGCGAGCTTCGAGATCCCGACGATCTTCCCCTTCGGGATGTACGCGATGTGCGCCTTGCCGAAGAACGGCAGCATGTGGTGCTCGCACATCGAGTAGAAGTCGATGTCCTTCATCACGATCATCTCGGAGTAGTCCTCGGTGAAGAGGGCTCCCCGGACGATCGCCTCGGGATCCTGGGAGTAGCCGCGGGTCATCTCGCGCATGGCGCGGGCGACGCGGTCGGGGGTCTTCAGGAGCCCCTCGCGCGCCGGGTCCTCCCCGAGCGCCTCGAGCATGGCACGGACGTGGACTTCCATGTTGCGGCCTCCTACTTCGCGGGCCGCTTCTCGACCTGCTTCACCTTCTGGTAGCGCCGGTAGTCGTAGCCGGTCGCCATCGCGAGCAGCATCGGCTCCATCCCGCCGTCGCGCTCGCGGCGGAGCACGCACAGGCGGTCGAGGTGGTCCTTGAAGCCCCGCACGGCGGCCCGCTGCTCCTCGGAGTCCGGCCCGTCGAGCACGGGGGCCTCCTCGACGCGGCCCTCGGTGATCGCGGCCAGCCCGCGCTGGGCGCCCGGCATGGCCATGACCTGGGCGAGACGCGCGACGGTGAGGCGGAGCGCGGAGAAGCGGAGTTCGTTCGGGAAGGCATCCCACTCGGCGAGCGAGAGGGTCCGCGTCGACTCGTAGCCGGCGATGAGCGCCTCGAAGCGCTTCAGCTCGTACTTGCCGTCGACGAAGCAGAACGCGTTCACCGCCGTCGCGACGTCGAAGATGAAGCGGCCCCGGAATCCCATCTCGAAGTCGAGGATGCCGACGACCTTGTCGCCTTTCAGCAGCAGGCTGCCGGCGTTCAGCTCGCCGTGGATCACGCCCCGCGGCAACTTCGTCTCGAGGTAGTTGCCGAGGTACTCGATCTCCTCGTCGAGCGTGCGGACGATCTTCTTGAAGTAGGAAGGCAGCCCGTGGCGCGCCTCGGACCAGGTCGCTGCGATGCTCTCGAAGCCGAAGCGGTTGTCGACGCCCTTCTTGTAGCCCTTCCCGATGACGTGGAGCTCGCCGAGTACGCGGCCGATGTCCTCGATCTGCGTGTTCGTGAGCCGGACCGCGTCGACCTGTCGGCCGTCGATGTGCTTGAACGCGATCAGGCTCTGGCCCGCGTAGTCGCGGTAGAGGCGGCTCTTGCGGTCGGCGATCGGCTGCGGGCACGGAAAATCGTGTTTGCGCAGGAAGAGCAGGAGGTCGACCTCGCGCTTGAGCTCGATCTCCCCCCGGCCCCCGTCGAAGCGCAGGATCGACTTGCCCCGGCCGGCTTCGAGGAGGATGTGCCTCGTCGAGCGCGGCTGGCGGCACCAGGCGGGCGGCGCGGGCGCCACGGCGGCGAGTTTGCCGAGACCGTAGTCCTCGGCGATTTCCGCGATCGCCCTGCGATCGAGTGCAGCGTCGGTCATCGAGTGGAGCTTCTTCCGCGGATCCGGACGTCGGATCCGGCGCCGGACCGCACGAGGCGGACCGCCCGGGAGACCGTCTCTTATGCCGGCGGGGGGCCCACGTCAACGATTTCGGGAGCGAACGTCGTTCCGGAGCGCCGCGTCACCGGCGACGGGACGGCGGCGGGGCGGTCGATGACGCAGCGCGGCGCCCGCGGCGCGCAGGCTTCCCGAGCCTGGCGATGATCGCGTCCGCCACCCCCTCGGTGGTCGCGCGGCCGCCCAGGTCCGCCGTGCGGCCCCCCCGGCCGGTCGTCGCCGCGAGCACCGCGGAGCGTACCCGGCGAGCCGCGTCGTCCTCGCCGAGGCGCTCGAGCAGGAGCGCCGAGGAGAGGATGACGGCGAGCGGGTTCGCCTTGTTGCGGCCCGCGATGTCCGGGGCGGTGCCGTGCACCGCCTCGAAGATCGCGCAGCGCCCGCCCAGGTTCGCCGACGGGCTCACGCCGAGGCCGCCGATCAGCCCGGCGCAGAGGTCGGACACGATGTCGCCGTAGAGGTTCTCGAGCAGCAGCACGTCGAACTGCCCGGGGTCGAGCACCAGCTGCATGCAGGCGTTGTCGACGATCATCTCGTCGTAGGCGATTCCCGGGTGGCGCTTCGCGACGCGACGGGCGCAGTCGAGGAAGAGCCCGTCGGAGAGCTTCATGATGTTCGCCTTGTGGATCGCGGTCACCTTGCGGCGCCCGTGTTCACGGGCGAAGCGGAACGCGAACTCGGCGATGCGCGTCGAGGCGCGCGCCGTGATGACCTTCACGCTCTCGACGACGCCGGGCGCGATCTGGTGCTCGATCCCCGAGTAGAGGCTCTCGGTGTTCTCGCGCACGACGACCAGGTCGACGTCCCGGTAGCGCGACGCGACCCCGGGAATGCTGCGCATCGGGCGCAGGTTCGCGTAGAGGTCGAAGGTCTTGCGCAGCGCCACGTTCACGCTGCGGAAGCCCTCGCCGACCTGGGTCGCGAGCGGCCCCTTCAGGGCGACCCGGTTGCGGCGGATCGACTGGACGAGCGCCTCGGGGATCGGCGTGCCGTCCTCGAGCAGCGCCTCCCGCCCGGCGCGCTGGCGGTCCCACTCGACGGCCACGCCCGTCGCCTCGACGACGCGCACCGCCGCCGCCACGACCTCCGGGCCGATGCCGTCGCCCGGGATGAGCGTCACGCGATGAGGGGCCCGGCGCCCGCGCCCGCTCGCCCGAACCGGCGAGCGTCGCCGGCCGACCGCCGGCCCGGACTCTCCCTTCGTCTTCTTCGCGCGCGTCGCCATGACGTCGGCGCTACCACGGGGGAATCGCTGCGGCCAACGACGAGCCGCACGCGCCGCGAGGGACGCGCGGCCGGGATTCCGCGCCGAGCGCGCGCGTCAGCGGCGACGGGGCGCGCCGCCGCGAGCGCCCGTTCCGGGGGACGGGTGTCGGCGGCGTACGGTCGAGCGCATGCCCGGGTGGAGCGCCACCACCACGTCCATCACGTTGGTGCCGGTCGGCCCGGTGACCACGAGTCCGCCGTGGCGTCGGAAGAAGCGGTGCGAGTCGTGCGCCGCGAGAGCGCGCGCGACCGCGCCGCGGCTCGCGCGGCGCAGCGTCGCGCCGTCGACGATCGCGCCGGCGGCAGGAGTCGGGCCGTCGATGCCGTCGGTGCCCGCCGCGAGCAGCGTCCAGCCGGTGCCCGCGAGGAGCGGCGCCGCCGCGAGCGCGAGTTCCTGGCTGCGACCGCCGAGACCGCCGCCGCCGCGCACCGCGACCACGCTCTCGCCTCCCGCCAGCACGCAGGTCGGGCGGTCGGGACGGACCGGCAACGACGCCACGATGCGGGCCGCGACCTCGCGAGCCTCTCCCTCGATGGGCGTGCGCAGGCGTCGCACCACGTAGCCGAGTGCGCGTGCACGACGGCCGGCAGCCGAGAGCGCGGCCGCGTTCGACGCGAGCACGAAGGCCCGCGCCCGGGCCAGCAGCGCGTCGCCGGGCTTCGGCGTCTCGACCACGCGGCCGGCCACACCGCGCTCCAGGCGACGCAGGACCGCGGCCGGCACGGCGGCGCGCGGGACCGCGGAGAGCAGCCATTCGAGCGCCTGCGCGAAGGTCGTGGGGTCGGCGACCGCGGGCCCCGAGCCGATCGTCGCGGGGTCGTCGCCGACCACGTCGGACACGGCGAGCGTCCACACCGGGCGCGGGGCCGCGATTCGCGCGAGCCCGCCGCCCTTCACCGCGGAGACGTGCTTGCGCACCCCGTTCAGCGACGCGATCGGAAGCCCGGATCGGAACAGCAGGCGCTGCAGGCGCGCCTTCTCCGCGGCACGGATGCCGACCGGCGGCATCGACAGGAGAGCGGACGCACCGCCGCTCAGCAGCAGCAGGACCGGCTCGGTCGCGGGACGGCGTCGGAGCGCGGCGACGAGCCGCCGGGTCGACGCGAAGCTGCGCGGCCCGGGCACCGGGTGGTCGCCGCGCAGAACGACGATCCCGCCGACCCGAGACGCGCGCCCGCCGCCCGGGCCGGGGAGCGCGGGTGCCACGACGACGCCGCGCGCGCCGGGAATCGCCGCCGCGGCTCCCCGGGCCATCGCCACCGCCGCCTTGCCGGCCCCCGCGATCCAGGGCCCGGGGGACGAGTCGGCGCGGCCGACGGGATCGCGTCGCGGCGCCGGGCCGCCGGCGGCCCGGCGGCCCGGGCGCAGCACGCCCGCGAGCCAGCGCCGAACGAGCCTCTCGGGGTCGACTCCCGCGACCGCCGCGTCGAAGATCTCGCGCGCGTCCCGCGACCTGCGGAGCG
The DNA here is from genome assembly GCA_017853315.1 of Alphaproteobacteria bacterium. GTDB lineage: Bacteria > Desulfobacterota > Binatia > UBA12015 > UBA12015 > REEB422. The sequence goes on from JAFMJW010000004.1 coordinate 66,669, forward strand.
GGCTCCGGGGCCCGCCCCGGGGCGGCTCAGCCGTTCTCTTCGTCGGACTCGCCGACCGCGAAGCGGCGCAGCCCGCGCTCGTCGTCGGGGCGCCGCATCTGCTTCGCCTCGCGCTCCTGGTCGGACTGGCAGCTGATGCAGAGCCGGGTGAACGGCAGCGCCTTCAGTCGCTCCTCGGCGATGTCGAGTTCGCAGACCTCGCAGAGGCCGTAACTGCCCTGCTTGATCCGCTCGAGCGCGTCGTCGATCGCCTGCAGCTTCAGGCGATCGCGGTCGGAGAGGATCAGGCTGATGTCCCGGTCCCGCTCCTCGCTCGCGAGGTCGTAGGCGTCCATGCCTTCGTCCTTGGTGCCCTCGCGATTGTACTGGGCGTCGTGCTCGATGCCTTCGAGTACCTGCTCGCGCATCTGGAGAAGGGAGGTCTTGGCGGTCTTCAGGAACGTCTTTCGAAGGACCTTCTTGCCGCCGCCACGAGATGAAGAACTCGCTGCCATGGGGTCGCGAGGCTAGGCGTGGCCCGAAGCCGTGTCAATCGGGCTCCCGGGCGGCGTCCGGCACGGGGACGGGGCCGGGCGCTTCCGCGCGGTGCCGGCCGTCCGGGTCAGGCGTCTTCGCCGCCCGCGACCGTGCCCTCGAGGTCGTAGGTGCTGGTCCGCGTGATGCGCACCGGCAGGATGCGGCCTTCCTCGAGGACCGGCGAGCGCGCGAGCAGGGTGACCCCGTCGATGTCGGCCGCCTGCCCCTGGGTGCGCCCGTACCACCGGCCGTTGTCGAGGCGGCCGCAGACCAGCACCGGCAGCGTCTCGCCGAGCTGGAGCAGGTTGCGCTCCCGGGAGATGCGGGCCTGCAGGCGCATCGCGCGCCGGCGCCGGGACTCCTTGGTGGCCTCGTCGACCTGGCCGGGGAGCTCGGCGGCGGCCGTCCCCTCCTCCTGCGAGTAGCGGAACACGCCGACCCGCTCGAAGCGCATCTCGTCGAGGAAGCCGAGCAGCTCCTCGAAGTCGGCGTCGGTCTCGCCGGGGAAGCCCACGATGAAGGAGGAGCGCAGCACGACGCCCGGTACGGTCTCGCGGATCCGCCCGACCAGGTCGCGGAGCCGGCCACCCGCCCCCGCCCGCCCTCGTCGCATGAGGCGCAGCATCGAGTCGCTCGCATGCTGGAGCGGCATGTCGAGGTAGGAGCAGATGCGCTCCTCGCGGGCGACGAGCCGCAGGAGCGCATCGTCGACGTGCTGCGGGTAGAGGTAGAGCAGGCGGAACCAGTCGATGCCCTCGACCCGGAGCAGCGCTTCGAGCAGGCGGCGCAGGTCGGCCCCGTCCTCGCGGTCGTGGCCGTAGCTCGTGAGGTCCTGCGCGATCAGGCAGAGTTCCCGCACGCCCGAACCGGCGAGCCGGCGCGCCTCCTCGACGAGCGAGGCGACGTCTCGGCTCTCCTGGCGCCCGCGGATCTTCGGGATGATGCAGAAGGCGCAGGTGCGGTTGCAGCCCTCGGCGATCTTCAGGAAC
>JAFMJW010000209.1 GCA_017853315.1 Alphaproteobacteria bacterium
TCGAGCGGGCCCGCGGCGAGCAGGCTCGCCGCATCCTCCGCCTCGACCCCCTCGGAGTGCGCAACCTCCTGCCGAGGGGCCTCGTGCAGTGGGCGTTCGCCCGCCTCGCCCTCCTCGTGCGGTCGAGGGTCGCCCGGGGCGACCGGGATCTCGTGCGGCTCGCCACCTCGGACTTCTCGGTGGCCTCCGCCGAGCCCCCCCAGTGGCTCGACCTGCTCGCCGTCGCCACCCGGGCCGGCGGGCCCGCCTGTTGACGGGGCGGGCCGGGTGGGCAAGGTAAGGCGAGCACCGGGACGTGCGGAAGGCCGCGCGTCCCGGGACGTCATCCCAGCCCAGGAGAGAGGAAAGTCATGTCCCAGTACACGCTGATCTCGGCGGACTCGCACGTGGTCGAGTCGCCCGACCTCTGGAAGAAGTGGCTGCAGCCCGAGTTCCTCGAGCGCGCACCGAAGCTCGTGAAGGACGCGGCGGGCGGCGACGCCTGGCAGTACCGCCCGGGCACGCCCCCGGTGCCGCTCGGACTCGTGACGACCTACCCGGGTCGCACCTACGAGGCCTTCAAGTGGGAAGGCGCCCGCTACGACACGGTGAACGCCGGCGCGTGGGACGGTGCGACTCGCCTGAAGGAGCAGCGGGTCGACGGCGTCGACGCCGAGGTTCTCTACCCCTCGCAGCGCACGATGCGTCACTACATGCTCGACGACGACGACACCTTCCACAAGGCGGGCATCCAGGCCTACAACAACTGGATGGCCAAGGAGTTCATGGCCGCGGATCCCAAGCGCCTGATCGGTCTCGCGCAGATCCCGAACCTCGGCGTCGAGGAGGCGATCGCCGAGATGCGCCGCGCGAAGGAACTCGGCATGCGCGGCGTGATCCTCTCCTCGTGGCCCGCGGGCGCGCCCACGATCTCGAAGGAGGACGACGCGTTCTGGGCGGAGGCCGTGAAGCTCGGGATGCCGTGCAGCATCCACCTCGGCACCGTCTCGAAGGCGACGTCGAAGGGCTCCACGACCACGACCGGCAAGTTCGAGCCGACCGGCCTGTTGACGGCCGGCCAGAAGACCGTCGCGACCTACTCGACGGCCGGCATGGACTCGATGCCGCCGATCATCGCCGAGACGATCATGTCGGGGCTGTTCGACCGCTTCCCGACCCTCACCTTCATCTCGGTCGAGGCCGGCGCGGGCTGGGTCCCGTTCCTGCTCGAGCAGATGGACGACCGCTGGTGGCGCAACCGCCACTGGGCGAAGGTCGAACTCGGGATGCTTCCGAGCGAGTACTTCAAGCGCAACTGGCGGCTCACGTTCGTGCAGGACTTCTACGGCATCCGCAACCGCCACGACGTCGGCGTCGACAACATGATGTGGTCGACCGACTACCCCCACCACATCTGCGACTGGCCGTACTCGCGCAAGATCGCGAACGAGATGTTCGCCGGGGTGCCCGACGAGGAGCGCTGGAAGATCTGCGTGGGCAACGCCGCCAAGGTCTACGGCCTGATCTGAAATCGGGCCTGGTCTCCTGTACGGTGTCGGGGGCTCCCCCGGGCGGTCGCCCGGGGAGCCCCCGAAGCGTTTTCGGGACCCGAAGATGAGCGAACAAGCCGCCGAACCGATCCTCGTCCCGAGGCTCACCCTGAGCGTCGTCGTACCCGTCTACAACGAGAGGGCGACGATCCTCGAGATCCTGCGCCGGGTGGTCGCGCGGCCCGAGGTCGACCAGCTCGTCGTGGTGGACGACTGCTCGGCGGACGGCACCCATGCGCTGCTCGCCGAGGAGGAGGCCGAGGGCTGGCCGCGGCTGCGCGCCGGGCTCCGCCGCGAGCTCCCCGAGATCGTGCTGCTCGGCCACGAGGTGAACCGCGGCAAGGGGGCCGCTCTGTGCACCGGCTTCGCGGCGACCACCTGCGACGTGATCCTCACGCAGGACGCGGACCTCGAATACGACCCGGCCGACTACGAGAAGCTGCTGGCGCCGATCCAGGACGGCCGCGCCGACGCGGTCTACGGCAGCCGCTTCGCGGGCTACCCCCGGCGCGTCCTCTATTTCTGGCACTCGCTCGGCAACAAGCTGCTCACGCTCGTCTCGAACATGCTGACCGACCTGAACCTGACCGACATGGAGACCGGCTACAAGGCGATCCGTCGGGACTTCGTCGAGCGCATGGTGCTCCGGTCGCAGCGCTTCGGGATCGAACCCGAGATCACGGCCAAGCTCGCACGCCTGCGCGCCCGGATCTACGAGGTGCCGATCTCGTACAGCGGACGCTCCTATGCCGAGGGCAAGAAGATCGGCTGGAAGGACGCGGTCTCCGCGGTCTGGACGATGCTGCGCTGCGCGCTGGTCGACGACCGCGAGGTCGACGACCCGCTGCACGCGACGCTGCGCCGGATGTCGGCGCTCGACCGCTACAACGCCTTCCTGTTCGAGACGATCCGGCCGATGATCGGGCAGCGCGTGCTGGAGGTCGGGGCCGGCACGGGTACCATGACGGCCTTCCTCGCGGATCGCGACAGCGTGCTCGCGACCGACTACGACGCGCAGTACGTCCACCAGCTCGACCGCCGCTTCGAGCAGCTGCCGAACGTGAGGGTGCAGCGGCTCGACCTCGAGGGCGAGATGCCCGAGGGAATCCGCGACCGCCGCTTCGACACGATCGTCTGCCTGAACGTGCTCGAACACGTCGCCGACGACCGCGGCGCGATCGCGCGCCTCGCCGCGCTGCTCGAGCCGGGCGGTCGGCTCGTCGTGCTCGTCCCGGCGCACCCGCGCCTGTTCGGCACGATGGACGAGGCGGTCGGCCACCACCGCCGCTACGGCCGGGGCGAAATGTCGCGGCTCATGAACGAGGCCGGGCTCGAGGTCGAGAGCGAGACCTACGTGAACGCGACCTCGACCGCCGGCTGGTACCTGAACGGGCGGCTGCTCAAGCGGCGCGCGGTCCCGGGGCTCCAGGCCCGCTTCGCCGACATGCTCGTGCCGGTCTACCGCATGGAGCGCCGGATGGGGCTGCCCTTCGGGCTATCGGCGATCGCCGTGGCGCGGCGGCGCGCCGAGGCGCGGGCCGCCTGACGGCGACGGCCCGGCGAGTCGTGCGCCGACACGGCCGCGAGGCCGCCCTCGCGATCGCCGCGGCGGTGCTCCTCGCGGCGGCGCTGCTGCGGCCGCTGTCGTGGAGCCCGCAGGCGATGCCGCGCTACGTCGGCGCGACCGCCTCGATGGACAACGCGGACCGCGACCTGAACGCCTGGATCCTCGCCTGGACCGCGCGCGCGGTCCAGGTGCCGGGCGCGGGCCTGTTCGACGGCAACGTCTACTTTCCCTCGCGCAACGTGCTCGCCGGCTCCGAGACGATGCTCGCGCAGTTGCCGGTCACGGCGACGGCGTGGCGTCTCTCGGAAAGCGCTCCCGCGGTGCTGCTCGCGCAGGTCGCCTGGGGGCTCGCCGGCACCGCGCTCGCCGTCTACCTGCTCGCCCGCGCCTGCGGCGGTGCGCCCTGGGTCGCAGCCCTCGCCGCGGCGGCCGTCGCGATCGAGCCCGGCCGCCTGAACCGGCTGGGCCTGGCCGACGGGCTCGCGGCGCAGCCGCAGTACCTGGGCTTCCAGTGGGCGCCGCTCGCGATGGCCGCCGCGGTCGCGTTCGCGCGCGGCCGTCGCGTCGCGGGCTTCGCCGGCACCGCCGCGGCTCTCGCCCTGCAGGCGCTCGCCTGTTTCTACCTCGGTTATTACGCCTTCCTCGCGGTGCCGCTCTGGGCGGCCTCGCTGTGGTCGTCCTCGGCCCCGCCGGGGCGACGGGCGAGGGCGTGGCTCGCGGCGGGTGCCACCGCCGCCCTCGCGGCGCTTCTCGTCCTGCCGGTGGCGCTCCGCTACCTGGACGCGCGAGCCTCGGGCGTGCTGCGGGCGCAGGATCCCGGGCTCGTGCGCCTGGGCTCGCTGCCGGCGGTCGGGATCGCCGGCGCGTTCGCCTGGATCGGGCCGCTCCCGTTCCTGCTCGCCGCGGCGGGACTCGTCGCGCTCGCGCTCGGCCGCGACCGCGACGCGCGCGACGAGTCGTCGGGAGGGGCGATCGCGGCCGCGACCCTCGTCGCGGCCGCCGGCTTCGTGCTCGCGCTCGGTCCGGACGTCGAGGTCGGAGGACGTCGGCTGCCGCTGCCGCACGCCTGGCTCGCGGCGATCGTGCCCGGGTTCGGCGTGCTGCGCGCGCCGCTGCGCGCCCTCTCGTTCGCGACGCTCGGGGCGTCGCTCGCCGGGGCTCTCCTGCTCGGGCGCGTCGGCCGTCGCTGGCCGGCGGGCCTGCGGGCCGCCGCGGCGGCGCTGGGCATCGCGACCGCCATGCTCTGGATCGGTCGCCACCGCGTGCCGATCGAGCCTTCACCGCTCGCCGACGCGCTGCCGCCCGTCCACCGCTGGCTCGCCGCGCAGCCGGTCACCGGCGGCGTGCTCGAGGTCCCGGGGGCCGTCGCGGAGGAGGACCTCGGCGGGCTCGTCCGCGAGGCGCGCGCGATGCTCCATTCGACCGTCCACTGGCACCCGATCGTGAACGGCTACACCGGCTACCCGCCGGCCTGGGGCGAGCTCGCGAAGTCGCTCGCGCATCGCCTTCCCGAGCGGGACGCACTCCAGTCGCTCGTGAACCTGGCCCCGGTGTCGCGTGTGATCCTGCACCGACGCGCACTCGGCGACGCGGGCGCCGACGCATGGGAGCGCGAGGCGCGCTCGGCGGGCCTCGTCGAGCGCGCTCGGTTCGGCGACGACGTGGTCTACGACGTGACGCTCGCTCCCGAGCGCGACTGGCGCGCGGCGCCGAACGCGCCGGCCGCGACGACGACGCTCGAGGGCACGGCGCTCGCGCCGCTCGCGCCGGGTTGCGCGGCGGGGGCGATCGACGCGGAGTTCCCGGCGGAGATGCGCGTCGCGCTGGGTGCCCGGTCGGTGCCGGTGTCGGTCGCGAACCGCGGCGACTGTCGCTGGCCCGGGCTGGCCGTTCGCCCCGAGGGCCTGGTCGTGGTCCGGGTCTCCTGGCCCGACGTGCCCGACGACGCGAAGCCGCCCGGGATTCGCTCCCGCCTCCCGCGCGACCTTCCCGCGGGCGAGAGCGCACGGCTCGACGCGTTCGTGCTCGCGCCGCGAGCGACCGGGATCCACCGCCTGCGCATCGAAATCGCGCAGGAAGGGGGAGAAGGCCCGCCGATCGCCGCCGTCGAGCGCGACGTGACGATCCTGCCGGCGCGTCCGCGCGCACCGCTCGCCGTGCCGGGCGGCGGGTCTCAGGGTGCGGGCGGCGGGGCGTCGGCCGGGGCGACCGAGTAGATCCGCACGAGCGGACCGGGCCGCAGGACGCCCGCGAAGTCGTGGAACGGCGCGTAGTAGGCGTCCGCGTCCTCGTGCCAGCCGCGGGGCTCGCTCCCCTCCCACGGCGAGATCTCGGCCAGGAGCCGCAGCCGGGGGCGAAGGCGATCGAGATCCGCCGCGTCGACCCGGGAGAAGGGCAGCGGGTGCTCGTGGGTCACGAGGAAGCGCGCGCCGCCGGGGTCGAGGCCGCTGCGGTCGACGCCCGGGCCGAGCGGGTTGCGCTCGCCGAGGGGGAGGATCTCGACCCCTCGCGGCATCACCGGCACGCCGTAGGGCCAGATCCGGGTGCCCAGCACGGCGACGGTGTCGCCGGGGCGCGCGTGTCGCGCGAGCCAGTCGGTCGCCAGCACGCGGGTGTCGGTCGCGGCGAGGATGCGGTCGTGGCCGATCGAGCGCGCGAGCGGCTCGGCCGCGATCGCGATCGTCGCCGCGGCCACCGCCGGCACGGCCAGGCGGCCGAGCGGCCGGGCCGCGCGGACCACGAGCCGCGCGACCAGCAGGCAGAGCAGCGGCAGGATCGGCGTCAGGTAGCGCACGTGGTGGACCGGCGACACGCCGAT
>JAFMJW010000210.1 GCA_017853315.1 Alphaproteobacteria bacterium
TCATCGCGGCGAGGCAGAGCCGCTCGATCTCGAGGTTGCGCATCATGTGGACGAGGCCCTGGCCCTCGTCGCCCAGCCGGTTCGCGGCCGGCACGATGCAGTCGTCGAACAGCAGCTCGGCCATCGGGGCCGCGCGCATGCCCATCTTCTCGATGTGCGGCCCGGTCCCGAAGCCCTCGAAGCCGCGCTCGACGACGAACGAGGTGATGCGCCCGTCGACCTTCGCGTAGACGAGAAAGCAGTGCGCGTCCGGCGCGTTCGTGATGAAGGTCTTGCGGCCGTTCAGCACGTAGGAGTCGCCGCGGCGCACGGCGGTCGTCTGCATGCCGAGCACGTCGGTGCCCGCACCGGGCTCGGTCATGCCCATCGCGCCGACCCACTCGCCGGTGATGGTCTTCGGCAGGTAGCGGGCCCGCTGGGCCTCGTCGGCCGCCCAGTAGAGGTTGTTCACGAACAGGAGCGCGTGGGCGAGGTAGGCGAGCGTGAAGCCCGGGTCGACCTTCGAGAGTTCGTGGTGGGCGATCACGGATGCGAGCGCGTCGCTGCCCGCGCCGCCGCCGCTCTCGGGCACGGTGAGTCCGAGCAGTCCGAGCTCGCCCGCCCGCCGCACGAGCTTGCGGTCGAGCACGCCGCGTCGGTCGGCCTCCGAGGCGCCCGGCTCGACCTCCTTCCAGGCGAAGCCGCGAACGGTCTCGCGCAGCAGGCGGTGCTCCTCGCTGGGGGCGTCGATGGCGAAGGGGGCGTCGATGCCGTTTCCGGCCGGGTGCGTCGTTCCGTTGGCGTCCACGACCCGGATCGTCGCATGTTCCCGGCAGGATTCCAGTCCGGGGACCCGGGGCCGCGAGGGCCGGCCGGGGCCGCCCCGGGGAGGGGGAGCGATGTACGAGACGATCCGGGTCGAGCGCGAGGGGCACCTGGCGTGGCTGGTGCTGAACCGTCCCGACGCGCTGAACGCGATGGACGACCGCCTGATCGCCGAGGTGAGCGACTTCTTCCACCGCCTCCCCGACGACCGCGAGACCCGCGTCGTCGCGATGCGCGGCGAGGGCCGTGCCTTCTGCGCCGGGCTCGACCTGAAGGCCCAGGGCGGGGGCGGGGGCGGCACCGGCGCGGTCGGAGGCTCGGTCGCGGGAGGACTGCGCGCGCAGCGTCGGGTGAGCGAGATCGTGCTGCTCATGCGGCGCGCACCGCAGCCGATCGTCGCGGCCGTGCACGGCGCGGCCTGCGGAGGCGGGTTCGCGATGGCGCTCGCCGCCGACGTGCGCATCGCGGGCGAGTCGGCGCGCATGAACGCGGCCTTCATCCGCATCGGGCTCTCCGCCTGCGACGTCGGCGTGAGCTACTTCCTGCCGCGCATCGTCGGTGCCTCGGTCGCGAGCGAGCTGCTGCTGACCGGCGATTTCATCGAGGCGAAGCGCGCCGAGGCGACCGGGCTCGTCTCGCGCGTCGTCCCCGACGCCTCGCTGGTCGACGCGACCCGCGAGATGGCGAACCGCATGCTCCGCAACACGCCGCTCGGACTGCGCCTCACCAAGGAGTGCCTCAAGCACTCGATCGACGCCGGCAGCCTCGAGCAGGCGGTCGCGATGGAGGACCGCAACCAGATCCTCGCCGCGCAGTCGGCCGACTTCCGCGAAGGCGTGCTCGCCTTCCTGCAGAAGCGCGACCCGGAGTTCCGCGACGCCTGAGGTCGGAGCCCCGGCTCAGGCGATGACGTCGTCGACCAGCTGCGAGCCCTGCTGCGCCCGCAGCTGCGCCATCTGCCAGCGCCAGTAGGGCGTCGTGCAGATGAGGAGCCGGCCGGGGCCGGTGTAGCTGCGCAGTACGCGCTCTCCGGTCGCGGCCTTGCTCCAGGGCATCCAGCCCGGGAGCTTCGCGCGGTACTGGACGCCCTCGGTGCGCGCGACCACCTGCCCGCCGTCGCAGGCGAGGTGCATGCCGTCGGGACTGTCCTCGCCGAGCACGACCTCGGCGACCTCGCCGGGTGCGCAGATCACCGCCTTGCCGGGACCGACGAGCTTCGTCTGGAAGTCGACCAGGCCCCGCCCGGTGCGCAGCGACACCATGACCTTGTTGCGGATGAAGGTCTGCTTCACCCGCTCCTCGCTCGCCCAGTAGGCGCCGCTCTCGACGATCCACGACTCGCCTTCGGCGAGGTCGAGCACCTTGAAGCCGCCGAGCGTGGACTCGAGGAAGACGAGTCCGGTGCCCGAGAAGGTCGGCCGGAACACTTCCTCCCCCGAGAGCGAGGCGCGCACCATCCGGATCGGACCCGGGATGCGACCCTTCATCTTCACGTCGCCGCGGTAGTGGGAGAGTGCGCCGCGCTCGGCGACGATCGTCTCGTCGCGCAGCGTGACCTTCACCCAGCGGCTGCCCTCGGTGGTCTCGATCTCGAAGTCGGCCATGTGCGTGGTCCCCGCGGCGGTCGAGGCGGCGATTCCCGCCCCGCGCGTCACGCAAAGCCGTGCCCGACGGCTGCCCCGTCGTCAACCGGGACGGGCTCGTCCCGGCCCCGGGCTCACGCGGGAAAGATCCGGGCGAGCCGCAGGAAGGTGGTCCAGTAGAAGTCGCGCCCGAAGCCCACGGCCGGGAACACGACGCCCTGGGAGAGGCCCCCGATCCGAACGCGACCACGCTCCTCGCCGCTCTCGAGGTCGAGAACGACGACCTCCTCGCCGCGGCGGCGGTAGTCGTTCACCGCGACCTCCCCGGTGCCCGGCCATGCGATCATGTGGCTCGCACAGCCGAACTCCCGCTTCTCCCAGAGCGGTGCGAGCCGGTCCGCGTCGCGGTCGTGGCGCCAGGCCCGGAGCCGGCGGTTCGCCGAGTCGTAGCCCAGCACGATCCGGCGCGACGGCTCGACCAGCGGCGGGTTCGTGATGCTGCCGCCGGGCACGCCGCAGATCTCGACCACCGAGTGGTCGCTCGCGTCGGCGAGCGACACGCGGATCAGCCGGTTCGGGGTCGGCACGACGCCGGCGCCGATCATGCTGATCACGTAGCGGTGGTGGCCGTTGTCCATGAACCAGGCGTCGCGGTCGTCGAGGACGACGTCCCAGCCCCAGCTCTGGCGGGTCGTGCCGACGTAGTCGAAGCGCCAGTCGTCGTCGAGGACGAGCCCCTCCCGGTCGCGCTCCCAGCGGTAGCGGAAGATCGAGCGCACGCCGACGACGTAGACGACGTTGCCCGCGGCCGAGAGGCGCGCGACCGTCGCCTCCGGGCACACCACGTCCGCGCAGGCCGGCCGCATCGTCTCCGGGTCGATCACGGTGAGGCGCGACGGCTCGCGCTGCGAGAGATTCTTCGTCACCAGCACGCCGTCGTCGAGCACGACGAAGGAGTTGTAGGGTCGCGGGACGGGCAGCTCGAGCGATCCGGTCGGGCGGCAGTCGCGGTCGAGGCGATGGGCCCAGCGCCCGTAGACGACGTAGAGCGAGCCGTTCGCGTGCATCGCCATGCCGCCCGGCCACATCGGGCCGCCGGGAAGGCGCGGCGAGCGCTTCACGGTCCGAAGCGTGTCCGGGTCGAGCCGCTCGACGCGCGAGGTCGTCGGCAGGCCGAGATTCGAGCGCACCATCGAGTGGGTGAGCAGGAAGAGCTCGCCCGGTCCGCCGAGCACGGTCATCGTCCCGCCGCGGATCGATCGCACGACGGCCTGCAGGCGCTCGCCGGGCCGAAGCGCGAGCCCGCGCTCGGACCACGGGGCCTGCAGGCGGCGGGGCCCGCCGTCCTCGGCGGGCCAGAGGCTCAGGAAGTATCCGGGATCGGCCATGGGCAGGGGGCGCGCGGGCGGGGCCTGCGCGTCCCTCGCCGTGTAGCAGCGCGCGTCTCCGCCGACACGCGCGACACGCGTGCGGCGCCGCGCGTCGCTCAGCCGCGCTCGCGACCCCTTCCGCGCCCGCCTCAGCGCCTCGTGCGCCCGAGCACGTCGCGGCCGAGCTCCGGGAACACCTTCGATACCTTCGACAGCAGGTACTCGCCGTAGGTCCCGCCGATCTCGTGCACCGAGGCGCCGTCCCAGCGCCCGGCGCGACCGTCGACGGGCGGCGCGCCCAGACCCTCGATCGGCGCGATCTCGGCGTCCCAGGCCGGGTCGAAGAAGTAGGGGAACGAGAGCCGGCTGCGTCCGCTCGCGTTGCGCACGCGGTGGGGCGTCGAGCGGAGCCGGCCGCAGGTCAGGCGCTCCAGCATGTCGCCCACGTTCACGACGAGTGCCCCAGGTACCGGATCGGCCGCGATCCAGCCGTCGGGGGTGCGCACCTCGAGCCCGCCCGCGTCGTCCTGCGCGAGCAGCGTGAGCAGCCCGTAGTCGGTGTGCTCGCCGACGCCCCAGGCCCGCCGCTCCGCTTCGCTCGCCGCGGCCGGGTAGTGGAAGACGCGGAACAGCACGAGCGGGTCCGACGTCCAGCGCACACGGAACACGTCCTCCTCGATTCCGAGCCCGAGAGCCATGCCGCGCAGCAGCGCCTGCGCGACCGGCTCGAGCGCGGCCATCCAGTCGAGCACGGCGTCGCGCAGCCCGGGCTGATCCGACGGGAACAGGTTCGGTCCGTGCAGCGGCGTGCCGGTGCGCACCTTCGGGTGCCCGGGTCCGAGCTCCGCGCCGAAGTAGAGCCCCTCCTTCAGGTCCGCCTCGCCCGACGTGAGCTCGTCGCCGACCGGGAACCAGCCGCGCCACGCGCGTCCGCCGCGCGCCATCGCGACCTCCGCCTTCTCCGAGTCGGGCCGCGCGAAGAAGCGGCGCGACTCCCGGTCGAGTCGAGCCAGCGCCTCGGCCGGGACGCCGTGGCCGGTCGCGCAGAAGAAGCCGACCTCGCGACAGGCGCGCACGATCGCTTCCCCGCAACGCTCGCGGGCGGGCCCGCCCGCGACCAGGGCCGACACGTCGACGACGGGCAGGGCGGCGGGGAGGGCGGCCACGGCGGGAGACTACCATCCTCGGGAAAATCCCGGGGAGGGGGCGCCCCCAAGGCGGCGGAGCGGTGTTAGGATCGCATCATGAAGACTCCGCAGGCGCACATGCGCGACCTCGTCCTCGGGTGGCTCGCGGGGCTCCAGTTCCCGACCCTGTTCCTGGTCGCGGCTGGGCTCTTCGTGGCCGATCTCGTGATCCCGGACATGATCCCGTTCGCCGACGAGCTCCTGCTCGGCCTCGCGACGATCCTGCTCGCCCGCCTGAAGCAGCGGCAGGAGGAGCGGCCGGCGCGCGAGGCGCGCTTCCCGGGGCAGGGATGGCCGTCGCAGGAGCGATCCGGCAGGACGGCGCGGCCGGTCGAGGTCGTGATCGAGAAGCCGACCCGCGGCTTCGGCACCCGGTCGCGCGGCGCGAAGTCCGCGTGGGGCTGAACCGCGGAGCGCGACTCGGCTCGCGCCCCGTCGACTCCGTCTGCCGCGGACGCTCGGTGGGCCGGCGAACGCACGCGCACGCGGCCATGGTCGCGTACGTCGCGGCTTCCCTGCTCGCAGCGCTCGGGTGCACCCGGGCCGACGGGGGCTCGCCGCCCGCGACGTCGACCTCGAATGCGCCCGGCGTGACCTCCGCCGTCTCGACGGGCGCCCCGGGCTCGTGGCGCAAGCCCTCCGAGGAGGAGCTCCGGCGGCAGCTCGCGCCGCTCTCGTTCGCGGTCACGCAGCAGGACGCGACCGAGCCCCCGTTCCGCAACGCGTACCACGACAACCACGCCCCCGGCCTCTACGTCGACGTCGTGTCCGGCGAGCCGCTGTTCAGCTCGCTCGACAAGTTCGACTCCGGCACCGGCTGGCCGAGTTTCACGCGACCGGTCGACGCGTCGGCCGTCCGGACGCGCAAGGACTGGAAGCTCGTCCTGCCGCGCACGGAGGTCCGCTCCGCGGTTGCCGACTCGCACCTGGGGCACGT
>JAFMJW010000211.1 GCA_017853315.1 Alphaproteobacteria bacterium
GTGCGCTGCCAGAGGAGCCCGCAGAACGACGGGAAGGAACCGAAGCACATCGAGGCGAGCACGCCGTTCGCGTCCATGTCGCGGATGCGCTCGCGCACGTCGAAGCAGCCGCGCCTCATCTGGCCGAAGCTCGTCGGCTCGAAGCCGTATTCCTCGGGGCGGCGGCCGGCGACCGCGTTCAGGCCGACGTTCGGGCGGACCTGTCCCTCGAACACCCAGACGTCCTCGCCGCGCGGCGTCCGGACCACGCGCGGTGCTCGGTCGCGCAGGCTCGCCGGCACGTGGCGCTCGAACATGTCGGGTGGCTCGACGACGTGGTCGTCGACGCTGACCAGGACGAGGTCGTCGACTCGCATGGGAGGTCCTCCGCCGCGCCGGACGACGCGGTGCACGATGCAGGATCCCGGCTATCAGCCCGCGAAAGCCCGGGTCAAACGCGCACGGTGCACCGCGTCGCGGCCCGCGGGCTTGATTTCGCGGGACTCCCGGGATCGGATCCGGGGATCGGAGTCGGCCCGCTCGGGTCGATCGTCCCGGAGGAACCGAATCATGGCGAAGCTCTGCGAGGGAAGGGTCTGCATCGTGACGGGGGCGGGTCGCGGCATCGGCCGCGAGTACGCGCTCATGCTGGCTGCGCACGGCGCGAAGGTGGTCGTGAACGACCTCGGCGGCTCGCGCGACGGAACCGGCGCCTCGACCGGACCCGCGCAGGAGGTGGTCGACGAGATCGCGAAGGCCGGCGGCGAGGCGATCGTGAACGGCGACGACGTGAGCGACTTCGCCGCGTCCGCCCGCATGATCCAGCAGGCGATCGACCGCTTCGGGCGCCTCGACGTGATCGTGAACAACGCCGGCATCCTGCGCGACCGCATGCTCGTCAACATGACCGAGGCCGAGTGGGACGCGGTCATCAAGGTCCACCTGAAGGGCACCTTCGGCCCGGCGCACCACGCCGCCCGGCACTGGCGCGACCTCGTGAAGGGTGGCCAGAAGGTCGACGCGCGCATCATCAACACGACGTCGGTCTCGGGCATCTACGGCAACGCGGGCCAGACCAACTACGGTGCGGCGAAGGCCGGCATCGCCGCCTTCACGATCATCTCCGCGCGCGAGCTGCGCCGCTACGGCATCACGGTGAACGCGATCGCTCCCGGCGCGCTCACGCGCCTCACCGAGGATCTCGGCATGGGGCAGGCCGACGAGGAGGCGAAGGCGCGCATGCACCCGCGCTGGATCGCGCCGATCGTCACCTGGCTCGCGAGCAGCCAGTCCTCGGGCGTGACCGGGCGCGTGTTCGAGGCCTCGGGCGAGGTGCTCGCGGTCGCCGAGGGCTGGCACCGCGGCCCGACCGTGAAGCCGGTCGACGACCCGACGAAGATCGGCGCGCTGGTCGACGAGATGATGTCGCACGCGCGCAAGAACGCCGGCATGGACGGCAAGGACCTCGACTGAACGGGTGAGAGCGATGTCCGACGTCTCTCGCTGGCGATCGATCGTCCCGCGCCCCGGCCGGCTGCGCCTCGGCCGGCTCGCGGGCTTCGTGGCGTTCGCCCTCGGCGTGGCGCTCGCGGGCTGGCTCGCGTCCTGCGGCGATTCGAACTCGACCTGGCTGCCACCGGCGCCGAGCCCGACCCCGGCGCCCGCCGAGAATCTCTCGCCGGCACAGGTGCGCGCCGTCGTCGAGACCTACGTGCGCGCGTTCAACACCCGCGACACGGAGCTCTACGTCTCGCTCTTCGCCCCGGAAGGCATCGTCCAGGACCCCGTCGGCAAGATGACCGTCACCGGTTCCGAGAACCTCGCCGCCTTCTTCGACGGCGTGGTCGAGGCCTCGAACCTGGTCCTCGACGTCGACCCCGCAAGCCTGCGGATCTCGGGGAACCACGTCGCCTTCCCGCTGCTCGTCCACGTCGTCTCGGGCGGCGGCCGCTTCGTCCTCGACGTGATCGACACGATGGACCTCGACGCCGACGCGAAGATCCTGGCGCTGCGCGCCTACTACTCGCCCGCGGACGTCCGCCCCGAGGGCTGATCCGGGAGCGCGCCCGCACCGCGCTGCGCGCTCTCCTCGAGCCGGTCGGTCCAGCGATGGAAGGCGTGCTTCGCCGCCTCGCTCGCGAGCAGGTAGGCGAGCGTGATCCCGAGCAGCACGCCGACCACGCGCAACGGGAGGGGCTCGAGCCCGAAGAGCTTCGCGACCGGCGTGTAGGGGAGGAAGATCGTCGCCGCGGCGGTCGCGAGCGTCGCCCACAGGAGGATCGTGCCGGGGCGGCTCGCGAGGAAGGGGCGGCGCGTCCGGATGACGAGCACGATGAAGAGCTCGGTCATGAGCGACTCGATGAACCAGCCCGTCTGGAACTCGGTCTCGCTGGCTCGCAGCACGAGCAGCAGCACGGCGAAGGTGAGCAGGTCGAAGACCGAACTCACGAGCCCGAAGACCACCATGAAGCGGCGCACGAGCGCGATGTCCCAGCGCCGGGGGGCTGCCACCTGCTCCGGGTCGACCGAGTCGGTCGCGATCGTGACCGAGGGGAAGTCGGAGAGGAAGTTGTTCAGCAGGATCTGCTTGGGCAGGAGCGGCAGGAAGGGCAGGAAGAGCGAGGCCGCGGCCATGCTCAGCATGTTGCCGAAGTTCGCGCTGGTCGTGATGAAGACGTACTTGAGCGTGTTCGCGAAGGTCTCGCGGCCCATGCGGACGCCGCGCGCGAGCACGCCCAGGTCGTGGCGCAGCAGGACGATGTCGGCGGCTTCCTTCGCGACGTCGACCGCGCCGTCGACCGAGATGCCGACGTCGGCCGCGTGCAGCGCGCTCGCGTCGTTGATGCCGTCGCCGAGGAAGCCGACCACCGCCCCGCCCTCGCGGAGAGCGCGGATCACGTGCTCCTTCTGCACCGGCTCGATCTCGGCGAACACGTCCACCCCGGCGACGAGGCGGGGCAGTGCGCCCGCGGCGGCGTGACGCAACTCCTCGCCCGTGAGCACGCGCGGGGAGTCGATCCCGAGCGTGCGCCCGAGGCGGCGAGCGACGAGCCGGTTGTCGCCGGTGACGACCTTGAGCCGCACGCCCAGGTCGCGCAGCTCCGCGACCGCCTGCTCGACGCCGGGCTTCGGCGGGTCCTCGAAGGCGACGAAACCCGCGAAGACCATGTCGTGCTCGTCGTCCTTGTCGATCACCGGGTCGCCGGTCACGTCGCGCACGGCGACGCCGAGGAGCCGCAGTCCCTGCTCACTCTGCTCGGCGAAGCGCCGGTCGATCTCCTCGCGCATCTCCGAGATTGGCACGGTGCGGGCCGAGGTCGCCCCGGCGGAACGGCGCTGGCTGCCGTCGCCGGTTGGGGCAGAGCCGGGCTCGTCCGCCGGGACCTCGACCCGCGTGCAGACCTCGAGGACGTTTCGGAGCGCGCCCTTCGTGACCATCGTGTGGCGGGCGCTCTCGTCGTCGTCCTCCTCGACGACGACGCTCAGCCGCTTGCGCAGGAAGTCGTAGGGGACCTCGTCCACCTTTCGGTGGCGCGCGACGTCCGGGAGCGTCTCGCGGCGGAGGGCTTCGTCGATCGGGTTCGGGAAGCCCGACTCGAAGGTCGCGTTCAGGACCGCGCAGAGCAGCACGCGCTCGCTCGGCCGGCCGTGGACGTCGAAGGCCCCGTGCAGGCGGACGACGCCTTCGGTGAGCGTGCCGGTCTTGTCGGAACAGAGCACGTCCATGCTGCCGAAGTTTTCGATCGCGTTCAGGCGACGGACGATGACCTGCTCGCCCGCCATGCGCTGGGCGCCGCGCGCGAGCGTGACGCTCACGATCGCCGGCAGGAGCTCCGGGGTGAGGCCGACGGCGAGGGCGAGCGCGAAGAGGAAGGACTCGGTCGCGGGCCGATCGAGCCAGACGTTCACGGCGAAGATCGCGGCGACCAGCGCGAGCGTCACCCGGATGAGCATCGCGCCGAACTGCCGGAGCCCGCGCTCGAAGTCGGTCTCGGGCGCGCGATGGCGCAGCCGCTCGGAGATCGCGCCGAACTCGGTCGCGGCGCCGGTCCGCGCGACGACCGCGTGCGCGGTGCCGCTCACCACGTGGGAGCCCTGGAAGACGGCGTCCGTCCGCGCGGCGAGCGGGGCGTCCTCGTCGACCGAGCCCGTTTCCTTCTCGACCGGGTAGCTCTCGCCCGTCAGCGTCGACTCGTCGACGAACAGGTCCTTCGACTCGAGGAGTCGTGCGTCGGCCGGCACCGCGTCGCCCGCGACCAGCTGGAGCACGTCGCCGCGGACGAGTTCCTCGGGCGGGATCTCGATCGGGTTCCCGTCGCGCAGCACGGTGGCTCGCGCCTGGATGACGGCGAGGAGTGCTGCGACCGCGTTGCTCGCCCGGTACTCCTGCCAGAAGCCGAGGAGTGCGCTTCCCGCGACGATCGCGAGCACGATCGCCGCGTCGGTGGTCTCGCCGAGGAAGAGCGAGAGCGCCATCGCGAAGAGCAGGAGGAGGACCAGCGGGCTGCGGAACTGGTCGAGGAGGAGGCGCCAGGGGCTCTCGCCGCGGCCGTCGCCGGTGGAGTTGGGGCCGTCGGCGGCGAGGCGGCGGGCGGCCTCGTCGCCGGAGAGTCCGTCCGCGTTGGAAGCGAGCCGATGAAGCAGGTCGGCTTCGTCCCCGGCCCAGAAGGGCGGATCGCCCTCGGCGCGCGTGCCCTGCGTAGGCCTCAGACGACGCCTCCGTTCGCGACGGCGGCACCGGGGCCGAGTGCCGCGCGAGACTGCTGCGGGCCCATGAGCGAAGGCTAGCCCCGGGCCCATGCTCACGCGAGGAGTCGGGCCCCGCGACGGCTTCGCGAAACGGCGCTTCTCCGCGCCGCGCGAGACTGGCACAATGCGAGCAGGTGCCCCCGATGGCGATGCCTGCGAAGGACATGGAGGCGATGCCCCTCGACGACGAGGTGCCGCTCGGCCCGTTGCGCGACGGCGCTGCGACCGACCGACCCGACCTTCCCGTCCCCGTCCTCGAACACCTCCTCGCCCGCTTCGACCCGAGCGTGCTCGACGGCCTGCACGCGAAGGCGCGCCTTCGGCTCGGCGTCGAGGGCGAGGGCGAGTGGGACGTCTCGCTCGGCAGGCGCCCGCTGCGTCTCGAGCCCGCGACCTCGGCCCAGCCCGATGCGACCCTCACGGCCGATCGCGCGACCTGGACGCGGATCGCCGAGAACCTCCACGGCGGCATGGACGCCTGGCGCGCGGGTCGCCTCGTCGCGCGGCGAAACCTCCACCTCGGCGTGTCCTTCCTCGCCGCGACGAGCGGCATGACGGGGCCCGAACGCCTCACCTTCCGCATGATCCCGACGGCCTCGGGCCCGATCTCGACGCTCGCGGCCGGCGCGGGCGACCCGGTGCTGCTGGTGCACGGTCTCGGCGCGACCAAGGTGTCGTTCCTCACCACCGCGGTCGCGCTCGCGGGCTCGTTCCGCACGATCTCGCTCGACCTGCCGGGCTTCGGCGACTCGGTGAAGCCGGTGCTGGCACCCTATCACCCGCCCTTCTTCGCGCGCTCGATCATCGACCTGATGGACGCGCTCAACATCGAGCGCGCGCACGTGATCGGCAACAGCATGGGCGGGCGCATCGCGCTCGAGCTCGGCCTGCGCCATCCCGACCGCGTGCGCGATCTCGTCCTCGTCGCGCCCTCGCTCGCCTGGAAGCGCGAGCGGCCGTGGGCTCCGCTCGTCCGGCTCTTCCGGCCCGAGATCGGGTTCCTGCAGGCGACGCCCCGCTGGGTCTTCGAGTCGGTGCTCCACCGCCTGATCCCCGCGGCGGCCGACACCTGGGTTCGTGCGGGAGTCGACGAGTTCCTGCGCGCGTACACGACGCCGCGCGGGCGCGTCGCGTTCTACGC
>JAFMJW010000212.1 GCA_017853315.1 Alphaproteobacteria bacterium
CGCTTCATCAACTCCGCCAGGTCGGCCAGCCGGCTGCGGATCAACTCGCGGAGCTTCTTCTCGGTCTCCGGGTCGAGACCCTGCCCCTCCATCGCGTCGGCCAGGTCCTCGAGTTCGCGGGTAAGTTCGCCGAGTCCGAGCTCCTGGGAGAGCGCGTGCGCGAACTGCCCCTCCTGGAAGGTCCGGTTCGCCTGCTGCTGGCCCGCCCGCACGCGGTCGGCGGCCTCGCGGATGCGCTTCTCCAGCGTGCCGTCGTCGGCGCGAAGCAGGGCCTTCGCGAGCTCCGAGAGCTCCTGCTGGCGCCCCTTCGCCAGCGCTTCGAGCTGCTCGAGCAGGCGCTTCATCTCCTCCGCGGTGACGGCGAGCGACTGTCCGGTCGCCTCGGAGGCCTCTCGGATCGCCTGGCCCAGGGCGGAGAAGTAGAGGTCGAAGAGTTCGTCGAAGGCCACCAGGTCGGACTGGCGCTTCACCATCGTCGCGCGCAGCACGTCCTTCACGACCTGGCGCGAGCCGAGCCCCGTCTGCCCGAGGGCGGCGAGCGCGTCGAGATGCTCCGCCGGCGAGACGCGCAGGCCGTGCTGGCGAAGCAGGGCTCCGAATTCGAGGATCCGGTCGTCCACGCGAGCCCCGCCGCCTCCTCCTAGTGGAGGACTCCCTCGTCGCCTGGTCCGGCGGGGGGCTCGGGCCGCGCGGCCTTGGCCTTCTGCCGCGCGACGAAGTCGCGAAGCTCGGACTGGGCCTTCTTCACGTCGGACTCGTGCTTGAAGATCGTCGCGAGCGTGTCGTTCACGGTCTCGTCGCCGAGGGTGTCGACGTTCAGGATCGCGAGTGCGCGCGCCCAGTCGAGCGTCTCGCTGATGCTCGGGGACTTCTTCAGGTCGAGCTTTCGGACCGCCTGGACGACGGCGACGACGTCCTCGGCGAGCTGGCGCCGCAGCTCCGGCACCTTGAGCTTGATGATCTCGAGCTCGTGGGCGGCCGTCGGGAAGTCGATGAAGAGGTGCAGGCAGCGGCGCTTCAGCGCGTCCGACAGCTCGCGGCTCGCGTTGCTCGTCAGGATGACCATCGGCACGTGGCGGGCCCGCAGGGTGCCGAGCTCGGGCACGCTCACCTGGAAGTCCGACAGGATCTCGAGCAGGAAGGCCTCGAACTCGTTGTCGGACTTGTCGATCTCGTCGATCAGGAGCACCGAGGGCTGCTCGGAGCGGATCGCCTTCAGCAGCGGCCGCGGCAGGATGAAGCGCTCGGAGAAGAACACCGAGTCCTGGCGCGAGAGCCGGTCGCTCGCCTCCTGGAGGCTGGACGTGCCGGCGAGGATCTCCCCGATCTTGTCCTTCAGGATCTGGGTGTAGAGGAGCTGCTTGCCGTACTCCCACTCGTAGAGGGCCTTCGCCTCGTCGAGCCCCTCGTAGCACTGCAGGCGGATCAGCTCCTGGCCGAGCGCCGCCGACAGGACCTTCGCGAGCTCCGTCTTGCCGACGCCCGCGGGTCCCTCGACGAGAATGGGCTTGCCCATCTTCGCGGCCAGGTAGACCACCGTCGCGATGCCGCGGTTGCAGATGTACTTCTGGTCGGCGAAGCGGCGGGAGACGTCGTCGATGGACTCGAACATGGCACCTCTCGAAAGGTCTGGACCCGGACGCTACCACCCCGGCCGGACACCGCCAACGATCCGGTTCTAGGCACCCGGGATGTGCACGCTCGCCCTCTTCTCCCGCGTCCTGCCCGGCCTTCCGCTGGTCGTGGCCGCGAACCGCGACGAGTTCCTCGCTCGCCCGACGTCGCCTCCGGGACTCCTTCACGACTCGCCGGCGATCTTCGGCGGGCGCGACCTGGTCGCGGGCGGCACCTGGCTCTGCGTGGCCGAGGGCGGGCTCGTCGTGGGCGTCCTGAACCGCCGCACCGGCGAGCCTCCCGACCCCGCGAAGCTCTCCCGGGGAGCGCTGTGCGTGGAGCTCGCGCACTGCGCTTCGGCCGGCGAAGCCGCGCGGCGGCTCGCCGAGATCCCCGAAGCGGCGCACAACCCCTTCAACCTGCTGGTCGCGGACGCGGAGAGCGCCTTCGTCGGCCAGAACCGCCGCGGGGGGACCGTGGTCGAAGAGCTCGCCCCGGGGACGCACCTGCTCACCAACCTCGACCTGAACGACGCGACCTGCCCGCGCATCTCGCATTCCTCGCGCCACTTCGTCGCCGTCGGCGAGCGCTTCACCGTGGATCGCGACCGGGGCCGCCTGCTGTCGGGCCTCCGCGAAGTGCTCTCCGACCACCTGACCGCCGTCGACGACCGCCAGCCGACCGACCAGATCTGCATCCACACCGAGCGCTACGGCACGCGTTCCTCGACGGTGGTGCTCGAAGACGACGAACGGCGACTCGAGCTCTTCCACGCGGACGGACCGCCTTGTCGCTTTCCGCACCAGCGCCTGCGGCTCCCCTGGGAAGCGGCCGGCACGGCCTGACCCCGACGATTCTCGGCGGGGGCTGCGGGACCGGCGCCGGCGGGCTCCCGCGGGACTACCGGCGACGGATGCGGGCGAGCACGCCCGGCAGCGCCCCCTCGCGCGCTGCGACGAGAAAGTCGCGCGAGGGCGACCCGTCGAGCATCGGGCGGGGGTCGAGCGGCTTGCCGGAGCGCAGCGAGACGAGATCGCCGCCGACGGCGGCCAGCATGGCGGCGCCCGCGGCCACGTCCCAGAGGTGCACGCGGCCGACGATCGCCGCCTCGGCCGCACCGCGTGCCACGAGCGCGAGGTGGTAGGCGGTCGACCCGAGCGAGCGCATCTTCCGGCTCCCCGCGCCGAAGCGGAGCGTGAGCCGGCGGTGGAACTCCGAGTAGGCGAGGACGAACCCGGTGTGCCTCGGAGCGACCCCTCCGCGCGGGACCACCTCGCCGTTCCAGCGCAGGATTCCTCCGTAGGCGAGGTAGAGGTCGCGGAAGGCCGGCAGCCACACCACGCCCGCGACCGGGAGCCCGTCGTGGAGGAGCCCGATCGAGATCGACCAGGTCGGAAGCCCCGCGACGTAGGCGTCGGTCCCGTCGATCGGGTCGACCGCGAGCGCCCAGCCCTCGCCCGGCGAGCCGGTCGCCCCGAGCTCCTCGCCGAGCAGCGCGACGCCCGGATGGGAGGATCCGACCTCCCGTCGGATGGCGCGCTCGATCTCGCGGTCGGCCGCGGTGACGAGGCTCGAGTCGGCCTTGCCCTCGACTTCGGCCCTGCGGAAGTGGCGCAGCCCGATCTCCCCCCCCTTGCGCGCAAGCCCGACGAGCGCTCTCGCTCCGATCGGCGATCGCGAGGCGGCCCGGGCGCGGGTCACTCCCCTGCTCCGTCGTCCGCGTGCTCGAGCGCGCCCTGCGTGAAGGCGGCCGCCGGGAGCCCCTGGTCGTAGCGGACACCGCTCACCGCGACGACGGTGCTCGTGCCGCCGGACGGCCTCGTCATCTCGAGCCGACCGGCCGTGGGCACCTTCCCGATCGTCGTCACCTCGTCGAGACGAAGCACCTTCTTCGGCGCCTCGTCGTCGCCGAACATCTCCATGCGCCGCAGGACGAGGTCGTCCGTGTCGAGCAGGAGCACGATGCGGCGATAGCCGACGTCCTTGCGACGGGGGACGAGCTCGATGCGGGCCGCCTCCCGGCCGTCGAGGCTCTCCCGGCCGAGCAGCCGGGACGACGCCTCCTCCTCGCTCCACTCGATCACGTCGGTCAGGAGCTCGAGATCGCGGTAGCTGAAGTCGGTGCCGACGAAGCTCTCGTCCTTCGCTCCCGACGAAATCTGTCGCGAGCGTCCGAGCGCAGGAAGCCAGAGCCATTGCTCCGCGTCCCGGTCCTTGTGCGCGAACTGCAGGAAGGCGGTGCCGCGGACCTCGGTCGGGGACGTGAACACGGTCATCGTCTTGTCCTCGCCCCCCTCGCCGCGCAGCGTCTTCATCACGAGTTCCCGCTTGCGCTCGCCGCCGCGTCCGTCCCGGATCGCGAGCGAGAGGCGCTGCTCGCGGTCCTTCCATGCGCGGGTCGTGCGGTCGAGGGTCTTCGCGCGGTCGAGGAGATCGCGGGCCGAGGCCGCGTCGGGAGCCGCGGCGGGAGGAGCGGAATCGGCGGAGGCGACGGTCGCCCCCGCGGCGAACGGGATTCGCGGCGTCGGCGAGACGAGCAGTGCCGTGACCACGGCGGCCGCGGCTGCGACGAACCGGCGAGCGGAAAGGTCGATCCGGACGGGCATGGGCGTCGCCTCCGGGCCACGTCGCGCGGACGCGGCCCGCCCGTCGATCCGTGCCTGCCACCGAGGCCGGTTGCAAGCCTCGGTGGAGCGCAAGGAGCCCTTCAGGCGGGGCGAGCCTGGTACCATGTCAGCCCGCGCATGACGTACTGGACGCCTGCGACGGCGGTGAGCGTCGCCGCGAGCCCGAACAGCGTCGCGAGCGGGATGCTTTCGCCTGCCTCGGGGTGGAAGAGCACGAACAGCGCGCAGGCGACCCCCGCGAGCTGCAGGACCGTGGCGGTCTTGCCGACCAGCGTCGGGCGGATCTCGATCCGCTCGCCGGTCAGGAAGAAGAGCAGCGCGTAGCCGGTCAGGCAGACGATGTCGCGGGTCAGGATGATCGTGAGCGCCCAGCCGGGGACCTTGCCGAGGAGCGTGAGCTTCACGAGCAGGGTCACGACGAGCCCCTTGTCGGCGAGCGGGTCGAGGTAGGAGCCGAGCGCGGTGCGACTGTCGGTGAGGCGGGCAATCGCCCCGTCGAGCCCATCGGTCACCCCGGCCGCGACGAAGAGCCAGAAGGCGAGCGCGAACTGGCCGCCGTCGAGCGCGATCAGGACCGCGGGGATCGCGATGATCCGAAGCAGCGTGAGCGTGTTCGGGACGTTCAGCACGCGCCGTCCTCAGGCTTCCCGCGCGAGCGCCTTCTCGATGCGACCCCGGAGCTTCGGGGTGACCATCGCCTGGACGACCGTGCCGCGAGAGTCGGACTTCTCGGAGAGGACGACGCCCTCGCGGTGGAGCTGGGCCAGGACCTCGCCCCGCGCGAACGGGATCCGGAACCGCACCCGCTCGTTGCGCTCGACGAGCTTCCCGTCGATCGCGGCGAGGAGGTCGTCGACGCCTCGGCCGGTGCGCGCGGACACGACGACCGAGCCTTCGCGCTTCGCGGCGGCCGCGATCCCCCGGGCCTCGGCCGCCGGCAGGCGATCGGCCTTGTTCAGGACGAGGATCGCCGGGCGCTCCTCGGCGCCGATCTCCTCGAGCACGTCCTCGACGACCCGGCGATGGGTCTCGTGGGCCGGGTTGGAGACGTCGACCACGTGGAGCAGCAGGTCGGCGTTGGCGACCTCGTCGAGCGTGCTCTTGAAGGCCTCGACCAGCTGGTGCGGCAGCTTGTGGATGAAGCCGACGGTGTCCGACAGGAGTGCCACGCCGCTCTTCGCGAGCTCGATTCGTCGCACGGTCGGGTCCAGCGTCGCGAACAGCCGGTCGTCGATCAGCACGTCGGCGCCGGTCAGCCGCTTCATGAGCGTCGACTTGCCCGCGTTCGTGTAGCCGACCAGCGCCACGGTCGGGAACGGGACGTCCGCCCGCTCGCGCCGGTGGAGCTCGCGGGTGCGCGAGACCTCGACGAGCCGCTTCTTCAGCATCGTCACGCGCTCGCGGAGCCGCCTGCGGTCGGACTCGAGCTGCGTCTCGCCGGGTCCGCGCGTGCCCACGCCCCCGCCGCCGAGACGCGAGAGGTGCGTCCAGTGGCCGGTCAGGCGCGGCAGCAGGTATTCCAGCTGGGCGAGCTCGACCTGGAGCTGTCCCGCCACGCTGTGGGCGCGCTGGGCGAAGATGTCGAGGATGACCTGGCTGCGGTCGA
>JAFMJW010000213.1 GCA_017853315.1 Alphaproteobacteria bacterium
CCTCGATCAAGGCGCATGCCTGCTGCCGCTACGAGCAGGCGCCGATCGACGGGCTCCTGCGGCTCCGGCGCGAGCACGGCCTCTCGCCGGACGACGTCGCGGGCGTGCGCATCGGCATGCTCGGCGCGGGATGGGACATCGTCGCCGAGCCGCGCGCGCGCAAGCTCTCGCCGCGCAGCGTGGTCGACGCGCAGTTCTCGATGCCCTTCGGCGCCGCGTGCGCGATCGTGCGCGGGCGCGCGTCGATCCACGAACACGCGCCCGCCTCCCTCGACGACCCCGTCCTCCGCTCGGTCATGGAGCGCGTCGAGTGCGTGCGCGACGCCGAGCTCGACGCGCGGTACCCGCGCCGGTGGCCCGCCTGGGTCGAGGTCCGCACGCGCGACGGCCGCACGCTGGTCGCCCGGGTCGACCACCCGCGCGGCGACCCGGAGAACCCGCTGTCGCGCGACGAGCGCGTCGCGAAGGTCGCGGACCTGGTCGGCGACGCGCTTCCCGCGGGGCGCCTCGAGGAGATCGTCGCGACGGTCGAGGGAGCCGCTCGCCCGGTGCGCGCGCGCGAGCTCGGCCGCCTCCTCCGGGGGGCGAGGTGACGCCGATCGTCGCTTCGAGCCGTCGCCGGACGGGAATCGCGGCCGGACTCGCGCTCGCGCTGCTCGCCGGGGGACGCGCCGCGGCGAGCCGGCCGCCCGCCGAGGCGGATCCGGGCGCGGGGCTCGGCCGGCGGGTGACCGCGGCGCCGACGCCCGCTCCGGGGCCGCGCGCCGCGACCGCCGGGCGCGGCACCCTGCTGGTGGCCGACCCGGCGCTCGGCCTTGGCACCTCGCCGTTCGCCGAGACCGTGATCCTGCTGCTCGAGCACCGCCCGGCGGGCGCGATCGGCATCGTGCTGAACCAGCCCGGGAAGGCGAAGCTCTCGTCCTTCGACCCGGCGCTGTCGGACCTCGAGAGCGGCGGGGACGGCGTCTTCGAAGGCGGGCCTCTCGAACGCGAGCGACTCGTCCTCCTCGTGCAGGCGCCCGAGGCTCCGCGCGACTCGCTGCGCATCGTCGACGACGTGTGGGTGACGGGCAGCGTGGAGGCGGTGCGGGAGATCGTCCGCTCCGGCGGTCACGACGCGCGCTTCCGCGCCTTCGCCGGCCGCGCGATCTGGGGCCCCGGCCAGCTCGACGAGGAGATCCGCCGCGGCGACTGGCTCGCGACGCCCGCCGAGGCCGCGAGCGTGTTCACGCCGGACCCCTCGCGGCTCTGGCGCCGGCTCGTCGACCGTCTCTCGGCGCGCTGGGTCCGCGCGGCGCCCTGACCGACGAACGACCGCCTGCGGGCCGGAAGCGCGGCGGGTACGTTTCGGGCAGAGCCGGGCGGACGCGCCATGCCCTGCGCACCCGCCGCGGACGCGCGGCGCGACGGCCGCGCGCGCTCGAAACGCGACGGGGGCGGGCCGCCGTTCGGCCGCCCGCCCCCGCCCGGGGAATCCCGCCCGCGACGAGCGCCGCTCAGGCGAGCGCCGCGTGGGCCGCCGCGAGGCGCGCGATCGGCACGCGGAACGGAGAGCAGGACACGTAGTCGAGCCCGATGCGGTGGCAGAAGCCCACCGAGGCCGGGTCGCCGCCGTGCTCGCCGCAGATGCCGCACTTGAGCCCGGGCCGTCCCGCGCGGCCCTCGCGGACCGCGTGCGCCATGAGGAAGCCGACGCCCGCCTGGTCGACCGAGACGAACGGGTCGCCGGCGAAGACGCCACGGTCGACGTAGGCCGGCAGGAACATGCCGGCGTCGTCGCGCGAGAGGCCCATCGTCATCTGGGTCAGGTCGTTCGTGCCGAAGGAGAAGAACTCGGCCTCGCCCGCGATCTCCTTCGCGACGATCGCCGCGCGGGGCACCTCGATCATGGTTCCGACCGAGTAGGGCACCTTGACCTTCTTCTTCGCCATCGTCTCCTCGGCGATCGCGACCGTGAGCTCGCGCAGGACGGCGAGCTCCTTCACGACGCCGACGAGCGGGATCATGATCTCCGGGATCACCTTCACCTTGTCGCGCGCGAGGTCGCAGGCCGCCTCCATGATGGCGCGCACCTGCACCTCGTAGATCTCCGGGTAGGTGACGCCGAGACGGCAGCCGCGGTGGCCGAGCATCGGGTTCGTCTCGTGGAGCGCGTCGCGCTTCTGGCGGAGCCGCGCCGCCGGGACGCCGATCTTCTTCGAGAGGTCCGCGATCTCCGCCTCGGTGTGCGGCAGGAACTCGTGGAGCGGCGGGTCGAGCAGCCGGACGGTCACCGGCAGGCCGTTCATCGCCTTGAAGATGCCCTTGAAGTCCGAGCGCTGCATCGGGAGGATCTTCGCGAGCGCCTTGCGGCGGCCCGCGGTGTCGTCGGCGAGGATCATCTCGCGGACCGCGTCGATGCGGTCGCCCTCGAAGAACATGTGCTCGGTGCGGCAGAGGCCGATGCCCTCGGCGCCGAAGCCGCGGGCGACCTTCGCGTCGTGCGGGGTGTCCGCGTTGGCGCGCACCTTCAGCCGGCGGAACGAGTCGGCCCAGGACATGAGCTTCGTGAAGTCGCCGGAGAGCTTCGGCTCGACCGTGGGCACGATGCCCGCGTAGATCGCGCCGGTCCCGCCGTCGATCGTGATCGGATCGCCCGCGCGGATCGTCCGCCCGTCGACCGTCATCTTGCCGCCGGCGTAGTCGATCTGCAGGGCGCCGCAGCCGACCACGCAGGGCTTCCCCATGCCTCGGCCGACCACCGCCGCGTGCGACGTCGCGCCGCCGCGGGCCGTCAGGATGCCCTCGGACGCGTGCATGCCGTGGATGTCCTCGGGCGAGGTCTCGACGCGCACGAGCACGACCTTCTTGCCGGCCTTCACCGCGCGCTCCGCGTCGTCGGCGGAGAACACGACCTCGCCGGCGGCCGCGCCCGGGGAGGCCGGGAGACCGCGCGCCACGAGGTCCTTCTTCGCGGCGGCGTCCACCTGCCGGTGGAGCAGCGAGTCGAGCGAACCGGGCTCGACCCGCAGGACGGCGGTCTTCTGGTCGATCAGCTTCTCGGCGACCATGTCGACCGCGATCTTCACCGCCGCGGAGGCCGTGCGCTTCCCGTTGCGGGTCTGCAGCATGTAGAGCGTCGAGCGCTCGATCGTGAACTCGATGTCCTGCATGTCGCGGTAGTGTTTCTCGAGGGTCGAGGCGACCTGCCGGAGCTGCTTGTAGGCCTTCGGCATGACCTCCTCGAGCGACGGCGCGTTGCGCTTGCGGTCGGCCTCGCTCGTCCGCTGCGCCTTCGCGACCTCGCGCGAGGCCTCGATCGTGACCTTCTGCGGGTCGCGGATGCCGGCGACCACGTCCTCGCCCTGCGCGTTCACGAGGAACTCGCCGTAGAAGCGCTTGGCGCCGGTCGCGGGATCGCGGGTGAAGGCGACGCCGGTCGCGCAGTCGTCGCCCAGGTTGCCGAACACCATCGCCTGGACGTTCACGGCCGTGCCCCACTCGGCGGGGATCGAGTAGAGCTTGCGGTAGGTGATCGCGCGCTGGTTCATCCACGAGCCGAAGACCGCGCCGACCGCGCCCCAGAGCTGCTCCCACGGGTCGTCGGGGAAGCGGCGGCCGGTCTTGCGGCGCACGAGGTCCTTGAACTCGGCGACGAGCTGCTGCAGGTCCTCGGTCCGAAGCTCGATGTCGGCCTTCACCCCGCGCGACTTCTTCTTCGCCTCGAGGACGACTTCGAAGGGATCGTGCTCCTTGTCGCTCTCGGGCTTCAG
Organism: Alphaproteobacteria bacterium; assembly: GCA_017853315.1. Lineage (GTDB taxonomy): Bacteria > Desulfobacterota > Binatia > UBA12015 > UBA12015 > REEB422. The sequence continues at coordinate 3,753 of JAFMJW010000213.1, forward strand.
CCCCAGCACGACGTCGCCGTACATCTGGACGAAGCGACGGTAGGAGTCCCACGCGAAGCGCGGGTTGCCCGAGGCCTCGGCGAGGGCCTTCACGGTCGCGTCGTTCAGGCCCAGGTTCAGGATCGTGTCCATCATGCCCGGCATCGACGAACGGGCGCCCGAGCGGACCGACACGAGCAACGGGTTCTTGCCGTCGCCGAAGCGCTTGCCGACGATCTTCTCGACCGCGGCCATCGCCTTCCGCACCGACTCCTCGAGGCCCGCGGGATACTTGCGGCCGTTCGCGTAGAAGTGGGTGCAGACCTCGGTCGTGATCGTGAAGCCCGGGGGGACCGGCAGGCCGAGCGACGCCATCTCGGCGAGGTTCGCGCCCTTGCCGCCGAGCAGGTTCTTCATGTCGGCACGGCCGTCGGCCCGGCCTCCGCCGAAGCCGTAGGTCCAGCGCGCCGAGCCCTTCGCGACGGCGGCGCGCTTCGCACCCGAGCCGGTCGTCGCCTTCTTCACGCGCGGCTTCGCCGCGGCCGCCGTCTTCACCTTCGCTTGTCGAGCCATGGAGTCCCCTCTGGATCTGGATCGCCGGGCAGCGGGCCCCGGACGTCCCGGTGGCCTATCACCCGGGGCAGGGGGCTGCACGGACGAACCGGTCGGACGAGGGCTCGCGCGCGACCGCGCGGCGGCGTCCGGATTCGCCCGGGCGGCGGCTCCGTGGTTCACTCCGCGGCGCGGCGAGGGCCCTTCGCGGGCCAGGTCCGCGGGGAGGGCGACCGATGGCGAAGCATCCGATCCGGTTCGGCATCCAGGCGGGACAGCAGAACATCGAGTGGGAGCGCCTGCTCCGCTTGTGGCGCGAGGCCGACGGGTGGGGCTACGACTCGCTCTGGAACTTCGACCACTTCTTCCCGATCTTCACCGACCCGACCGGCCCCTGCCTCGAGGGATGGACGACGCTCTCGGCGCTCGCCCCGGCGACGCGGCGCGCGCGCGTCGGGCACATGGTCAACGGGATCACGTACCGCAACCCGTGCGTGCTCGCGAAGATGGCGACGACGCTCGACCACGTGACCGGCGGACGCCTGAACCTGGGCCTCGGCGCCGGCTGGTTCGAGCTCGAGCACCGCGCCTTCGGCATCGACTTCAAGACCGTGCCGGGGCGGCTGCGCGCGCTCGACGAGGCCTGCCGCATCCTGAAGTCGATGTTCTCGGGCGAGAAGTTCGACTTCCACGGCCGGCACTTCCGGGTCGAGGGAGCGCTCGGCAACCCGCGCCCCGTGCAGCGCCCCCACCCGCCGCTCATGATCGGCGGCTCCGGGGAGAAGATCCTGCTGCGGATCGTCGCCGAGCACGCCGACCAGTGGAACACCTTCGGCGGGCCGGAGCGCATGGCCCAGCTGATCGACGTGATCCGGCGACACGGCGACGCGATCGGCCGGGACACCGACGAGATCGAGAAGACCGTCATGATCCCGCTGTGCTACTCGGCGTCGCCCGAGCGCGAGCAGGCCGTCCAGGGGATGGTCGCCGCCGTCCAGCAATGCACCCCCGAGGAGGCGCGCAAGCGCGCGATGATCGGCGGGCGCGACGAGTGCCTCGAGACGGTCGCGCGCTACGTCGCCGCGGGCGTGACGCACCTGATCTTCATGGCGACGCCGCCGCTCGACGACGACCTCGACCGCCAGTTCCAGGCGTTCGCCGAGGAGGTCGCCCCGGCCGCGCGCGCGCAGCTGGGCTAGTCCCGTCCGACGGCGAGACACCGCCACGCGGGAAGGGGGCCCGAAGGCGGGCGGGCCCGGGCGAACGGGGGCGCGCCGGCTGCGGCCGGCCTGCCCCCCGGACGCCTTCGCCGTCGCGGGGCACGGCACTCCTCGGCCCTCGCCCGGGCACCGCGCGAAGGGCGAGGCCCGCCCGAACGGCAACGCGCGCGCCGAAGCCGCGGGCGGCCCGGAAGCCCGGTCCGGAAGGGGCTTGCAGGCCGGGCCGGACCCGGGCAACGGTGGGACCGAATTTCCGTCCGGAACCGAAGGAGAACGTCGATCATGGACATCCGAACCACGACCGTCCGCTCGCGCCGCACG
>JAFMJW010000214.1 GCA_017853315.1 Alphaproteobacteria bacterium
TCGGTCGACGGCACCCGGGTCGAGCTGCTCGGGCGCGTGCCGATCGACGTGGCGCCCGGGCCGTTCGCGGTCGAGTTCACGCCCGACGGTGCGACGGCCGTGGTCGCGTGCAGCAGCGGCTTCCTGCCGCCCGCGATCGTGCAGGCGCTCGCTCCGGGGGCGCCGCCGGGCGACACGGTCGCGATCGTCGACGTGCCGACCGGGAGGATCCGTGCCACGGTCCGCACGGGGGAGGCGAGCCGCCCGACCGGCATCGCGATCGCGCCCGACGGCAGCGTGGCCTGGGTGACGAACTACGCGACCAGCACGATCACGGTGATCGACCTCGCCGCGGGGCTCGCGGTCGGAGAGATCCCGGTGCCGCGCCAGCCCGAGGAACTCGCGGTCGACGGCGACGGACGCCACCTGCTGGTCGCCTCCGACGCGGGCACGGCGAGCGTCGTCGATGCGCGCGCGCGCCGCGTGATCGCGACCTTCCCGACCGGCGGGAACGACCCCTCGGGAGTCGCCCTCTCGGCCGACGGGCGCACCGGCTGGGTCACGAACTCGTTCACCGATGCGTCCCTCGGCGAGGACGGAACCCTCTCCGTGGTGGACCTCGCCGACCCGGCGGCGCCCGTGGTCGTCTCGACGATCGCCGACGGCATCGGGCCGACGCCCTACGACGTGCGACTCTCGCCCGACGGCCGACGCGCCGTCGTCACCGACCTGAACGTGATCTTCGTGCCTCTCGAGATCGGCCCCGGCTCGATCTCGCTGCTCGACCTCTCGACCGATCCGCCCGCCATCGCCGTGATCCCGGTCGGCACGGCGCCGATCCACGCGAAGTTCACGCCCTCGGGCGACGCGATCCTCGCCGGCAACGGCCTCTCGCAGACGATCTCGGTGGTCGACGTCGCCCGCGCGGCGGTCGTCGACACGGTCGCGCTCGGGACGACGATCGGGCCGGCCGACGTGGCGATCCAGCCCTAGCGCGGGTCACGGCGCAGGAGCCGTGGAAGCCCCGCGGGTGCACCGCGGGGCGCGCCGTCAGGGAACGAGCGGCGATTCGCCCGGCCGCAGCCCGGAGAGCGGAACGCTCGCCTCCCAGAGCTCGGACGCGCGTCGCTCGTCGTAGGAGGCGCGCGACGACGAAGACGCCCGCCAGCGCGCGTGCGATCCGAAGTAGCGCGCGCCGGAAGCCCGGTCCGCCGGGGCCAGGGCCAGGCCCGCGAGCGCCGCACCCGATCGCCGCAGGCTGCCGATCGTCGGGAAGAAGGGTGCGAGCGGCAGCGTCGCGAACGGCAGCACGCGGTTCCACGCGACGCGCGCGAGCGGCGAGAGGTCGCGGGCGAGGCCGGATCCCGGGATGAGCCCGGGGTCGAAGGCGGCGACTCCGACCCGTCGACCGGGCTCGCCGAGGCGCGCGCGCGCGATCCGTCGCGCGAGCTCGTAGGCGAACCACAGGTTGTAGAGCTTGCTGGTCGCGTAGGTGCGTCGCCCGTCGAAGCGTCCGCGGGTCAGGGCGCCCTCGCGGGCGAGGCGGAGCGGGTCCTCGCCCGCCGGGTGGGGCATCGTCGTGAAGCGGCGCGGGTCGTGGACCGCGGACGACACGACGACCACGCGCGAGGGGGCGCTCCGGAGAAGCCGCGCCAGCAGCAGGTTCGCGAGTAGGAAGTGGCCGAGATGGTTCACGGCGAAGGTGCGCTCGAGGCCGTCGTCCGAGCGCTCGAGCCGTGATGCCAGGATGCCGGCATTGCAGACGAGCGCGTCGATCGCGAGGCCGTCGGCCTCGATGCGCCCGACCAGCGCGCGGACCGAGGCGGGCTCCGCGAGGTCGACGTCGAGATCGGCCACGCGCGCGCCCCCGCGCGCGATGGAGCGGATGCGGCGCACGGCGTCCGAGCGGGCGCGCGCGTCGCGGCTCGCGATCGCCACGTCGCGGCCCGCGAGGGCGAGGCGTCCGGCGCACTCGAGGCCGAGGCCGGAGCTGCCGCCGGTCACGAGGACGAAGGCGCGCCCCGCGCGGCCGTCAGGCATGGCGGCCCCCGCCCGCGGTCGGGAGCGCACGGCGTGGCCGGGGAAGTTTCGCGACGGTCAAGACCTTCCGGGGCACGCGAGACCTTCGGCAGTCCGCGGAGCCGGCCGCAAGCGGACGGCTCCGCACCGGCACCGCTCAGCGGCCACCGAGCGCCTGCTGCTCGACGAGGAACTTCGCCACGCGTTCCGCGAGGACCCGGTTGCCCCGGGCGGTCAGGTGCTTGTCCTTCGGGAAGAAGAAGCGAAGCGGGTCGTCGACGCCGTCGCCGAGCCCGCGGAACACGTCGAGCACGGGCAGGCCGAGCGCGCGGATCCTCTCCGGCAGGTCGCCGAAGGGCTGCCAGCCCGGATCGCGGACCGCCCAGTCCGACGGCATGAGCACGACGACGACGCGGAACCCGTGCGCGCGACCGAGGTCGCGCAGTTCCGCCATCTCCGCGACCGCCTTGTCGCGCTGCCAGGCGTGAAGTGCTGCGGGGTCGCGGGGGGCCGGCCCGCGCAACCAGGCGACGGAACGCAGCGAGGAGAGGACGAGGCGCACGAGCTTCGAGGAGCGGAGCCACGACGGCAGGCTCTCGAGCGCGCGCGCCTGCAGCCAGACCCAGTTGCGGCGGGCATCGACCGGCACGAGACGTCCGTCGCGAAGGTCGAAGAGCGGCTTGTCCGCGTCGTCGGTGACGTCGGTCGAGTGGAGCCCGACGACGACCAGGTCCGGTGCGAGTCCGAGCCGTCGCAGGCGAAACGACTCGAAGACCTGGTCGATCCCGTAGCCCGGCTGGCCCGCGTTCAGCACCGTCACCGGGCCGGAGTCGGGCACGCGCTCGGCGAGCAGATCCTCGAGCACCCTGGGCCACGACTCCTCGGCCCCGACGCCGTGGCCGTAGGTGAAGGAGTCGCCGATCGCGAGGATGCGGAACTCGCCCGGCCGCTTCGGTCCGACTTCCCGGTCGCGCATGCCGATCGAGTTGATCGTCGTGCGTTCCCGGAACTCGTCGCTCTCCCAGGTGCCGGTTGCACCCGGGCGGAACACCCAGAGGAGCCGCGGGTCGGCGAGGCAGCAGGAGCCGGCGCGGGCGACGAAGTGGATGCCCCCGCCCGGGGCCGGGACGACCGCCGCGACGAGCGCCTCGGAGAGCAGGAACCCGAGAGCGAGGCCGCCGCAGGCGAGCAGGAGCCGCGGTGCCATGCCGCTCAGGATAGGATCCTGCGAACCCGCGGCTCAAGGCCGGCCGCGGCGGGCTCCCATCGGGCGAAGAGGGCGCCGCGGTCGACCGCGGCGCCCTCTTCCGGAGTGCGAGGAGGGGGACTTGAACCCCCACGGGTGTTACCCCACTAGCCCCTCAAACTAGCGCGTCTGCCATTCCGCCACCCTCGCACGGGTGACGTCCGGATCGACTCCGGACTCCGACTGTCTAGCGCCCGTCCCACCGGGTCTCAAGGATGCGGCCGCGGGAATCCGGACCCCGGATGCGACGAGGCCCCCGGCCTTTCGGCTCGGGGGCCCCGTGTTCCGGACGACGGCTCTTGGCCGCGTCAGTCGAGCAGCGAGTCCGTCATGTCGAGGAAGGCGCGCGACGGGCTGCCGGTCGAGTCGCCCGTGACCGTGCGGAAGTCTGCGCAGCCGACCCTGACGTTGGGCAGGGAGGTTGCCGACTCGACGTTGTCGTAGAAGGTCGTGAAGAACGAGCGGCCGCCCGACGTCGGCGTCGCGACGCCCTCCGAGCCGACCTGCAGCCACGACGTCACGACGAGCGAATCCTTGACGCTGGTGGGGTTCAGGATCTGGAACGCGTAGCGATCGACCTCGCCGAACGGGGGCAGGACGACCTTGCCGTTCTCGGCGAAGAGCCCGAGGGCGTCGTTGCCGAAGCTGTAGCCGACCCGCGTGTCGGCGACCGTGAACGTGCCGACCAGCGCACCCGACGCGAGCACGCCCCCGGTCGAGGCGTAGTCTCCGCAGTTGCGGTCGGTGCGGTAAGCCGTCACGGTCGCGATGCCGCGCTTGCCGCTCAGGTTGACCGCAGGGCCGATCAGCTCGTTGTTGCGATCGATCGCGCTCACGTTGGTCGGATCGACGACGACGGTGTCGTTCAGCGTGAGGCAGATCGACACGTCGGCGAGCTCCTGGCAGTTCTCGCCCCAGAACACCCAGTGGGTCGACACCGCGGCGATCTCGTTCGAGCTCGCGTAGGGGTTGCTCACGAGGAGGTAGGACGCCTTGCCGTCGGTCGCGTCGAACGGCATGACGAGCTCGGTCGCCGGCTGGTTGAGCGTCGACTGGTCGTCGGAGGAGGCGCCCGCCTTCTTCTGGACCTTCACCGTCGAACTCGCGCCGAACGGGCCGACCGCCTCGCCCACGACCGCGTACAGTGCACCGGTGTAGGCGCCGGCCGGGTCGAGCGTCAGGATGCCCGAGCTGTTGGGGGTGAAGTAGTTCGGCATGAGCGGCTGCGCCGCCTTCGCCGACATCGACGCCCCCAGAACGATACCGCTGGCGATCGCCAGCCCTCCGATCAACTTCATGCGTTTCACTATGTGATCTCCTCTCGCGAACGATCCATCCGGATCACGCCACCGGTGACAGCGAACCCCGGGTTGGACCCGACCCCGCCGCGGCTCAACCCCGGGCCCCCTTGCCAGATTCGGCGGGGAATCGCAACGGCCCGGCTCCACGACGCAGCACGAGCCTCGCCCTTGATCGGGAAGGGCGCACGCCCTGACGCGCTGCGGCGGGGACTCCCGGAGGGCGAGGCCACGGGCGGGCGATTGCCGTCGGTGAGCGATCCGATAGCGTCGAGCAACCCGGCTCTTCTTCGGGGCCCGGGCCGCGTGCCCGAGAGGAGAACTCGTGATCGGCGCCCGTGATCGACGGCGACGCGCTTTCGTCCTCGGGGCCACGCTCCTCGCGGCGGCCTTCGAGGTGGCGTTCACCGCCGGCCGGGCCTCGGCTGCCACCTCCGACGGGCAAGTCTGGATGCAGGGGATCGTCCGGGTCGCCCTTCCCCGAGGGATGAAACTCTGGCTCGAAGTGCAGCCGCGCATCGGCGGAGACGGGATCCGGCAACTCCTGCTCCGGCCGGCGCTCGGCTGGCAGGCGACGCCGACCTGGTCGATCTGGCAGGGCTACGGCTTCACGCCGAGCTTCGACCCCTGGCGTAGCGAGAACCGTCTTTACCAGGAGTCGCTGTTCGACCACTCCCTCGGTTCGCTGCGCATGCTGAACCGCACCCGGATGGAGGAGCGCTTCATCGAGGGGGTCGAGGGCGTCTCGCTGCGCGCGAGGCACCTGTTGCGCTTCACCTACCCGCTCGACGCCGGAAAGAGATGGTTCCTCGCCGTTTCGGACGAGGCCTTCGCGACGCTCAACGACGCGAACGGAGGACCGCGCGCCGGCTTCGACCAGAATCGCGCCTACGCGGGAATCCGCTGCCAGACGACCCCGACGCTCGCTCTCGAGATCGGCTTCCTCCACCAGTTCGTGAACAGGACTTCGGACGACGACCTGTCCAACGACAACGCGTTCGTCGGCTTCGACCTCTCGCTCTGAGGGCGGGCCTCGGTTGCCGGCCCTCCCGGCTCAGCGCTTCTTCCTGGCCGACTTCGCCGGCAGGGGACCCGCGGCCTTGCCGGCCGCGGCGTTCGCGTCGCTGCGGGCAGGATCGACCTTCGGAGTGGTGGCGACGGCCGCGTCGGCCGCTCCGGCCGGCGCATTGGTGAGCGCGCTCTTCGCGGCCGTGGCCGCGGCCGCCGCGCCCGAAGCGGCCTTGGCGGCGGCGTCGGCCGCGCCAGCGGC
>JAFMJW010000036.1 GCA_017853315.1 Alphaproteobacteria bacterium
ATCGACCGCCGTCGCTTCGACGCCGACGGCGAGGAGCGTGCCGAGCCCGCGATCCCGGTCGCCGAGGCGCCACGAGCCGAGGCCCCGGAGAGCCCGGCTGCGGGCGACCAGGGCTTCGTGATGCGCGACCGCCCGGAGGAGGCGGCGCCCCCGGCCCCGGAAGCGAACATCAGCGCTCTCTTCCTCGGGCTCAGCACGCAGGCGCTCATGCACCTCGGCGAGATCCCCGATCCCGACAGCGGCGAGTCCCGGCAGGACCTGCCGTCGGCGCGCGGCCTGATCGACCTGCTCGCGGTGCTTCGCGAGAAGACGCAGGGCAATCTCGACGCGGAGGAGTCGCGCCTCCTCGACCGGATCCTCTACGACCTGCGGATGCGGTTCGTCGAGATCGCCCGTTCGTCGTGATCGCCACGACCCAAGCACGCAACTTCCCGGGCGGCTCGTGCCGGCCGGTCGAGTGGAGCCGGGCCCGCGGCTTCCCTCCAGGAGCCGACGCGGCGCGCGTCACGCCGGCCGAGACTCGGGCGTCGTCCGCAACGAAACGAATCGAGGAACGGATTCCATGCGCAGCCTGACCAAGGTCATCGTTCTCCTCCTGCTGGGCTTCCTCGTCGGGTCCTGGGCGCTCAAGGGCCGCCCGGGCGGGAGCCCGGAGCCGGCCGGCGAGCAGGGCGCCTACGCCCCGAGGCCGCCGGCGGCGGACTCCGCCCCGGCCGTTCGTCCGGCCGCGCCCGCGGTCGAGGCGCGCCCCGCGCCTGCCGTCCCGGCCGCGCCCGCGGTCGCCGCTCCCGCGGCGAACCCGGCCGCGATCCCGGCGGGGACCAACGGCGCGCCCTGTCTCCCCGACTTCACGCAGCTCGCCGAGAAGTTGCAGGACACGGTCGTCAACGTGTCGAGCTCGACCAAGGGCGGCGACAAGGACAAGGACAAGGAGAAGGGCGACGGCGAGGGCAAGCGCAAGCCGCGCGGCCCGCACGGGTTCGGCATGCCCGACGACGAGGGCGACTCGGGCAACCCCTTCGAGCGCTTCTTCGGGCCGATGCCGCGGCGCCGCATGCCGCAGCGCAGCCTCGGCTCGGGCTTCATCTTCGATCCCGAGGGCTACATCCTGACGAACAACCACGTCGTCGACGGCGCGGACGAGATCACGGTCAAGCTCCACTCGGGCGAGGAGATGAAGGCCCAGCTGATCGGCCGCGACCCCAAGACCGACGTCGCGGTGCTGAAGATCGACCCCAAGGGCAAGTCGCTCCCCTACGTCGTGTTCGGTGACTCCGACACGCTCAAGGTCGGCGAGTGGGTGATGGCGATCGGCAATCCCTTCGGCCTCGACTCGTCGGTCACGGCCGGCATCGTGAGCGCGAAGGGTCGCTTCATCGGCCAGGGCAACTACGACGACTTCATCCAGACCGATACGCCGATCAACCCGGGCAACTCGGGGGGCCCGCTCATCGACATGCGGGGCAAGGTGGTCGGCATCAACACCTCGATCTTCAGCCGCGGCGGGGGGAACATCGGCATCGGCTTCGCCATCCCGATCAACCTCGCCCACGACCTGATCCCCGACCTGCGCGCGAAGGGGCACGTGACGCGCGGCTGGCTCGGGGTGATGATCCAGAAGGTCACGCCGGACATCGCCGAGTCCCTGGGCCTGCCGGCCTCGCAGGGCGCGCTCGTCGCCGACGTCGTCAAGGACGGTCCCGCGGCGCTCGCCGGCCTGAAGACCGGCGACGTGATCGTCTCCTTCGACGGGCACCTGGTGAAGGAGTCGACCGAGCTCCCGCTCATGGTCGCCCGCACTCCGATCGGCCGCGACGTCGAGGTGAAGATCCTGCGCGAGGGCAAGGAGCAGTCCGTCATCGTCAAGACCGCCGAGATGAAGGACGAGGAGGCGGAACCGGAGGCGAAGGAGAAGGGCTCCGAGGCCTACGGCCTGACCGTCCAGCCGCTCACCCCCGAAGTCGCGAACAATCTCGGCATCCCGGTCGACACCAAGGGCGTGCTCGTCGCCGACGTCGAGCAGGGAAGCTCGGCCGAGGACGCGGGGCTCCGCCGCGGCGACGTCATCGCCGAGGTGAATCGCCAGGCCGTGTCGGACGTCGAGTCCTACCGGAAGGCGCTCAAGGACGCCGAGGGCGGCAAGAGCGTCCTCCTGCTCGTCCGCAGGGGCGACAACACCGTCTTCCTCGCGCTGAAGCCCCAGTCCGGGGAATGAGATCGGTGCGACGCCCGCCGTGGCTCTCCATCGCGGGCGTCGCCCCTTCCTCGCCTTCCTCGGAAGTTTCCTCCTCTTCGGCGGGATCGCGACCGCGCTGGTCGCGATCCCGGCCTGGAAGAGGCTCGGCGACACGGTCGACCGGAAGTTCAACGGACACCGCTGGGACTTCCCGTCCCGCATCCTGAGCGACGAGTTTCCCGTCCACGCGGGGCAGGACGTGGTGGCGGCGGGCGTTCCGCGGCGGCTCGAGCGCCTCGGCTACCGGATCGTCCAGGGCGTGCCCGCGACGGCCGGCGAGATGCGCCCCGGTCGCGACTCGCTGGAGATCGCGCTCCGGCCCGGCGCGCAGGGCCGGACGTCGACCCGCCGCGTGCGCCTCGTGCTCGTGCGTGGCGTCGTGAGCTCGATCGAGGACGTCGACACCGGCGAGTCCGTCGCCGCGGTCGCGATCGAGCCCGAGGAGATCACCGGCATCTACGCGGGCGACTGGGAGAAGCGCCGCGCGATCCGCGTGGTCGACGTCCCGCCCATCCTCGTCCGCTCGATCCTCGTGACCGAGGACTCCCGCTTCTTCGACCACCACGGGGTCGACGTCCTCGGCGTCGGGCGGGCGCTCGTCGCGAACCTGCGCTCCGGGCGCGTCGTGCAGGGCGGCAGCACGCTCACGCAGCAGCTCATGAAGAACTTCTTCCTCACCAGCGACCGCACGGTGTCGCGCAAGGTGCGCGAGGTCGCGATGGCCGTGGTGGCGGAGACCCGCTACTCGAAGATGCAGATCCTCGAAAACTACCTGAACGAGATCTACCTCGGGCAGCGCGGGGCGCAGGGCATCTACGGGGTCGCCGAGGCCTCCTGGTTCTACTTCGGCAAGGATCCGAAGGAGCTCTCGCTGCCGGAGGCGGCGACGATCGCAGGACTCATCCGCGCCCCGAACGCCTATTCGCCGTTCACGGCGCCCGCGCGCGCGCGGGAGAGGCGGGACACGGTGCTGCGGCTGCTGCGCGACGCCGGCGAGATCGACCAGTCGAGCTTCGAGGCCGCCGTCGCGACGCCGCTCGTCGTGCTCGATCCGCGGCCGGAGGCGACCGACTCCTCGTGGTTCGTCGATCTCGTGAAGGCCGAACTCGCCGGCCGCTTCCCGCCGCACGTGCTGGTGGCCGAGGGGCTGGAGATCCACACGACGCTCGACCCGCTCCTCCAAGAACAGGCGACGAAGGCCGTGCAGGCGGGACTCGCCTCGCTGGAGAAGGCCCACCCCGCGCTCGCGAAGGGGGGAGCCGAGCGCAGGCTCGAGGCAGCGCTGGTCGCGATCGCGCCCCACACCGGCGAGATCCGCGCGCTGGTCGGCGGGCGCGACTACCGCTCGAGCCAGTTCGACCGCGCCACGAAGGCGCGCCGGCAGCCGGGGTCCGCCTTCAAGCCCATCGTCTACCTGGCCGGACTGCTCTCGTCGGGGCCCGCCCACCTCACCCCGGCCACGATCGTCGAGGACGCGCCCTTCGCCTGGGTCGACGACGGCGGCAGGACCTGGCGCCCGGAGAACGACGGTGGCCGCTACCTCGGTCCGGTGACGGCCCGCACCGCCCTCGAGCAGTCGCTGAACGCGGCCACCGCTCGCGTCGCGCGCGGCGTCGGGCTGCCCGCGATCGCCTCGCTCGGCCACACGATGGGAATCGCGAGCGACCTGCCGCCGCATCCCTCGCTCGCCCTCGGCGCGGTCGAGGTGACGCCGCTCGAGTTGACCTCGGTCTACGCCGTGCTCGCCTCGGGAGGCACGCGCGCCGAGCCGCGGACGATCCGCCGCGTCGAGTCGCGCTCCGGCGAGGTGCTGGTCGGCGAGACCCCGGAGATGACGGCGGCGGTCCCGCCGGAGGACGCCTTCGTCCTGACCCACATGCTCGAGGGCGTGCTCGACCGAGGCACGGCTCGATCGTCGCGGGCGATGGGCTTCGAGCGCCCGGCGGCCGGCAAGACCGGGACGACCAACGACACGCGCGACGCCTGGTTCGTCGGCTTCACCCCGGACCTGGTCGCGGGCGTCTGGGTCGGCTTCGACCAGCGCGGCCAGGTCGGCCTGCCGGGCTCGAAGGCCGCGCTCCCGATCTGGGTCGACTTCATGTCGAAGGCGCTCGCGCCGCTGCCGCCGCGACCGTTCCTGCCGCCGCCGGGAGTGACGATGCTCGCGGTCGACCGGCGCAGCGGGCTGCCGCTCGGCGGGGCGCTCGGCGACCGGTCGCTCGAGTCCGACCGCGTGCTCGTGGAGGCCTTTCGCGAGACCGATGCGCCCGTCGTCGCGGCACCCGCGGTGCCGCCGGCGGCGGAGCAGCCCGAGGGCGAGACGCTGCCGGAAGCGGGGTGGGGCACGTGATCGTCCTCGGCGTGGAGACCTCCTGCGACGACACCTGCGCCGCGGTGCTGCGTGACGGGCGCGAGCTCGCGAGCGTCGTCGCCTCGCAGGACGAGGTCCACGCGCCCTTCGGCGGCGTCGTCCCGGAGCTCGCCGCGCGCAACCACGTGGTCCACGTGGGTCCGGTGATCGAGCGCGCGCTCGCCCAGGCGGGTGTCGGCTTCGAGGACCTCGACGGGATCGCGGCGACGCGCGGACCGGGCCTCGTCGGCTCGCTGCTCGTCGGGCTCGGGACCGCCAAGGCGATCGCCCGACGGCGCGGTCTGCCGTTCGTCGGCGTGCACCACGTCGAGGGACACCTGCTCTCGATCGCGCTGGACCGCGAGGTGGAACGCCCGTTTCTCGGGCTGGTCGTGTCGGGCGGCCACTCGGCTCTCTACTGGGCCCGGCCCGAGGGCGGATGGGCGGTGCTCGGCGAGACGCGCGACGACGCGGCGGGCGAGGCCTTCGACAAGGCGGCGAAGCTGCTCGGGCTGGGCTACCCGGGCGGCCGCGCGATCGAACGGCTCGCGACCGGGGGAGACGCGCACGCGATCGCCCTGCCGCGGCCGCGGGTGCGGGGTGCGGCCCTCGACCTCTCCTTCAGCGGGCTCAAGACCGCGCTCTGGCAGGCGTGGCGCGACTCGCCCGAGGCGCTCCCCGCCGACCTCGCCGCGTCGTTCCAGCTCGCCGTGGTCGAGATGCTGGTCGGCGCCGCTCGTCGCGCGGTCCGCGCGACCGGCACGACCCGGCTCGTCGTCTGCGGCGGCGTGTCGGCGAACGGCGCGCTGCGCGCCGCGATGGCGTCGATGGCGGCGGAGGAGGGTGCCGTGCTGCTCGTGCCGCCGCTGCCGCGGTGCACCGACAACGCGTCGATGATCGCCTACGCGGGCTGGCTGCGGCTCCGGGCCGGGGAGAACGACGCGCTCGACCTCAACGCCGAGGCCGACCTGCCGCTCGGGCCGCGCGTCGACGTCGGGACGCTCGATGGCTGAGGGTCGTCGCCGGCGACACGCGCTCGGCCAGCACTTCCTGGTCGACCGCGCCGTGGCCGAGCGCACGGTCGCGCTCGCGGGCCTGCCCGCGGGCACGACCGTGCTCGAGGTCGGGCCGGGTCGCGGTGCGCTCACCGAGGTCCTGCTTGCGGCCGGGCTGCGCGTGGTCGCGATCGAGCTCGACGAGGAACTCGCCGGCCGGCTCGAGGCGCGCGGGCTCCCGGGGCTCGAGGTGGTGCGCGGCGACGCGCTTCGCGTCGACGAGCTCCCCCTCCCCCCCGGACCCCTGCCGGTGGTCGCGAACCTGCCGTACTCGACCGGGACCGCGATCCTCTCCCGCCTGCTGCTCGCGCCGGCGCGATTCCCCCGCCTCGTGCTCATGCTGCAGAAGGAGGTCGCGCAGCGGGTGGCGGCCGGGCCGGGCTCGCGCTCCTACGGCAGCCTGTCGGTGCTGGTCGCGCTGCACGCCGAGGCGCGGCTCGCCTTCGACGTGCCGCCGCGCTGCTTCGCGCCGCCGCCCAAGGTCGACTCGGCGGTGGTGCGACTCGACGCGGTCGTCGAGCCGCGCGCGGACGTCGGCGACGAGGTTCTCTTCCGGCGCGTCGTGCGCGGCGCCTTCTCGCAGCGTCGCAAGACCTTGCGCAACTCGCTGCGCGGCGCCTTCGGCGACGAGGCCGCGCGCCTCCTGCTCGAGCGCGCCGGCATCGATCCGGGCCGCCGGGCGGAGGAGCTCGACCTCGGCGAGTTCGCGTCGCTCGCGCGGGCGGCCGCGGGTGTCGTCGCGACCGGGCCCGGCGCCGCCGCATCCGCCGCCGCCGACGTCGACGACGAAGAGGTCGTCGCGACCGGGACGCTCCCGGGGCCGGCCGAGGACTGAGCGCACCCGTGCCGGAGCTCCCCGAGGTCGAGACCGTCCGGCGCACGATCGAGCCCCACGTCGTGGGCCGTCGCATCGTCTCGGTCGACCTGCGCGAGCGCCGCCTGCGCCGCCCGGTGCCGGCGAACTTCGGCGAGCGGCTCCTCGGCCGCCGCATCCACTCGGTCGCGCGACGCGCCAAGTACCTGCTGCTCGACGTCGACGACCGTCCGCCGGCGACGCCGGGCTCGAGCGCATCCGGCGACGACGGCCGGCTGCGCTGGATCGTGCACCTCGGCATGAGCGGTCGCTTCTGCGTCGGTGATCCGCCCGACCTGCCGCACGTGCACCTGGTCGTCGAACTCGACGACGGTGCCCGGGTCTGGTTCCGCGATCCGCGCCGCTTCGGTGCCGTGTTCCTCTCGGATCGCGCGGCGGATCTCGGAGCGATCGGCATCGAGCCGCTCGACGACGGCTTCGACGGCGAGTTCCTGTGGCGGGCCACGCGGCGGCACCGCCGGGTCGCGATCAAGAACCTGGTCATGGACCAGCGGGTGGTCGCGGGCGTCGGCAACATCTACGCGAACGAGGCCCTGTTCGACGCGGGCGTCCGGCCGTCGCGACGATCGGGACGGGTCACGCGTGTGGAGGCCGGGCGCATCGTCGCCGCGGTGCGGGCCGTGCTCGCGCGGGCGATCGCGAGCGGGGGCTCCTCGCTGCTCGACTACCGGGATGCCGACGGGAACCGCGGCGCCTTCCAGGAGTCGTTCTCGGTCTACGAGCGCGACGGCGAGCCGTGCCCGCGCTGCGGGGCGCCGCTCCGCCGGAGCGTGATCGGAGCCCGCGGCACCTTCTGGTGCGCAGGCTGCCAGCGCTGACGGACGCGTCCCGCCGTCAGCGGGCGGTCGCGCGGGTCGTGCGGCTCGCGAGCGCGTCGGCGATCCACTGGATCGACAGCACGGTCGCGGCGAGTGCCACGGCCGGCGCGATGGCGAGGTGCGGGGCCGCGAGCAGCAGGGCGCGCCCCTCGGCGAGCATCGAGCCCCAGCTCGGCGCGGGCGGCGGCGGCCCGAGGCCGAGGAACGACAGGCTCGCCTCGGCGACGATCGCGCCGCTCGCGCCGAAGGCGCCCTGCACGGCGAGCGAGCGCGCGACCGAGGGCAGGAGGTGGCGGGTCGCCACGCGCAGCGGTCGCGCGCCGAGCGCCTCGGCGGCGCGTACCGACTCCTGCGCGGCCTTGGCGCGAACCTCCGCGCGCACGAGCCTCGCGTAGGTCGTCCAGCCCATGAGCGAGAGTGCCACGACGACGTTGCGCGCGCTCGGGCCGAGCACGGCGGCGAGAGCGATCGCGAGCAGGAGCCCCGGGAAGGCGAGGAAGACGTCGGTCACGCGGCCGGCGACTTCGTCGGCGACCGCGCCGCCGTAGCCGGCGAAGAGCCCGACCGCCGTGCCGATCGCGAGCGAGGCCGCGGTCGCGAGGGCGCCGATCCCGAGCGAGAGCCTCGCTCCCCAGAGGAGGCGCGAGAGCACGTCGCGCCCGAGGGCGTCGGTGCCGAGAAGGTGCGCGCCGGACGGCCCCTGGAGGGTCGAGCGGAGATCCTGTGCGAGCGGGTCGGCCGGGGCGATCCAGGGTGCGAGCAGCGCGGCCACGGCGAGCAGGGCGAGCAGCGCCGAGCCGGCGGCGAGCCGGCCCGAGCCGCTCGCCGAACCGAAGGCGCCCCGGTGGTCCTCCGGGAGCGCGTCGAACCCGGGCGTGGCGACCTCGTCCGCGGACCTCATCACGCGGCCCCGGGCTCGCGCGCGGTGCGCGGGTCGAGCAGCAGCTGCGCCACGTCGGCCACGAGGTTCGCCGCGACGAAGGTGAGCGCGATCGCGAGCGTGCAGCCCTGCACGACCGGGAGGTCCCGCGCGCCGATCGCCTGCACGAGCAGGCGGCCGAGGCCGGGCCAGGCGAACACCGTCTCGGTGACGACGGCCCCGGCGAGGAGTCCGCCCGCCTGGAGAGCGAGCACCGTCACCGCGGGAGTCGCCGCGAGGCGCAGCGCGTGCACGAGGAAGAGGCGCGACGACGGCACGCCGCGCGCGCGCGCGGCGCGGATCGCGTCGGTCGAGAGTGCGTCGATCATCGCGCCGCGCAGCTGGCGCGCGAGCACCGCGGCCATTCCGAGGGCGAGCGTCGTCGCGGGCAGCACGAGGCTCGCGGGGCCGGACCTCCCGGCGACCGGGAACCACGGCAGGCGGACCGCGAAGGCGAGCACGAGAAGCGGTCCGAGGGCGAAGCTCGGCAGCGACGCTGCGAAGGTGGCCAGCCCGAGCGAGGCGCGGTCGGCGAACCCGCCGGGCCGCGCGGCGGCGAGCAGCCCGAGCGGCAGCGCGATCGCGACGGCGAGCGCCGTCGCGGCCAGCGCGAGGGCCGCGGTCGCGGGCCAGCGCTCGCGCAGCAGGTCCGCGACCGGTCGGCCCGACACGAGCGACTGGCCGAGGTCGCCGCGCAGCACGCCGGACGCGTAGCGCGCCATCCGCTCGCCGGCCGGCAGGTCCAGGCCGAGAGAGCCGCGCAGTGCGTCGCGGTCGGCGGCGGCGGCGCGCTCGCCGAGGATCGCGTCGACCGGGTCGCCGGGGATCGCGGAGAGGAGCGCCGAGACGAGCACGACGACACCGCAGGCGGTCACGGCCGCGAGTGCCGCGCGCCGCAGCAGGAGCCCGATCACGAACCGCCCCCGTCGCGCGGCGGAGCGCCGCCCTGCCAGCGCGCGGCCGCGAGCCCGCGCAGGTCGCCCGTCGGCGAGGGGGCGAAGCCCGCGAGCCGGGGCGAGTGCACCGCCACGACGTCGCTCCACCACAGCGGCACGAAGGGCAGGTCGCGCGCGACCTCGTCCGCGACCGCGCGGTAGCGCCCGGCGCGCGACCCGCGGTCGGTCTCGCGGCGCGCCTCGGTGGTGAGCCGGTCGACGGCGGCGCTCGCGTAGCCGCCGCGGTTGTTGCCTCGCGGCGGCCTCATCGAGGAGTGGAGCCAGCCGAAGTAGAGGTCGGGGTCCGAGATGCCGACCCACGCGAGCGAGAAGAGCTCGAAGTTGCCGCGTCGCACGTCGCCGTAGAGGGCACCCCACTCGAGCGGCCGGATCTCGACGTCGATCCCGACCGCGGCGAGGTCGAAGGCGATCGCCTCCGCGACCCGTCGGCGCAGGTCGACGTTCGTCGTCTTGTACTGCAGGCGCAGTCCGCGCGCGCCGGCCTCGTCGAGCAGCCTGCGGGCGAGCGCCGGGTCGTAGGCCTGCGCCGGGGTCGCGGCGTGGGCCCAATGGCCGGGAGGAAGCAGCTCGCCGGCGGGTCGGGCGTGGCCTGCGAGCAGGCCGGCGACGATCGCGGGGACGTCGATCGCCGCGGCGATCGCGCGGCGCACGCGCGGGTCGTGAAGGGCCGGGACCTCGAGGTTCAGGCCGAGGTACTGGAAGGTCGAGCCGGGCCTCGAGTCGACCACGAGCCCGCGCCGCTCGAGCCACGGCAGCAGTTCGGGTTCGACCGCGTTCTGCACGAGGTCGATCGTGCCACGGGCGAGCCCGAGCGCGCGCGAGGCGCCGTCGGGCGAGGCGCGCAGCACGACGCCGGGAAGAGCGGGCGGGGCGTCGGCGGTCGTGGCCGCCGCGAGCACGACGGTGTCGGCGTCCTGCGAGACGATGCGGAAGGGACCGTTGCCGACCTCGCACTCGCGCCCGTCCTCGGCGCAGGCGCGCTTCACGATGCCGATCGTCGTGGTCGAGAGGAACGGTGCGTGCGGCTCGCGCAGCACGAAGCGCACCGTCTCGTCGTCGAGCGCGTCGACCGAGGCGATCGGCTCGAGTTCCGCCTGGCGCAGCCCGCGCATCGACGGCGACGCGAGCGATCGCCAGGTCGCGACGACGTCGGCGGCGCGCACCGGCGAGCCGTCGTGGAAGCGCGCGGGCCGCAGGCGGAAGCGCCACTCGAGTCCGTCGACCGTCCAGTTCGACGCGAGGTCGGGCACGAAGCCGCCGTCGTCTCCCGGGCGCGTGAGCCCGCGGAAGACCAGGTCCGACGCCTGGGCGGAGGCGGCATCGAGGGCCTTGCGCGGGTCGAGCGTGTTCGGTGCCGCTTCGAGGCCGACGACGGCGAAGTCGGCGGGAGGTTCCGGGGAGCCGGTGCAGCCGGGCAGGGCGAGGCACCCGACCAGCGCCCCGGCGAGAAGCGCCCGGGCGGCGAGGCCCGCGGTCTGCCGGCCGGCCGGGGCCGGCGGCCGTGGCGCGCGCCGGCTGCCCGCCCGGGAGGCCCGGACGAGCCCGCCCTCGACGGCCCGGATCGACGAAAAGGCCGCGTCGTTCCTGCATTGACGCGAGGCGATAGCCCCTGCTATGGCGCTCCGAAACCCGAGCGGCCGAGGGCTGGGCCCGTCGTCGCTCCGGCGCGGTGGTGGTGGTCGGCGGATGGGGTCGGTGGCACGGAAGTGGTCCGTGGCGACCGGAGCAGGGAGACGCGGATGAAGAACGTGCTCGCTTCTGGAACCAGTTCGCCCGCGGCCAGCGGCCGGACGCGCTCCCGCCGGCTCCTCGCGGCGATCGTCGCGTGTGCCTGCCTGGTCGGAGGTGCGAGCCGCGCGTCCGCTCGGCCCGAGGACTTCCCGAAACCCGCGAAGCTCCGGCCCGCGATCGAGTTCTGGAAGCGGGTCTTCGCGTCCTGGTCGAAGCACCAGGTGGTCGTGCACGATACTCTCTACCTCGGCAAGGTCTACGAGGTCGTCGACTTCCGCGACTGGTACCCGGTCGAGGGCTCCGGCCCGTCGACCGGCATGGAGGTCCTTCGCAAGGCCCGGGTGGAGGAGGCCAAGGAGCGGGCCCGCCAGACGCTGCTGCGCCTGCACTCGCTCGGCCCGAATCCCGACCCGGCGCTGCTCGGGCCCGACGAGCGCCGGGTGCAGGCGATGTTCGCCGACGTGCCCGGAAACTCGAAGTACCTCGACGCCGTCGAGCGACTGCGCACCCAGGCCGGCCTGCGCGAGAACTTCTACCGCGGGCTCGCTCGCCAGAGCCGCTACATCGACAAGATGGAGGCGATGTTCGCGGCGCAGGGCCTGCCGGTCGAGCTCGCCCGCCTGCCGCTCGTCGAGTCGACGTTCAACGTCGAGGCCTACTCGAAGGTGGGCGCCGCGGGCGTGTGGCAGCTCATGCCGTCGACGGGGCGGCAGTACATGCGGGTCGCGAACGACGTCGACGAGCGCCGCGACCCGATCCGGGCGACCGCGGGTGCCGTCCGCCACCTCTCCGGCGACCACGCGGCGCTCGGTGCATGGCCGCTCGCGATCACGGCCTACAACCACGGCCGCGGCGGCGTGGCCAACGGCGTGGCCGAGACCGGGACGACCGACATCGGCGAGATCGCGACCCGCTACCGCGGTCGCGCCTTCGGGTTCGCGTCGCGCAACTTCTACGCCGAGTTCGTCGCCGTGCTCGAGCTGATCGACATCTCGAAGCGCCATTTCCGGCCGCTCCACTCGCCCGAGCCGCTCGACGCCGTCGAGGTCCGCCTCGACCGGCCGATGCGCTTGCAGACGGCCGCGCGCGCTCTCGGCGTGAGCGACGACGAACTCGCGCAGTTCAACCCCGCGCTCATGCCGGCGGTGCGCACCGGCTCGGCCTCGATGCCCGTGGGCTACGTCCTGCGCGTCCCGGGTGCGGCGTCGGACACGGTCGCACAACTGCGTCGCGCGCCGGTCGAGGCGCAGGTCCAGGTCGCATCGGCCCCGGTCGACGAGCGTCGTCCCGCCGTGGCCCCCGAGCCGGTGCGCGTGGCCGAGGTCGAGAGCCCTCGCGTGCGCGAGGCGACGGTCCGGGAGGCGAGGGTGAAGCCGGTCCGGACCCGGGAGGCCAGGGAGGAGACCCGGGTCGTGGCGCACCGGGTGACGCCCGGCCAGACCCTGTTCTCGATCGCCCGCCGCTACGGGACGACGGTCGCCCTGATCCAGGGCATGAACAACGTCCGCGGGGGCGTCCAGGCCGGCCAGATCATCCGGGTTCCCAGCAACTCGCTCTGACGGGGGCCCGGTCTCGGGCGGCGCCCGGCGCCTCGCCACCGAACCGGTCCGGCGCTATGGTGGAGGCGCCGCTGCGGTGGCCACGGCCATGCGGAACGTCCCCGTCTTCCTCACCGTCCGAGACCGCGTCTGCGTCGTCGTCGGGGGCGGTCCCGTCGGCACCCGCAAGGCCGCCGCGCTGGTCGAGGCGGGTGCGCGGGTGACGGTCGTCACCCCCGCCTGCAGCCTCGAGATCGAGGACATGGCGGCCGCCGGCCGGCTCCGCCTCGTGCGCCGGGGCTACCGGACAGGAGACCTCGAAGGCGCCTGGCTCGCCTACGCGGCGACCGGCGTGCCGGCGGTGCAGGATCTCGTCGCCTCCGACGCCGAGCGCGCGCGGGTGTGGCTGAACGCCGTCGACGAGCCCTCGCGCTGCTCCTTCACGACGCCGGCCGTCGTCGAGCGCGGCCCGATCACGATCGCGATCGGAACCGGAGGCGCGAGCCCGGCGCTCTCGGGGGCGATTCGCCGCGATCTCGACGCCTGGCTCGGCGACGAGTACGAGCGCGCGGTCCGGCTGCTCGCCGACCTGCGCGACCGGCACGAGCCGGGCGAGGCGCGCCAGCGCGCGTTCCTCGCGCTGATCGAAGGCGGGCTGCTCGAGGCGTTGCGCCGCGGCGACGATGGGCGCATCGACCAACTCGTGGACGGCGCCTTCGCCGACGTGCCCCGGCGCCGGCCGGCGCCGGCCGAGGCGAGGGTCGAAGGGGCCGGGGCGCGATGAACGAGAGCAACCTGCTCCACGCGAGCCTGCTCGCGTACCTGTGCGCCATCCTGGCGGGCGGGATCGACCTCGCCCAGCCCGGGAACACGACCCGCCGCGTCGCCTCCTGGTCGCTCGGCACGGGCTTCCTGCTGCAGGCAGGCGCGATCCTCCTGCGCTCGGGCGAGGTCGGCAGCTTCGCCGTCGGCAGCTTCGCCGAGCAGGTCGCCTTCCTCACCTGGCTCGTCGCGGGCATCTTCCTCGCGATCGCGCGCCGCTATCGCCTCGCCGTGCTCGGCGCGATCGTCGCGACGATCGCCTTCGCGGGCGCGCTCATGGCGCTGGTCGATCACGGGGGCGTCCGCGACCTGCCGGCGGCGCTCCGCAGCCCATGGCTCCCGGTCCACGTCGGGCTCGCCTTCCTCGGCAACGCGGCGTTCGCCTTCGCCTGCCTCGTGTCCTTGATCTACCTCTGGCAGGAGAGGAAGTTGAAGGCGCACAGTCTCGACGCGCGGATGCGCGGCCTGCCCTCGCTCGAGACGCTCGACCAGGCGAACTACCGCTGCCTCACCTGGGGCTTCGTCATGCTGACGCTCAGCATCCTCTCCGGGGTCCTGTGGGCCGAGCTCTCGTTCGGACGACTGTGGTCCTGGGAGCCCCGCACGATGTGGACCGCGGTGATCTGGATGCTCTACGCGGGGCTCCTGCACGGCCGGGTCACCGTCGGCTGGGGCGGACGACAGGCGGCGCGCCTCACGATCGCGGGCTTCCTCGTGCTCCTGGTCTCCTTCATCGGCGTGAACCTGTTCTCGCCGGGGCGCCACGCGGTGAGCTTCGGATGAGCGCGCAGCCGCAGTCCAAGGTCACCCGGCTGCGCCCCGACGGCGGCGCCCGCCCGGATCTCGAGTTCTGGGTCGTGGGCATCAGCCACCACACCGCCCCGGTCTCGCTGCGCGAGCGGATGGCGTTCTCGGCCGAGGGGCTCGCCCCCGCGGCGCGCCGCCTGGTCGCGAGCAGCCCGGGCGTCGTCGAGGCGGTCGTGCTGTCGACCTGCAACCGCGTCGAGGTCTTCGCGATGGTGCGCGCGGACGCGGACCCGGTCGGGCCCGTGGTCGAGTTCCTCGGCCGCGAGCACTCGGTGCCGCCGGCGCTGCTCGACCAGCATCGCTACGCCCACCGGGGCCGGGCGGCGGTCCGCCACCTGTTCCGCGTCGCCTCGAGCCTCGACTCGATGATGGTCGGCGAGCCGCAGATCCTGGGCCAGCTGAAGGAGCAGTACCGGCTCGCCACCGACGACGGCATCGCGTCCGCGCGGATCCGGCCGTGCTTCGAGCGGGCGTTCCGGGTCGCCAAGCGCGTGCGTTCCGAGACCGGCATCGCGAGCAAGGCGGTCTCGGTCAGCTCGGCCGCGGTCGACCTCGCCCAGCGCATCTTCGACGACCTCGGCGACAAGACGGCGATGATCATCGGCGCCGGCAAGATGAGCGTGCTCGCGGCGCGCCACCTCCAGGGGCACGGCATCGCGAGCGTCATCGTGACGAACCGCTCGTTCGACCGCGCGGTCGAGATGGCGCGCGGCTTCGGCGGCACGCCGGTGCCCTTCGAGCGCTACACGCAGTACCTGCACCTCGCCGACGTGGTCCTCGGCTCGGTCGCGACGAGCGGCCACATCCTCGGGGTCGGGCAGATGGCCGACGTCATGCGCGCGCGCCGCCGCAAGCCGATGTTCCTGATCGACCTCGGCGTTCCCCGCAACTTCGACCCCGCGATCAACGACCTCGACAACGTCTACCTCTACAACATCGACGACCTCTCCCGGGTGGCCGACGAGCACCGCGCCGAGCGCGAGCGCGAGGCGATCCGGGCCGAAGAGATCGTCGAGGAGGAGACCGAGCGGTTCTGGCGGGGGCTCTCGGCGCGCGACTTGACGCCGACGATCGTCGCCCTGCGCGGGCGCCTCGACCAGATCCGACGCGCGGAGCTCGATCGCGCGCTCTCGGCGCTCCAGCGCCTCGAGCCGCCCGAGCGCCGCGCGCTCGAGGCGATGACGACCGCGATCGTGAACAAGATCCTGCACGCGCCGACCGCGATGCTGAAGGCACTCGCCAGCGAGTCCGACGCGGAGTCCGCGGCCGAGATCGCGGAGATGGTGCACCGCCTGTTCGCGCTCGAGCCGCTCGAGGGCGAGGCTCGCGGCGGGCCGGGCGTCCGCGACGACGGGGACGACCAGGGTGAGTGACCCGCGCCCGGTGGGCCCGGGCGCGGCGCGGCTGCGACTCGGGACCCGCGGCAGCGCGCTCGCGCTCGCCCAGTCCGGCGCGATCGCCCGCCGCGTCGAGGCGACCGGAGTGCCGGTCGAGAGCGTCGTCATCCGGACCTCGGGCGACAAGCTCGTCGACGTCTCGCTCGCGAAGGTGGGCGGCAAGGGCCTGTTCCTGAAGGAGATCGAGGAGGCGCTCGCCGCGGGGGAGGTCGACTTCGCCGTCCACTCGATGAAGGACGTGCCGGCCGAGCTTCCCGCGGGCTTCGCGATCGCGGCGGTGCCCGAGCGCGAGGACGTGCGCGACGTGATCGTCGCGCGAGAGCCGCTCTCGGGCGACCCGCTCGAAGCGCTGTCGCGCGGGGCCCGGGTCGGGACCGGCAGCCTGCGCCGCCGCGCGCTCCTGCGCTCGCTGCGCCCGGACCTCGACGTCGTCGCGATGCGCGGCAACGTCGACACCCGCCTGCGCAAGCTGCGCGACGGCGAGTTCGACGCGATCGTGCTCGCCTCGGCCGGGTTGCGTCGCCTCTCGCTCGACGTGGGTGCACTGCCGCTCGACCCGCGGCGCTTCCTCCCGGCCCCGGGCCAGGGCGCGCTCGCGCTCGAAGTGCGCGCGGGGGACGAGCGGACCTCGGAGCTCCTGTCGGCGCTCCACGACCCCGCGGCGCTCGCGGCCTGCGAGGCCGAGCGCGCCTTCCTGCGCGAGCTCGGCGCGAGCTGCCAGGTGCCGGTGGCGGCGCACGCGCGGCGGGACTCGGACGGCGGGCTTCGCCTCGACGGCCTGGTCGCGAGCCTCGACGGTCGCACGGTCCTGCGCGACGCCGTGGACGTCGGGCCCGGGGGGGCGCGCGAGGCCGGTGCACGGCTCGCCCGCGCCCTGCTCGAGCGCGGCGCGCGCGCGATCCTCGACGAGGCGGAGCGCGAGGTCGGCAGCGTCTGACGGTGGCACGCCCGAGGGCGACCGGTCGACGACCGGCCGCTCCGAAGCCTGCGCTGCCGCCTCAGGGCGGCGTATCGAGCGCTTCGACCTCGTCGATCACGAGGATGCGGCCGCGGTTACGCTCCCAGAGGCGTCCACGCACCCGGACGTGGCGGGCGATGAGTTCGCGGACGGGCTTGTCGGGGTCGCTCGCGACCTTGTCGCCCGCGAGCGGGTAGAGCCTGCCGCCGTCGTCCTCGAGGATCGCGAGGCTGCCGCCGTGTGCGACGCACGCGGTCGCGCAACCGCGGTGTCCGGCGCCGCGGCTTCCGTCGCGCAGGTAGCAATCGAGGTCGACCACCTCGCCCCGGATCTCGACCGAGGCTCCCGTCACGCGCGTGGCCGCCTTGGTGCGATCCGCGCCGCGCGGCGCGGCGGCCGCCGGGGTCGCGGCGCAGAGCACCGCCGCCGCGAGAAGGGGAAGCAGAGGACTTCGCACGCCTCGACCCTAGCGACGTGCCGCGCGGCGGCCAAGCACGTGCTCGGCGTGACGCGGTCGGCGGGTGGACGGACGCCTCCCGGGCGGTTGCCTCGTCTCCGGGGTGGCGGTAGGGACGCCGCGTGGAGGGGATCGTCTACCTCGTGGGCGCAGGCCCCGGCGATCCCGGCTGCCTCACCCTGCGGGGCAGGGAGTGCCTCGGCCGTGCTCAGGTCGTCGTCTACGACCACCTCGCGAACGCGGACCTGCTGGGGCTCGCGCCCGCGTCGGCCGAGCGCGTGTTCGCCGGCAAGCACGGCACCGGACGCCACCTGCTCGAGCAGGGCGAGATCAACGCGCTCCTCGTCCGCCATGCGCGCGAGGGCCGGACCGTCGTGCGCCTGAAGGGCGGCGACCCCTTCCTCTTCGGCCGCGGCGGCGAGGAGGCCGAGGCGCTCCGGTCGGCGGGTCTGCGCTTCGAGGTCGTCCCGGGCGTCTCGGCGGCGATCGCGGTCCCGGCCTTCGCCGGCATCCCGGTGACCCACCGGGACTGGGTGTCCGGGGTGACGGTCCTGACGGGCCACGAGGCGGGCGAGAGATCGCGAGTCGACTGGGAGCGCGTCGCGCGCGCCGGGAACACGATCGTGCTCCTCATGGGCGTGACGCAGATGAGGTCGAACCTGGCGCGGCTGCTCGTGGCGGGACTCCCCGGCGACACGCCGGCCGCGGCCATCCGGTGGGGAGGCACGCCGCGCCAGCGGACCGTCGTCGCGACCGCTGCGGACGTCGCCGACGTCGTGGAGCGGGAGGGATTGCGCCCGCCGGTCACGCTCGTCGTCGGGCCGACGGTGGCGCTGCGGGAGCGGATCGACTGGTTCGAGCGCCGTCCGCTGTTCGGGCGCCGCGTGGTGGTGACCCGGGCGCGCGCCCAGGCCGGGCGCATGAGCGAGCTGCTGCGCGAGCAGGGGGCGTGGGTGGTCGAGGTGCCGGCGATCGAGATCGCGCCGCCGGATTCGTCGGCCCCGCTCGACGCGGCACTCGACCGCATCGAGTCCTACGACTGGGTCGTCTTCACCAGCGTGAACGGCGTCGAGCGCTTCGTCGCGGCGCTCGACGCTCGCGGCCTCGACCTGCGCGCCCTGCACCGGGCGAGGCTCGCCGCGATCGGGCCGGAGACGGCGCGCTCGCTGGAACGACTCCACCTCCGGCCCGAGATCGTCCCGCGCGACCATCGCGCCGAGGGGCTGCTCGACGCGTTCCGCGGGCTCGATCTCGCGGGCCGCCGCTTCCTGCTGCCGCGTGCGGCGGGCGCGCGCGAGATCCTGCCCGAGCAGCTCGCGGCCGCGGGCGCGCTGGTCGACGAGGTCGTGACCTACCGCAGCAGGAGACCGCCCGGGAGCGTCGAGATCCTGCGCGCCGCACTCGACGAGGCCCCGGTCGACGCGGTCGCGTTCACGAGCTCGAGCACCGTGCGCGGCTTCCTCGCGCTGCTCGACGAGGCCGACCCGGAGCGGGGTCGCGAGCGGATCGGCGACGCGGCCGTCGCCTGCATCGGCCCGGTCACGGCGGCGACCGCGGTCGAGGCCGGGCTTCGGGTCGCGGTGTCGGCCGATCCCTACACGGTCCCCTCGCTCGTCGAGGCGATCTCCCGCCACTTCGGCGCCGAGGCCGGCGCCACTCGCGCGACCCGCGTCGTGCGCGGAGAGGAGTCCTGATGTCCGGATCGTTCCCGTCGGTTCGCCCGCGCCGCCTGCGCACGACCGCGCGGCTGCGCGCCGTCGTGCGCGAGACGAGGCTCTCGCCCGAGCAGCTCGTGCTGCCGCTCTTCGTCGTGCCGGGCCGCGGCAAGTCGGTCGAGGTCGGCTCCATGCCGGGCGTGCGACAGTGGTCGGTCGACCGGGTCGCGGAGGAGGCGGGCCGCGCGTGGGAGGCGGGCGTGCGCTCGGTGATCCTCTTCGGCATCCCCGAGGGAAAGGACGCGGTCGGAAGCCACGCCTGGCGCGAGGACGGCATCGTGCAGCAGGCGCTCGCCGAGCTGCGCCGCGCGCTGCCGGAGATGCTGCTCGTGACCGACGTCTGCATGTGCGAGTACACCGACCACGGCCACTGCGGCGTGATCGTCGACGGCGACGTCGCGAACGACCCGACGCTCGAGCTGCTCGCGCGCGAGGCGGTGAGCCACGCGCGGGCCGGTGCGGACGTCGTGGCGCCCTCCGACATGATGGACGGACGGGTCGGCGCGATCCGCCGGGCGCTCGACGCGGCGGGCCACGAGGGCACGGCGATCCTGTCCTACGCGGTCAAGTACGCCTCGGGGCTCTACGGCCCGTTCCGCGACGCCGCGGACTCGACCCCGCAGTTCGGCGACCGGCGCGGCTACCAGATGGACCCGCCGAACGGCCGCGAGGCGCTGCGCGAGATGGAACTCGACCTCGCCGAGGGCGCCGACATGGTCATGGTGAAGCCGGCCGGCGCCTACCTCGACGTGATCGCCTCGGTGCGCGCGGCCTGCCACGTGCCGGTCGCGGCCTACCAGGTGTCCGGCGAGTACGCGATGATCCGCGCGGCGGGCGCGCGCGGCTGGATCGACGAGGCGCGAGTGGTCGACGAGTCGCTGGTCGCGATCCGTCGCGCCGGCGCGGACCTGATCCTCACCTACTTCGCGATCGAGGCCGCGCGCCGCCTGCGCGCCGGCTGAAACCGGGATCCCGGGAGGCGCGACATGGCGATCGGCGGACGGCTCACCCACCTGGGACTCTGCGTCTCCGACATGGAGCGCTCGCTGCGCTTCTGGCGCGACGTGATGGGCTTCGCCCTCTCGTCCGAGTTTCCCGAGCTGCGCGTCGAGAACGAGATGGCCGACCGGTTGCTCGCGCTCCGCGGCGTCTCGCTGCACGCGCTCTACCTCGAGCGCGACGGTTTCCGCATCGAGCTGCTGCACTACGCGAGCCCGAGATCGCCGGGGGCCGCGCCGAAGCGCGGCATGAACGACCTGGGTCTCACCCACCTCTCGGTGCGCGTCCCCGACGTGCGCGAGGCGATGGCGGCGGTCGAGGCGGGCGGCGGGCGGGTCGAAGCCGACACCGTGGTCGAGATCGACGGGCTCGCGGTCGCGGTCTTCGCGCGCGACCCCGACGGCACGCCGATCGAGCTCGTGCTCGGTCCCGCCTGAGCGGCGCCGCGGTTCAGAAGCCGAAGCGATCGATCCAGGTCGAGGTGGCCTTGCGCAGCTCGAGGCGGGCGGGCAGGGCGGCCGGCGCGATCTTGTCCTCGCCGATCCGCAGCAGCTCGGCGCGCCGCTCGCCGTCGACCTCGAGGTCGACCGTCAGCTGGTCGAAGCTTCCGCCGAGCGTCACGTCGAAGCCGTCCTCGCCGCTGCGGGTGCGGGCGTCGAACAGGAGCTTGCCGGGCCGGAGCTGGCGGATGCGGACGTTCTCGCCGGTCGGGAGCACGTCCTCGAACAGGCCTTCGCGGTCGGTGCGGAGTTCTCCCGCGAAGCGATGCTCCGCGCCGTCGGTCGCGAGCCGCAACCGGATGCGCCCGCCCTGGATCCAGAGGTAGGCGGCGGTCTCGGTGTCGGCCGAGTAGATCGGGCGCCCGAAGGCGAGGCGGTAGGGGAGGACGTCGGCGGGGGGCTGGGCGGGCGCCGCGACGGCCAGGGCGAGCGCGGCCGCGGCGGAGAGGAGCCCCGTGATTCTCGCGGTGACGAGCAGCCCTCTCCCGGCCGGACGGTGTCCGCCGGTCGCCTCGACCCGGCCTGCGCCGCGCCGGTGTCGAGCGGGCGAACGTCGCATCCCGGAGCCCCCCCGCGTCACGATGCCCCCCGCGCGGGCAGCTCGCAGGCCTCTCCCTCGGCCCCGGACGCGTCGTCGAGCGAGAAGGGCACGCTCACGGTCCAGGTGAGCCCGAAGGTGCAGAACCAGAGCGCGTGGTGGCCCGAGGGGCCGCCGGCGACCGCGACCAGGAACTGATCGGGCCGCGCGGCCAGCGGCACCGTGCCGTCCGCTTCGACGTAGCCGCGCTCCTCGAGCTTCGGCCACAGCCCCCGCGGCCAGCGCTCGATCGGCGTGCGCGTGCCGTCGAACAGCGCCTGCTGCACCTCCTCGACCGAGTACCCGTCGCGCGCGATCTTGTCGGCGAAGTCGGGGCAGAGCAGGAGCAGCATGTCGCCCTTGTCCTGCGGCACGAGCACCTTGTTGTTGCCGATCCAGTCGATGCCGTGGGCGAGCACGCCGAGGAGATCGGCCCCGGTCTCGGAGAACACGTCGGCGATGTCCTGCGTCCCGGTCGCGCAGGTGGCGGTGAGCACGCTTTGCTCGCGGTCGAAGCCGCGGCGCACGTGGAAGGGCTCCCAGGGGCTGCGCTCCTCCCACTCGCCGAAGCAGAGCGAGATGCGCCCGGGCTGCCCGAAGCAGGACTTCGAGACCTCGCCGGGAATCGAGCCGCCGACGTTGCGCATGACCAGGCGGAGCGCGCGACCGATCGTCGCGTTGGCGCGGCCGTTGTGGCCGAGGCAGGAGTAGCCGCACTCGATCCCGAGCGCCCCGCGCGCCGGGCCGTTCAGCATGAGCGCGGGCGTGGCGCTGCAAGTGGTCGTGTTCAGCGCATGCAGGTTGAACTCGGGCCGGGTCACGGCACGCACCGCGGCGAGCACCGCCGGGAAGACCGCCGGCGCGCAGCCGGCGAGCACGGCGTTCACCGCGACCTTCTCCACGGTCGCGGCCCCGCGCCGAGGGTCGACGATGCCGACCACGTGCTCCGGCGGAAGCGGGGTCGCCTCCAGCATGGCCTGCACCCGCTCTTCGGTGGGCGGGATGACCGGCAGGCCGTCGCCCCAGCCGTTGCGCTCGACGAGATCGAAGACCGCGGCCGGGTCGTCGCCGACCGACAGGCTCTCCGAGACCAGCGTTCCCCGGGCCATCAGCGGATATGGGAGTTCGCGGACGCCGGGGTCAAGGCGACGCGGAGCCGCCCGGGCCGGATCCCCGGGTGAGGGCCGCGACGATCTCCTCGAAGCGCTCCCGGGCGATCCGCTCGATCTCCTCGCGGGGCCGGCCCTCCATGGGATGGGGCAGGACGACGACCGGGAGCGACCCGCAGGCTCGCGCCGCCGCGGCCGTCCGGGCCAGGTTGGCGAAGGCCTCGGTCACGACGACGACGGCCGGCGTTCCCGCGTTCTCGACGGTGACGGAGTCGTGGACACTCCACGACGTGCAGGACCCTCAAGTGCCGAGGCCGACGACGGCGGCCTCCACCTCCCGGGCGAAGTCCACCACCCGCGCGCTCTCGTGTTCCGGCGTGCCGATCCGGGTCCCGGGGTCGAAGAAGACGACCTCGGAGACCCCCGTCCGCTCGCGCAGCAGGCGGGCGACCTCGTCGGTGAAGACCTCGAAGGAGCCCCAGGTGCGATCGCGCCGGATCCCGACCCGTCGCCCGAGGAGGGCGGCCGGACGGGCGGCCAGCGGGCGCTGCTGCCCGGGGCCGGCCGCGACGGGGGAGAGGATCCGGAGCCGTCGATTCTGGTCCATGAGAGGCGTCCTATCTCCCCCTCGACGGCGCGGGCAAGGGGCCACGAGGGGGTTGTTGGAACTCGGGGGCCCCTATCGTCTATTCCCGCCCCCCCCGATTGACACGGGCGCCCTGCGACGGTTTAAACCGCGGGTCCCGTGAGCCGCCGTCCCCGGGAGGGAATCCCGCGGGGGCAAGGCCCGGGCGCGAAGAGGGAACTGGTCGTGACGATCGAGGCCACGCCGTGGCCGGTCGATCGACCGGGTCAGCCTGAGGAGGCGCGCATGCGAGTCCTGAAAGCTGCGGTGGTGGTGGGGATGATGACGTTTGCCATCGGCTGTGCGCAGCCGGGGCTGAAGCCGTCGTCCATGCTCGATCCTTCGCGCATGGACCCCGGGGTCTCCCACCAGTTCGGCGGCTCGGTGGCCGGAGGGCAGTCCTCCCCGAACGGCTGGAGCGGGCCGCGCGTGGGATCCCCGGACGCCCTGCAGGGGGCGAGCTTCGCGAGCTGGGAAGAGTCCCTCGCGATGGACCGGGCCGAGGCCTTCCTCGCCGGGACCGAGAGCCTCTGGCCGGAGGCGTCCGACCCCAAGGTCGTCTCCCGGGCCGAGGTCATGCTCGAGCGCGACCCGAGGAAGATCCGGCGCGGGCTCGGGTCCGCGGCCAAGTACATGGGAATCATCCGGCGCGAGTTCAAGGCGGTCGGCGTCCCGCTCGCGCTCGGCTTCCTCCCCATCATCGAGAGCGACTTCTCGCT
>JAFMJW010000215.1 GCA_017853315.1 Alphaproteobacteria bacterium
GCAACCACTCACCGACGACCAGCTGGACTTCTGGGCCTTCATCGAGGCGACGACGCGCGGCTACCGGATGTTCTCGCCCTGGGCGCCGGCCTCGCAGACCCTCGTCTCGATTCCGGTGCTCGCTCTCGCGGTCGTGGGCGGGCTCGGCCACGGCCGCTTCGGTCTCGTGCTGCTCGTCGCCACCGTGATCGTCGTCGAGATGAGCCTCGGACGCGGAGGATGGGCCTTCCCGCTGTTCCGCGTCCTCCCGGGCTTCTCGTCGTTCCGGCTGCCCGAGCGGCTGTCGTTCGTGTTCGGCTTCCTCTTCGCGGTCGGCGCGGCCCTGGGAACGACCCGGCTCCAGCGGGGCGGCGCGGCTTCGAAGACCGTCGCGGGGCTGCTCTCGGCCGCGGCGCTCTGGTGCCTGTTCGCTCCGCGTCGGCTCGAGTCCGCCCTCCCCTGGACGCTTCCGCCCTCGCGGTTGCACGGACCGCCGCAACTCATGTCCCTCGTCGAGCGCACGAGCCGAGACCACCGGACCCTCCTCACCGGTGGAGGCCCCGTCGACGGCATCTGCCCGAAGCAGCCGGGGCGTCGTCACGTGCGCTCGCTCGAGGACTACAACCCCCTCTCCTCGCGCCGCCTCGCGGGATACCTGCACGGCATCGTCGGGAAGCCGCCGCCGGAGCCGGGCCAGCCGGACATCTTCGTCGGGTTCCTTCCGATGAACGAGCCGATCGCGCGCCCCGAGATGCTCGACATGGCGTCGGTCCGGACGGTGCTCCTGCGGGGCAACCTGCCGATGCCCGACCGGACGCCGCCGTTTCGCATGATCGGACGCCACGGCGGCTGGGCCCTGTGGCAGAATCCGTCGGCCTTTCCGCGCGCCTACACGATCGAGCGGGCGCGATTCGTCGCGGACGACGACGCGGCACTCGCCACCGTGCGATCACCCGCCTTCGATCCCCGCGCCGAGGTCGTGCTGACGGGGGATCCGCCGGAAGTCGGTGCCCGGACCCTCCTCGACCCGCCGACGGATCCGTCGTCGTTGCGGGCGGCCCGGATCGTCCGGGACGATCCGGAGAGGGTCGGGATCGAGGTCGACGCGGAGCGGCCCGCGGTCCTCGTGCTCACCGACCCGATCGCGCCGGGCTGGACGGCGCGCGTCGACGGCGAGCCGGCGCAGGTCTTCGCGGCGAACCAACTGGGCCGCGGCGTGCTCGTGCCCGAGGGCCGCCACCGCGTCGACTTCGAGTACCGCGCGCCGGGGCTGGGTGCGGGGCTCGCGACCTTCGCGATCGGCTGGGGACTCGTGATCGCCGGCGCCCTGGCGGCACGACGGAGCCGAGGGCCCCGCCGCGCCGCCCCGGGCGTCAGTTCGACTTCGCCTTGAAGATCGCGGGCGGGCCGGCGTCGTTCCTCAGTTTCGGGTCGCTTCCGTACACCGCTCCCCAGCAGTTCCCGAGCGAGTTCCGCATCTGCACGGTCAAGGGCAGGCTCACCGGGATCGTCGGGTCGGGCAGGAGACTGCCCTTGCCGACGAGCTGCACCTGCGAGCCGCCGGTCGTCCCCTCCTTCAACTTGACGGTGAGGGCGCCGTTCGGCGTGAGCCCTGCGTTCTTGTAGCCGTAGCCCGGCTTGTTCTCCTTCCAGCAGGTGCGCGTTCCGCACTGTCCGCCCGCCGGCACGAGGATCGTCGAGATCAACGTGCTGGAGGCGTCGTACATGCACAGCCGGTAGTTCGTCGTTGAAAGCGGGCTCCCGAACTCCGCCTTGGTGGTCGCGTTGCCCGCGTTCCACTTCCAGGTGAGGCGGTCGCGGTCGTGGCTCGACGGGTCGATCTTCATGAAGATCGTCGCCTTGCCGGAGGCCGACGGCGCCGTGCAGATCGTCGGCGAGGCGGGGCACAGCAGCGCAGGCGTGGGAGTCGGGGTCGGCGTCGGCGTCGGCGTCGGAGTCGGGGTCGGCGTCGGAACCGGCGTCGGCGTCGGGACCGGTGTCGGGGTCGGCGTCGCCGAGTCCGACAGGACCTGCGCCCACCAGGTGCCCCAGCGATCGTCGTTCACGCCGCTGCCGACGCTGGTCGCGGCGTACTCCTGGAGCGTCCAGAAGGTCGTGTCGTCCGCGGGATCGACGACGGTCGAGCTGTAGTCGCCCCAGCGGTTGCCGGTGCCGCCGAAGGTCTTGAAGTAGGTGTCCTCTCCGGCCTTCAGCACGGTGACGGCCCCCATCGTCCCGGCGGAGTCCGACGACATGCGCCCGACGCGCACGGCCTCGATGAAGAGGGCCGAGCTCGAACGCGAGAAACCGATGACGGCGTCGTTGGCCTGGTTGACGGCGATCGAGGGGTAGTAGTGGAAGACGCCCGCGCCGCCGTCGACCGAGCCGGACTGGACGACCGGGGCCGCGGCCGAACTCGGGTTGAGCTCGTACCAGAACACGGCGACGCGGTTGACCGCGCCGGCGGCGGGAAGGGCCGCGGTGTGGGTCGCCCAGAGGCGCGAATTGCGCAGGACGGGAATCGGCGAGATGCGTGTGTCTCCCGAGTCGACGCGACGGCACGCACCGCTGCCGGGGCAGTCGGCGCTCGTGTTGCAGGCGCCGCCGTCGTTGGTCCCGCCGCTGCACGTCGAGGCGAGCCCCTGCTGGGCCGCGAAGAGGGTGTCGGAGGAGAAGCCGGTCGGAACCGTGAAGAGCCCGGAGCCCACGGTGACCGTCGAGCCCGAAGTCGGCGCCCAGACGGGCGAGGCGGCCGTGCCCGTGATCTCGGACAGGCGCATGTAGCGGAGCGCGCCGCCCTCGTACATGCCGTCGAGAAGGTAGAGCTTCGCCTGCGAGGCGTCGAAAGTGAGCGCCGGCTGCATCGCGAAGCCGCTGAAGCCAGCGACGAAGTCGAAGTCGGTCGCAAAGACGGTCGTCGTCGCGGAACCGCCCGCGAGCACGCTCGACTTGTCGACGACCCACATCTTGTTGCCCATGAAGGCGTCGTCGCTCACCCGGAACATGTTGTTCGTGATGGCGATCCACTTCGAGTTGACGCCGAGGCCGGGGAAGTCGGCCCAGTTGGCGCCGCCGGATTCGGCGGTGAACTGGTAGAAGTACCAGGCGCCGGTCGGGTCGCTCGACGCGCTCACCGCGAGCCAGACCTTGGACGTCGCGAGGCCGCCGTTCGCGTCGGTCGTCGCGATGAAGCGCTGGCTCTGCGAATCGTAGACCACGTGCGGATCGAACGGGCTTCCGGAGAAGCCGCTCGCGGTGGTCCAGAAGGACGACAGCGACACCGTGCTCGACGTGGTCCCGGTCTTCGACTGGATGCGCACCTGCGTGTTCAGCATCGTCACGAGGTGCGACGGCCCCGCGGCGCCGTCGGTGTCCGGCGGGATCGAGGTGTTGTCGTCGGGCAGGGCCACGAAACCGAGACCCGCGCTCAGGATCGACGGGGAGGGCGCGATCCCGCCGACCGTGTCGGCCGCCGGAGCCTCCGGGGCGACCGACGCGGGAGCCGCGAGGGACGGCGGCACGAGCGCGGGCGGAATCTGCCGCCGCTCCTGCGGGAACGGGGGATGCTCGATCACGACGCCGGGGGCCGAGACTCCCGCGGGCGACTTCGCCGCGCGCGCGTCGTTCTCGACCATCTCGTCCCACGTGGCACGGCCGACCGCGTCGGCTTCGACGCGAGTACCCGCTACCGGGGCGGCCTGCGCCGAGACGGCGACGAGCGGTGCGAGCGCCGTCCACGTGAGCGCGAAAGCCAGGGTCTGCCATCGAAAAACGTTGCTCATCCGGGTGCTCCCTTCGGAGGTCTTGGGCCCCTCGGGGCCGATGATCCGAGCAAACCAGTCGGCCAGCCCCGAGGGAAGAGCCGGTCTCGAGTTTCGCGACGGGGGGCCGCCTGCGGGTCGCCGGGACGGGCCGCGGGATCAGCCTTCCGGCGCGTCGTCCCAGCCCATCCCGGCGAGGATCTCCCGGCTGCGCCGCTCGGCCGCCGAGCAGCCCAGGACGACCAGGTGGCCGGAGCCGAGCAACTCCCGAAGGCACCGGCCCACCTCCTCGACCACGTCCCGCGGGATCGGTGCCCGGTCGACGGTCGGGAAGTGGTGCACGACGAAGCGCGCACGCCCGGCGGCGACCTCGTTCAGCCAGTCCTCGAAGAGCGGTGCCGTCGAGGTCTCCCACGGCGCGCGCGCGTCGTAGAAGCCCGCGATCTCGGATCGCCCCTTCGCCTTCCTGCCGAGCAGGCAGACGTAGTGCACCTCGGGCACGGGGTCGTCACCGCCGAGCGCCGCGACGACGCCCTCGATCCACGGGAGAACGACCGGGTTCTCCACCCGCCCCTGGCTGCCGCGGAAGCCGCGTCCGGGGCGCGACGCGCGCAGGAGTCGCCCCGGGAGTCCGGTCTCGACGTGCGCGAGGACATGCGGTTCCGTCACCGGGCCTCCTCGACGAGCCGCGGCAGCGCGCGACGGAGCAGGTCCTCGATGCGCGCGGCGCAGGCGCGGTAGACGTCGGCCGAGCCGCCGATCGGATCGGACACGTCGACGTTCGCTCCCGCGGCGCCCGCGTACTCGCCGAGGGTGAAGACGCGAGCCTCGAGGCCGCGGAACTTCTTCTCGACTGCCTTGCGATAGGCCGTCGTCATCGCGAGCACGAGATCGACGCCCGCCAGGACGTCGGGACCGAGTCGCCGCGACTCGTGCCCTCCGAGATCGAGACGACGCGCGACCATCGCCTGCACCGCCCCTTTCGACGCCCGCTCGCCGTCGCCCGCATCGAGCCCGGCCGACTCGACCCGGAGGTGTTCGAGCCCCGGCTCCCTCGACGCGAGGTCGGCGAGGATCACCTCGGCCATCGGGCTGCGGCAGGTGTTTCCGTGGCAGACGAACAGCACTCGCATCGGGGATTCCTCTGGTCGGTCTCGGCCTTCGCCATCGCTTCTAGCGGACCCACCCTCCAACGGCTGTCTCTTCGGAGCGGACGAGCCAGCCTACGGGAGCCCCTGGGCTCTCGCGCGTCCACGGGGCCCCCGCGGGCAGCGGCGCGGCCACGGTGGTAGGCTCCCGCGTCCCAAGCCCCGAAGGAGAACCCGACGATGCGGATCGCGATCGCCACCCTGTTGCTCGCCGCCTGGACGTCGTCGACCGCCCTCGCAGCGCCTCCCGCAGAGGCCGCCCGGGTCGCGAGCACGCCGACTCCGGCGGCACGGCCCGCGTCGGAGGTGGCGGGAACCTCGGGAGACCGTGTCGGCACGACGGGAACGACGGGGGCCTGCGCGAGCGCACCGGCGCCGCTGCTGCGGACGGGGCAGGTCACGTCCTTCGGAGCGGGAACCGACGGAGACCTGCATCTCGGCGCCGATCCCTCCTACCGCGACGAGGGCGACGGCACGATCACCGACCTTCGCACCGGGCTCGCCTGGGAGAAGAAGTCGAACGACGGCTCGATCCATGATCTCGACAACGTCTACGCCTGGGGCCAACCCGTCGCGCCCTACACGATGGATGGACCGATCGTCTCCGAGTTCCTCGCCGCGCTGAACACGAAACCGTGCTTCGCCGGTCACTGCGACTGGCGGATCCCGAACCTGCGGGAGCTCCAGACGCTCGCGAATTACGAGCGCATCGCCCCGGCGACCTGGAACGAGTTCCATCGCGACTGCAAGGACGGTTGCACGGTCACGACCTGCAGCTGCACCTCGGGCGTGTCCACCTGGACCTCGACCACGCACCGCCTGAGTCCGCGCGACGC
>JAFMJW010000216.1 GCA_017853315.1 Alphaproteobacteria bacterium
ACGGTGCCCCGCCGAACTCCCGCTCGAACGGTCCGATGAACCTCCGCTCGGGCGACCAGTCGGTCACGGCGAAGATCACCCGGTCGAACGCGGCGGCCCACGCGTCGAGCTCCTCGCGGAAGAGGCGCGCGATCGTCGGCGTGTCGTTGCCGAAGGCGCCGCAGCCCCAGGCGCCGAGCACGAGTGCGCGCGCGCCATGAGCGGCCGAGGCGGCGAGCACGCAACGCACGCGACTCCGCATCGCGGCTTCGATCTCGTGTTCGCGCTCGGGGCAGTACTTGCGGACGCCGTTCGCCTGCACGGCCGGCGAGGTCAGGATCCCGCAGGGCCAGGGCTCCTCGAGGAACGCGCCCGTGTCGTCGCGGAAGACGGGGACGGCGGGCGAGTGGATCACCCAGTCGGCGTAGAAGGGATCGAGGCGCGCGCGACAGACCTCGTACATGGAGCGACCTTCGAGGCACGCGTGCAGCCCCGAGGAGCGGGCGAGGTATTCCTCTTGCGCACGCGCACCCGTGAGGAAGCCGCCGCCGGGCTTGGTCGCGGCGGCGAAGTTGAGGGCGGTCGGTGGGAGGCCGTCGTCGAGCAGGCGGCGTGCGGCCGACAGCGTGGTCTCGTTGGAGACCTCGATCGCGGGGGCGTGGCTCGAGCGCTGCGGGGGCGGGGGCCAGGCGTGATCCGGCGCGTACTCGACGGTGGCGGCGCGGGCGTGGTCGAGTTCGCGCTCGATCGAGACGGTGCGGCCCGAGGGCGAGACATAGTCGCCGCGCCGGTTCACCTCGACGGCCTCGCGGCCGAGGTGCGCGGCGAGGTCGCGCGGGATGTCGAGGAGGCGCTGGTTCGAGAGGTGGTCTCGGTTCTTCATCGGGAGGTCTCCGGGCCGGATTGGATCAGCCTTCACGCGCCCGTACCAAGGGTCGTGCCCCGGTGTCCCTCGATCAGAACCGGCCTCGGCACGAGGCGCGCATCTCCCGGCGCGGGTGCGGGACCCGAGCGCGGTCGGGGGATTGACGCAGGCATGCCGCAAGTCGATGCGTCGAACTCGACCAGCCGCGGCCGGCGGGCGCATGGGGCGTGCCACCGCTCGCGACGCGAACTCCGGAAGGGGTCCACCATGAAGCCGACGATCCTTCCCCTGCTGATGGCCTTCGCGCTCGTCACGCCCGCGCTCGCGGACACGCCCATGGCGCCGAGCGCCGAGGCGGTCGCCGCCGCGCAGACCCCGGCCGAGCACGAGGCCCTCGCCGCTGCCTACGCCAAGGAGGCGTCCGACCTGCGCGCGGCCGCCGCGCGTCATCGAGCCATGGACAAGGAGTACTCCGCGCCCGGCTACCGCTCGCTGAAGCTCGGTGCGGCGCTCCACTGCAAGAAGCTCGTCGACTCCTACGAGGCGGCCGCCACCGAGGCGGACTCGCTCGCGGCCGCACAGCGCGAAGCCGCGGCCGCCGCGAAGGCGAAATGAGCAGGGGCCGCGCCCCGGGTCGTCGAGCGGTTCGCGCGCATCGACCGGCGACCCGGGGGTGACGGCCTTCTCGATCACGGAAGCTTCGGCGGGAGGATGGGCGGCGGTCCTGGACCGCCCGTCCACCGCGACCCCGGGGCCGCGCACGCCCGGGACGTCGAGGAGATGTCGTTCAGTGCGGCGGGCCGGCCAACGAACGCCCTGCACGCGGATCAATCGTCGCAGGGCGGCCACGGCACGGCGTGCTGGATGAAGAACTTGCCGTTCAGCTTCACGAGCGAGACCGCGGTCGCGTGACCTTCGCAGCAGCCGAGGTCGGTCACGTGTCCTTCGGGAAGCCACTTCGAGGCCTCCCGCGCGTCCTCGGTGAAGTCGCAGACGCAGTCGGGTGGGCAGGGGCTGTAATAAGGGTTGCTCGGATCGTCGACTTCTCCGCAGCCGCAAAACGAGCCGTACCAGTTGCAGAAGTCCGCCATTCGTTCGCTCTCCTTTCGTTCGGGGTCGTTCGACCCGGTCGGGTTCAGCGGGTTTCGTCGTCGGGGGTCTCTTCCTTGCCGGGTTCCTTCCAGTCGTGGGCGGGCGTCCACGGGATGAGGTGGGTGATCCAGGGGCGGCCGTATTCGACCCCGACGAGGACGTCGGTTCCGTGGGCGTCGCAGATCCCGAGGTTCTCCTCGTCTCCGTCGCCCATCCATTCGAGGGCCTCGCGGAGGGCTTCGGTGAAGTCGCCGAGGCAGTCCCGCGGGCAGTACATGCCCTCGGGGTACTCCGCGTCGTCGGGGGCGTAGTTGCAGTGGGCGTCCTTGCGGCCGAACCAGTGACAGGACGGCATCGTGTCTCCTTTCTCCGGTTGGGGGTTCGGGGTTCGCGGGGGGCGATGCGCCGGGGAGCGAGCGGGGCCGGGGGGAGAGGGCGCGCCGGCGCGGCGCGACGCACGGGCGCCCCTCCCCCCGGCCGAGCCGGGGGCTACGCAACCAGCCGGACGGGGACCCCGGCGGCGCGGGCGAGGCCGACCATGTTTGCGGTCCCGGAGCCGCCGGGGAACGCGACCACCAGGTCGGGCTTGCCCTCGGCGAGCATCCGCTTGTTCCGGATGGGACCGGCGGCGCGGCCGTAGCGCCCGAACTCGCCCTCGAAGGTCTGGACGGAGACCCCTCGGGCCTCGGCCCACTCCCGGGCCAATCTGTCGGCGCCTTTTGCTCCACCCTCGATCAGTTCGGTGATTTCGATTTCACCGAGGGCTCGCTCGAGCATCGCCTTGTCGTCGAACTTGCGACCACCACACACGAGTACTCTCATTCGTCTCCTTTGCTGAAGTTTTGGGCAGACCCGTCCCGCGGAATGAGGAAACGGGGCGGCCGGTGGAAGGGAGGCACGCGGAAATGGGCGCGCGTGCCGGGAAAACGAGGAAAATAAGGAGCAAAAAACAGGCCAAAATCAGGGTGGTGGGCCGGCCTTTTCGCGACTTTTTTTCATTTGTCGCGAGACGACCATCTCCGGGCGCGCGAGCGCGCCGCGGAGCCGCTCCGACGGCGACGGCAGGTTGGACGGAGCCGGCGCAAAGCTGGAGCGGAGTCGGTCCGCAGGAACGAGACCGATGACGGAGGCCTTTATGATGGGCTCGCGCCAACGGTTGGCAGGCGAAGCGGCTCCGGCACGCCAAGAGGGCGCAACGACGGATGAGTTCCGAGGGCGCCGCTGCCGCAACCCCAGGACGCCGCGGGTAGTGCGGAGACCCCGGGCGTGGAAACAGTAGCCTAGGAGCCTGCGAAATGGTAGTGCCAGAAGGTGCGAAACGGTAGCCCAGACCCCTACCTCCCCCGCGTGGTGGACGCCGAACTCGACGAACTGCTCGGCGCGCTGCCCGCGGTCGCTCTCGAAGGGCCGAAGGGGGTCGGC
The DNA here is from genome assembly GCA_017853315.1 of Alphaproteobacteria bacterium. GTDB lineage: Bacteria > Desulfobacterota > Binatia > UBA12015 > UBA12015 > REEB422. Next base: position 3,359 of record JAFMJW010000216.1, read on the forward strand.
AAGACCGGCACGGCCCTGCGGCGGGCGGCCACCGTCGTGGAGTTGGATGATCCGGCGCGCAGGGTCGTGGCCGAGGCGGACCCCCGGGTCGTGCTGAACGGCCCCACGCCCATCCTGATCGACGAGTGGCAGCACGTTCCCGCGGTGTGGGACGCGGTTCGGCGGGCCGTCGACGAGAACCCGGATCCCAATCGATTCCTGCTCACCGGGTCGGCCGGACCTGCCACCCCGCCAACCCACTCCGGGGCCGGCCGCATCGTGACTCTTCGACTGCGCCCCCTCTCGCTCGCCGAGCGCGGGGTCGGCTCGCCGAGCGTGAGCCTCGCGGATCTGCTCGCGGGAGAGCGTCGACCGGTCGAGGGAAGCACGGAGGTCTCGTTGGTGGACTACGTACGCGAGATCATGGTCTCCGGCTTTCCCGGGATGCGTCGGCTCTCCGGGCGTGCGCTGCGCGCGCAACTCGACGGATACCTGCGTCGCGTCGTCGATCGCGATTTCGCCGAGCAGGGGATCACGCTCCGGAATCCGGACGGGCTCCTGCGCTGGATGAAGGCTTACGCGGCCGCGACCGCGACGTGCGCTTCGTTCGAATCCATCCGCGACGCGTCCACCGGCGGCCAGGGCGACAAGCCGGCGAGGACGACGGTGCAACCCTACCGCGAGATCCTCGAGCGCCTCTGGATCCTCGACCCCGTCGAGGCGTGGCACCCGACCCGCAATCGCCTGAGCCGTCTCGCCCAGCCGCCGAAGCACCACGTGGCGGACCCGGCCCTCGCGTGTCGGCTGCTCGGACTGGGCGAAGAGGGCCTTCTCGCGGGCGGAGGCGCCGGTGCGTTCGCTGCCCGTGACGGCGCGCTTCTCGGGCGGCTGTTCGAGTCGCTCGTCACGCTGGGGATTCGAGTCTTCGCGCAGGCCGCGGAGGCCCGCGTGTTTCACCTCCGCCAGCATGGTGGCCAGCGCGAGGTCGACCTGGTCGTCGAGCGGGCGGACCAGCGCGTGGTCGCCATCGAGGTCAAGTTGGGAGCGGAGGTGAAGGACCGCGACGTGCGCCACCTGCTCTGGCTCCGCGAGCAACTCGGCGACGACCTGCTGGACGCGGTCGTGATCCACACCGGCCCGCAGGCCTACCGACGCCGCGACGGCATCGCGGTCGTGCCCGCCGCTCTGCTCGGGGCGTGAGGGAAGGGGCCCGACGGAGACGTCGCCGCCGTGTTCGATCCGACACGGGCCTGCGGATCGAACGACACCTGCACGAGCGCTGGGTGCAGATGTTCGTGGACGAGGGCACGATGCGCATCGACGACGACGCGGGCGGCGTCCACACCGTCGAGGCCGGCGGCTACGACTTCGTCGAGCCGGGTGAGAGCCATGTCGAGACCGCGCTGCGCGACAGGGTTCTGCGTTCGAGCGATGGCATGGTGGTGGAATCCGTATCGCGACGACGCTGGCCTTCGCGCGCATGTCCGCGGACCTCGAAATCGCGAAGCGCTTCGGAGACCTGGTCGCGAAGCAGGACTACGAGGGCGCTCGCGCGTTGCTCACGGACGAGGCGAGGGCCGCCCATACGCCCGAGCAGTTGAGAGAGGCGGTGGAGGCCATGACCGGCTACGCCCCCGGCCCGATCCGGGAGGTGTCGGTGATGGAGGAGTTCGTCGTTCGCGAGTGGCCCGGGAAGCAGCCTTGCGACGTGGCCGTCGCCTACGTCGCGCTGAACGGCGACCGATTCAGCGAAGCCGTCAACGTCACCATCGTGCAGGCGGGCGGCGACTGGCGCATTCGTCGTCTCGAGTGGGGTCGACCGTGACGTGATGCGCAGGCTCTCCGATCGACCCCGGGCCGCTCCCCGGTCGGCGGGCCGGCCCTACGTCGGGAAGTCCGCCGTCGCCGACGCAACGCCGCCCAGCGCCTCGCGGAGAAACCGCAACGACGCCTCCCGATCCACCGCCAGCCGGTCGTGGACCGCGTCGAAGTCGACGGGGGCCAGCATCGCTTCGACCGCGTCGTCGGCGGTGCCGTCGGGAGCCATGCGGTCTTCGAGGCCGTAATGTCGGGTCACGTCGAGGATGCGCTCCGCCGATCGACCCTGCGGGAAGGCGAGAAAGGGTCGGCGGGCCCGGGTCGCGAAGACGCAGCCGTGGAACGAGTCGGTGACGAGGAAGGAGCAGCCCCGGATCGACTCGACCCAGTCGGCCGGGGACGCCTCTCCGAAGACCCGGTCGGCCCAACTCGTGTCGGGCCACGACTCGAGTGCGTACGACTCCGGGACGATCAGCGCGATCGGCAGTCCCGTCCGCCGACGCAGGGCGACCGCGATGTCGCGGCCCCGCTCGATGGCCTCCGGCCGGATCCCGTAGTGGAGG
>JAFMJW010000037.1 GCA_017853315.1 Alphaproteobacteria bacterium
GGCGGGCCGCACGCCTCGGGGCTCCCCGGCTCGAGACTCGAGCTCGAGCAGCAAATGCTCCGTGCGAGCGTTCCCTGCGCCCCTTCCCATGCCGGCGAGGGTCGCATCGACCCATCCGACTCCCGAGTCGATCGCGGTGAGGGTGTTGGTCAGTGCGAGTCCCTTGTTGTCGTGGGCGTGGAAGCCGAGGTCGCCGCACCACGCCCGCCGCAGGGCCCCGACCGTCTCGACGACGTCCCGGGGCTGCATGTTGCCGAGCGAATCGGCGAAATAGAGCACACGGACGGTCCCCCACGAGTCCACGGCCGCGGCCGTCGCCTCGATTTCCGAAGACGCACGACCGGCAGCCTGCATCAGGTTCAGACCGACCTCGTAGCCCAGCGACCGGAGCCGCTCGACGTGCGGGCGAACGGCTTCCACCTCCGGGAAGTGCGCCGCGACCCGGACGAGGCTCACGGGGGACGCGGCCGCGGGGGCGAACCACTCCGGTGCGACCGGGGAGACTCCGGACCTCAGCAGGTCACTCGCATTCACCATCACGCCGAGCCGCGCCCGGCGCGGCAGATCGAACTCCGCGAGAAGCCAGTCGGGACAATGGGCGAAGGGCCCCATCGAGCGACCCGCGATGGCAGGCCCGCGAAAGCCGATCTCCACGAAGTCGACGCCGGACTCGTCGATGGCGAGGAGGTAATCCTGCACCGTCGAGCGGTCGAAGTCCCAGTCGGTGTAGTAACCACCGTCCCGGAACGTGCAGTCGAGAATCTTCGGCGAGGCCGTCATCGGCCCTCCCCCCCGTGCGCGCGGCCGAGCGGAGCGAGACGGGATGCAGGCCGGTCGCCGAGTACCTCGTCGAGCGAGGGAGTCTCCCGGGCCATCAGGGTGAGCCCCCGGACGAGCTCGTCGTGTCGTCGAACGTGCGGAAGGCACTCCGACGCGATGCATGCGGATCCGATCCCGTGGAGGAAGGGCAGGTAGGCAAGAGACATCGTGTAGATCCCGCAACAGAGATCGACTCCCAAGTCGGGCGCGATGGCCTCGACGGGCATCGTGGGCTCGACTCGAACCTCGGCGACACGACCGGGGAACGCGGCCGCCACCCTGGGGTACAGGGATGGAACGGCACGCGGGTGCTCCTTCCAAAGGACCTCGTGCCCGGCAGCCACGAGACGGCCGACGGCCCCGACGTAGATCGCCACCTCCACGTCCTCCTCCATCCAGCCGCCCGAGGAGAGGTTTTGCGGAAGGAAGAGGACCCGCCCCCTCCCGCGGCTCGCCGGCGGGAACTCGCAGCCGACCGCCCGCCGGTAGGCATCGAGCTGGTCGAGAACGACCTCGCGTGGGACGTCGATCCTCTCGATCCAGCGAGGAAAGTCCGGCTGGGTGCCGAAGATCGACCGTAGGACGCGATAGTCGCGTCGCGTCCGGCGCAGCAGCGATCGCGGCGCGCCCTCCTCCCAGAGAAGGTTTCTGGGATCGCCCCCGAGCCGCCGAAGCGTGTCGCGGAGATGCCGAAGCCCCCCCCCGCGAGACGACCCCGCGAGGACGCGGCGGAGGTTCGACCGAAGGAACGGCAGCATCCGGAAGCGACGGAAGAGGCTGTAGGTGAGCAGGCCTTCCTCGAAGAGCACGATCTCGGCGCGGCCCCACACCGCAGCGGCCACCTTGGTCGTGTGCGGCCAGAACGCGGGGATCCACAGTTCGTCCACGTCCCGGGGAATCCCCAACGAGCGAAGCCTCTCCCCCAGGACCTCGAGGTGATCCGCCGACGGCACGTCGAGCATGGCGCCGACGTCCGTGACCGAGGCCCACGAGTGGAGCGACTTCGCGACGGGGACGAGAGACGCGCGCAGCGCGCCCTGCCGCTCGCCCCCCCAGGCGACCAGGTGATCGGCGGAACGAGGTCGCCCGGGATCGCGGCGCCGCTCGGTCTCGAGCGAAGAGGCAAGCGTGACGAGATGCCACGGGCCGGTGACCAGGAAGACGCGCTGCGAGAGATCCCCCATGACACGAAGATGGGACGGGCGACCTGGTCGCGGGTGCTCAACCCGTGGCCCGTACGTCTTGCGCCCCCGGGTCGGAGCCGGGTGCATCCGTTTCCCGGACGGCGACCACGGGGAGGTAGGAGGGCACGATCTCCTTCACGAGCTCGAGCAGCCCTTCGACGTCGTGCGCCGCGACGAGCCTCTCGAAGCGCGGCAGGAATTCGCGAGCCCCGACGCACGGGGGCTCACCCGCTCTCCCGAGGCTGAACACCCGGGGGACGGCCGTGGCGACCATCTCCTCGCCCTCGTCGAGCAGCTCCTCGTGCAACTTCTCCCCCGGGCGAAGGCCCGTGAAGACGATCTCGATGTCCTCGTCGGGCACGAACCCCGACAGCTCGATCATCTGGCGAGCCAAGTCGACGATTCGCACGGGGCGCCCCATTTCGAGAAAGAGCGTGTCGCCGGGACGCCCCACCGTCGCTGCCTGAAGGACCAGCTGCACGGCTTCCGGGATCGTCATGAAGAAGCGGGTCACGTCGGGATGGGTGACCGTGACGGGCCCTCCGCGCGAGATCTGGTCGCGGAACAGCGGCACCACGCTGCCGTTCGACGCGAGCACGTTGCCGAACCGAACGGCGACGAAGCGACCCCGCCCGCCCGCGAGATCCCTCACCGTCTGCTCGGCGATCCGTTTCGTGGCCCCCATGACGCTCGAGGGCCGGACCGCCTTGTCGGTCGAGACGAGCACGAAATGAGCCGTACCTCCGGCGAGGGCCTGCTGGGCGACGTTGCGCGTGCCGAGAACGTTGTTGCGCACCGCTTCGACCACGTTCGCCTCGGCGAGCGGCACGTGCTTGTACGCGGCCGCGTGGAACACGACCTCCGGCCGGTGGACGGAGAAGACCAACGCCAACTGGTCGGGCAGGAGGATGTCGCCCAGCACCGGGACCAGGTCCATTTCCGGGTGCTTCTGCCGCAACTCGGATTCGAGCGTGAAGATTCCGTTCTCGTGGCGATCGAACAGGACCAGCCGGCGGGGCCGGTGTCCGGCGACTTGCCGGCACAGTTCCGATCCGATCGATCCGGCCGCCCCCGTGACCAGGATGCTGCGGCCCTCGAGGAGCGAATCGAGGAGCGGCGACACGATCCGGATGGGTGTACGTCCCAGCAGGTCCTCGACGTTCGGCTCCCGCATCTGCGTGAAGATGAAGCGCCCCTCGACGAGATCCCCGAGACTCGGCAGCACTCGCGACCGCAACTTCGCCTCGGTGCAGAAGGCGGCGATGCGTCGGATCTGCGACGCACTGGCCGACGGGATCGCGATCAGCACCTCGTCGACGTCGCACTTGCCCGCGATCGCGGGGATCTCCTCCACCTTGCCGAGGACGTCCACCCCCGAGATACGCATCCCCTGCTTCTCCGGGTCGTCGTCGACGAACCCGAGGACCGCCGTTCTCCCCGCCCTCCGGTTCGCGATCTCGCCGAGGAGCCGAATCCCGGCCGACCCCGCACCGACGATCAGGACGGCCCGATCGATCCTGCGCAACTCGCGAAATACCCCGCCCCGCTCGCGGAAGATCCGCACCGCGATCCGGGCTCCGGCAACGAGGGAGGTGCAGAGCAGGAAATCCGAAGGGAACACCGATCGGGGAAATCCGTCGAGGCCCTGGAAAGCCGTCACGCCGAGAACGAACAGGCCCGAACCGAGGAGATTCGCGCGGATGATGTCCTCCGTGTCGCGAACGCTCACGTGGCGCCACCAGCCGGAAAAGAGCCCGAAGCGCCAGAAGCCCGCCAGCTTGCAGAGAACGAGCAGCGGGAGGAGCCGCAGGGCCATCGCCCGGTAGGACTCCGGGACCTCGAGGTCGAATCGGAGCGCGAACGCCCCGACGTACGCCAGCACGGCGAATCCCAGGTTGAGCAGAGCCGTGGTGCCGAAGCGGTAACGGACCAGGAACGCGGGAAGCGGCTTCTCGAGGAGAATCGGGGATGGCATCGGTGTCATGTCGTCGCCGGGGTCGTTCACGTGCCGGGCGCCGCCCCGGGCGAGGACACGGCCTTGGTCGACCTCGACACGGCCCTGATCGCGTCGCAGACCAGGTCCACCTGCGACTCCGACATGGATGGGAAGAAGGGAAGCGCGAGGCAGCGACGTCCGGCGTCCTCCGCGACCGGGAACTCTCCGGCGCGATGGCCGAAGCGCTCACGGTAGAAACCCTGGAGGTGGATCGGCGGAAAGTAGGCGCGCGCCGGAATCCCGCGCCTGGCGAGGGACTCGATCGCGGCACTGCGCGCTTCGCCCGACGAGAGGCGAACCACGTAGACGAACCAACTGGTGCGCGTCGTCCACGATGCGCGGGTCGGCAGCTCGATGCCCTCGACCCCCGCCAGCCGCTCCCCGTACCACTCCGCGACCCGCTGCCTCGCCCCGAGGAGCGCCTCGAGCCTCGCGAGTTGGGCGAGCCCCAGCGCCGCGCTCATCTCGTCGAGGCGGTAGTTGTATCCCAGCCGGGAGTGCTCGAGCCATCCGTCGAAGACGTCCCGGCCCTGGTTGCGCAGGCTGCGGAACAGGTCGGCCCACCGGGCATCGTCGGTGACGATCATGCCGCCTTCACCGGTGGTCATCTGCTTGTTCGGATAGAAGGCGAACACCCCGGCTCGCCCGAGGGCTCCGACGGGGCGGCCCTTGTAGGTGGCACCGATCGCCTCGCAGGCATCCTCGACGACGGCGAGCCCGTACCTCGAGGCCAAGTCGAGAATCGGATCCATGTCGCACGGCTGGCCGAAGACGTGGACGGGAAGGATCGCCTTCACGCGCGCCCCTTCCGCGAGCAGTCGCCCGAGGCGGTCCTCGAGCGCGCCGACGTCGATCGTGAGCGCGACCGGCTCGATGTCCACGAAGACCGGGCGCGCCCGCTCGTAGAGCACGCAGTTCGCCGACGCGACGAAACTGAAGGGCGTCGTGAGAACGACGTCGCCCTCCCCGACTCCTGCCGCGATCATCGCGAGGTGCAAGCCGGAGGTCCCGCTGTTCACGCCGACACCGTGAAGGGCCCCGGCCTTCTCCGCCACCGCGGTCTCGAACGCCGAGAGTCGCGGCCCCAGGGCGAGGACCGGCGACGAGAGCACCTCGAGCACGGCATCCCGCTCGGCGTCCGAGATCTCGGGAAGGCACATGGGCACGGCCGTCGGGGGCGTCACGACTCGGCTCCGCCCGGGATCGGCTCCGGGCGATCGCGCGGATCTTCCGGCCCCGCCCCCCGGAACTCGGGCATGGTGGCGTGCCCTCCGGCGCTCACGCCCGATCCGAGAAGTACGACCGCGACGGTCCGCACCAGGATCGCGAGGTCGAGCGCGAGGTCGTGGCGGTCGACGTATTCGCAGTCGAGCTCGAATTTACGCTCCCACGAGATGCCGTTTCGGCCGGACACCTGGGCGAGGCCGGTGATGCCGGGCAGGACCTCGTGGCGTCGCGCCTGCTCCGGGGTGTACCGGGCTAGGTACTCCGGGAGGAGGGGACGAGGTCCGACGAGCGACATGTCGCCCCGGATCACGTTCCAGAGCTGCGGCAGCTCGTCGAGCGACGTCGCCCGAAGAAACCCTCCGAGCGACGTGATCCTCGCGGCGTCCGACCCGTGTTCCCCCGTCGCCCGCATCGTCCTGAACTTGTAAAGAAGGAAGGGATGCCCCGCGAGCCCCGCACGAGCATGGCGGAAGAGGATCGGACGCCCCATGAAGGCGCCGACGGCAATCGCCACGAAGGCCGCCGGAACGACCGCGACGGCCGCGAGGACGGTCGCCAGCAGCAGGTCGAGGGACCGCTTGCCGCGGTAGCTCCGGGCGCCGGTCACGGGACCGCCTCCTCGCCCGGGTCGTCCGCCCCGGGACGGTCGCGGGACGACGGGCCTGCATCGGCACCGCCCCCTCCGACCCCGCCGCCCTCGACCGCGTCGGACTTGACGGGCAGCGGCTCCATCTTGCCGTCCAAGCCCTGCTCCGCTTCCACCCGCTGCCGCTCCGCCTGCTTGCGCAGGTCGAGGAGCTCGCTCATCGCCCGGTGGAGCGGCAGGAGGTCCGCAGCGTTGCGGCGCCCGGCGTCGAGGACGACGTCCGCACGCTCGTAGTCTCCCCGGGGTGCGTACACCCGCGTCGCCAGGTCGCGGTAGATGAGCGCCTGGTCGGGCGCGAAGACCAGGGCCGCGAGGAGCGCCCTCTCTGCTCCGTCGTAGTTCCGGACCACGAGGTGATCGTTGGCCGACCTCGTCAGCAGGCGGACGTCCTCGACCGTGCGCCCCTGCGCGAAGAGTACTTCTCCCGCCTCGTCCCACTTGCCGCGATTCTCGAGGAGCTGCGCGAGCTCGGACGTGACGGCGGCACGGGACCGCATGATCCCCGGTCCGGGGTGTTGGAGCGCCCGCCGCATCCCGTCCTCGAGCGCGTCGGCGACTTCGGGAGGGAGCGCACCGATGCGCGACTTCACGGTCCCCGGAGACTCGAGCCGCTTCAGAACCTGCTGCAGGTCCCCGTCGGTGCGCCGGGAGTCCATGGGCGAAAGGAACAGGTAGCCGTGGGTCATGAGGCTCGGGTAGCGGTACATGGAGTCGCCGAGTTCGCGCGCTGCCCCCTCGAAGTCCCCCTCCCGGACGAGTCGCTGGCCGAGCGCGTCCCTGCGCTCGACGGCCCATGGCTGCAAGGCGACCGCGCGGCGGAGAAACTCGACGCCCTCGGGCCCGTCGCCAAGGGCGTTCGCCAGGATCTCGTGGGCCTCGATGAGGGCCGGCGCCGAGTCGACGGCCCCCTTCGCGAGACGGAGCGCCCGCTCGTACCCGTCCTCGGGTTCCTCCGACAGCAGGAACTCCGCCCTCTCCACGCGATCGCGCGGCGAGATCGGGTCCCGGTCGAGGTAGACGAGCAACGCGTTCGCTCCGGTCGGAAGCGCCGCCGCCAGCAGGCAGACGAACAGCAAGGCGACGGCAGGCGCGCGACCGCGATGGAGCGGGCCCGCCCCGAGGATCATCATCGCGAGGAGCACCATCACGAGGAGCAGGTTGCCCGGCATGCGCAGCGCGAACTCGACGAGACTGTGGACCAGGATCGCGGTCACCCCCCCGGCGAGCCCCCACCGGATCAGGTGATGGTGGCGCAGGGCCTTGCGCCACTCGGGAATCTCGAAGCCGATCGGTCGCCGCTCCCGCTGCGCTTCCCCGAGCACGGAGAGCGAGTGATCCTCCACGACCTTGCGCCGCTCCTGCCAGATCGCCCGCGCGACTGCGCAACCGAACCACGCGACGATCGCGAATCCGACCAACCCGGTCTCGGCTGCCAGCTCGAGATAGTCGTTGTGCGCGTGATCGAGGATCCCGCTTTCGAGCGGGGGCGCCTGGTAGGGGCGGAAGGCGTCGATCCACGAGCCGAGCCCCGTGCCGAGAAGCGGGAAGTCGCGCACGATCCCGACGCCGAGCCGGTAGGCCGCGACGCGGGCGCCGAGGCTCAGGTCGACCGAGCCTTCGAGTCCGACCTCGGCCACCTGGGTGTCGGCCTGCCACCAGGAGAGAATCACGAGGCCGGCGAATCCGACGAGGCCGAGCGGGAGGAGGAGCGCAGCGAAACGCTTCGCCGCAGTGCGATCTTCCGTCTCGACCAGGTGCCGAACGAGTCCCGACAGCGTCACCGCGGTACCCGCGAGCAAGGCGACGTTTCCGCCCCGGGAATCGGCCCCGGCGTGCGCGGCGAACATGACGAGGAAGCCGGTCGCGGCGACGATGGGCGGCCAGAGACTCTCCTGGTGGGCGACCAGTGCCGAAACCCAGACCCTTCGGGAGCGGACACCGAGGCCGCGGCTCGACAGCGCCGTCGCGACGACTCGCCGACGCAGGCGGACGACGAGGGTCAGGCAGACGGCGAGCGCGAGCGGCATCACCATCTCCAGCCAGGCCGCGAAATGGTTCGGATTCACGAAGGGCCCGGAGATCCGCGCCTCGCCCGCGGGCTCTTCGCTGATCCACATGACCCAGCCGTTGCCGAAGAACTGCTGGAAGAGCGCGAGGGCGGCCATCGCGACTCCGCCGAGAATCAGCGTCAGGACGAGACGATCGAGCACGATCAACCGGGCCTCGTCGCCCTCTTCGACGGCTCGCCATGGAAAGGCGAGGATCACGGCAAAGGCACCCAGGGCGATCGAGAAGCGCGTGAGCGTCGCGACCACTCCGAAAGCGGACAGGGCGACCGGCTTCCACGGCGACCAGTCCCCTGCCCCGGGCCAGCCCGGAAGAACGTCCCGGTAGAGTTTCGCGGTGGCGGGAGAGACGGCTTCGAGCACTCCCGGGGGCAGCGGGACGCAGGAGAGAAGGGCCAGTACAGCGAAGAAGGCGAGCGCGGAAGCCCCGGGGACCGACGCCCCTGCGTCGCGCCGGCCCCGCGTGCGCAGGGTGATCGCGCCGAGCACCAGGACGACGAGCGTCCCGATCATCACCCCGATCCACTGCCTTCCGCCGAGGAACAGGGGCAGCGAGAGGATCAGGACCTGGAGAGCGAGGAGGACCCCGCGATCGAGACGGTTCAAGCCGCACCAGCCCCGGGCCCGACGACCTCCTGATCCTCCCTCGGCCCGTAGGAGTATCGGCCGTAGTAGCCCCCGTACTGGTAGTTGCCCCAGCCGACGTCGGTGTTGTTCATCACGGCGCCCAGGACGTGCGCGTTCGCCACGCGGAGGAGATCCCGGGCCCGAAGCACCATGTCCCGCGACGTGTCCTGCGCCCGGACCACGAGCACCACTCCGTCGGCATACCGGGAGAGGATCACGCCGTCGGTCACGGGAAGAAGGGCGGGCGAGTCGATCACGACGAAGTCGTACTCCTCGCGCAGTCTCGCGATCATCTCCGCCATCCTCGTCGACCCGATGAGTTCGGCAGGATTCGGCGGATGGGGCCCGGCCGCGATGAACGCGAGACGCGCGGCACCGACCTCGTGGACGACTTCCTCGAACCCTCGGCCCGTGAGGAACGTCGAGAGACCGACATCGTTCGGCACCCCGAAATGGGGGTGGCAACTCGGGTGGCGCATGTCCGCGTCGACGAGGATCACCTTCCCGCCGGACTCCGCGAGGGTCGCGGCGAGATTCGAGGCGATCACCGTCTTGCCCTCGCTCATCCCGGCACTCGCCACCACGATCACCTTCGGGGGGGCCCCGGCGGTCGAGAAGAGGATGTTCGTTCGAAGACCGCGGAAGGCCTCGGCGATGACGGAACGGGGCTCGTGGTAGACGACGAGCGCGGGCCCCGGACCGACCCCCGTCGTCGGCACGTGCGTGTCCGCGGCCGAGAGGAGCCTCGCGCGCCCGCGGCGCCGTTCGGAGGCCCTGCGTGCGGAGGAGAAGTTCGGGATCGTGGCGAGAGGAGCGAGGTGGAACAGGCTCTCGATCTCCTTGCTCGTCTTCACCGAGTTGTCGAAGTGATCGGCCACGAGGACCACGGCGATCGCGGTCGCGATGGCCAGGAGCAGGCCGAGCCGCATGTCCGCGGCCACGTCGGGCTTGGCCGCCCGGCGCGGCACGTCCGCTCGCTCGACGACTCTCGCCGGGGTCGAGTCGAGCTGCGAGCGCACGGAGGTGTCGGTCCTCTGCTTCATGAAGGAATCGTGGAGGACCCGCGCGTTGTCGGCGTCCGACTTGAGCAGCGCGTACTGGGCCCCGAGCCTCTGGAGCTCGGTGGCGGAGGACTCCATCTTGTCGAGCGCTTCCCGCGCCCGAGCCTCGCGGTTGCGGGCGGCCTCGAGGCGGCTGCGGACGGAGGCGATCTCCCGGTGGAGTTCCTGCTCGAGCTGCTGCCTGGTCTCCGCCTCGAGGCGGGAGAGTTCGACCATCTGGGGATGGTTCGGTCCGAGCTTGCCCGAGAGGGCAGACCGCTGGATGCCGATGTCGACGAGGGCGTCGTGCAGCTTGGCGGTGGAGGGAGAGGCTTCGCGGCCCGAAAAATAGGCGGCGGGGTCGATTCCCTTGCGTGCGAGGAAATCGTGCTGGCTCTGCAGTTCGATCCGATCGGCCTCCGCGTCGCCGAGCGCCTTCGCGTACTGCGAGACGCGGTCGCCGAACTCCTTGTACTCCTCGTTCATGGCGACCTGCGGGTGTTGCGACCGGAACGCCGCGAGAAGCGCCTGGGAGCGATCGAAGTTCTCCCGGGCCTGCCGGATCTGGCGGTCGAGGAACCCGCGAGCCTCCACGTCGGTCTCCACCTTCGTCTCGGCCGCCGACTCGAGGTAGGTCTGAGCATGCGCCGCCGACAGCATTGCCGACAGAGTCGGGCTCGGCGTGGAGAAGGTGACTTCGACGAGATCGGTCCCCTTGACCTCCGCGACGGCGAGATAGGAGAGGTAGCGATCGATCAGCCCGGGGTCGATCTCCGCCGACGCCGATCGTCCGCCGTCCGCGAGCACGATCTGTTTGGCAGGCAGGCCGCGAGGGCGAACCTCTCCGAGCAACTCGGTGCCGATCTCGACGACGCTGCCACGGTCCTTGGTCGGTCGGAGAAAGGTCTCGCTCTCGTCCAGTTTCTGCTTGCGGATCACGTGTTCGGCGAGGTCGCGGCTGCGCAGGATCGCGATCTGGGTGGAGAAGAACCGCGGCCCCTTGCCGGCGCTCTCGTCGAGGTTCAGGACGTCGTCCTTCAGGCGAAGCTGGATCGGGGCTTCCTTCGAAATCTCGAGCTTGGTCGACGCGACGAAGATCTTCGGCGCCATGAGCGTCCGCACCGTCGCAGCCGCGAGGATCGCGGAGAAGGCGGTGGCGGCGAGCCACCGGTACTTGACGAGCAGGTAGAGGTAATCGCGCAGCGATCGGGCGGGCGCCTCGGTGAACTCCGCGTCCACGAAGTCGCCGTGCGGCGCCGCGACGCGGGTCGCGTCCCGTCCGACCACGGCGGGCACGGGCACGGAAGCGCCGCGGGACTGGATGCTCGATGGTTCCAAGCGGGTTCTCAGAAGAGGGGAATCATGCCGCCGACGCCGACGTTGATCACCTGTTTTCCGACCTGGTAGACGCTGAAGGGGACGACCTTGCCGGCGTGCATCGGCACGGTCACGACGTCACCGTCGGTGAGCGGAAGGTCCGGATTGTCGCCAGAGACGATGCGCGAAACGTCCACGGTGTAGGTACGCTGCTCGCCGGGGGAGAGCGTCCGCCGGATGGTCACGCCTCCGAGATCGGCCGCGAACTGCGTTCCCGCAGCGGCGAGCACCCCGGTGAGCGTCGTCGTCGACGTCGCCGGGAACGTCCCGGGCTTGTCCACCCAACCCTCGACCTGGACGTTCCCCTCCTCGGCGACCCGGACGAGGTCCCCGGGACGGGCCGGCGGGTTCAGGTCGGGATCCGTGGGCCCCGAGCGCAGCAGAACCTCGAGGTCGATGCGGATCGGATGCGCCCGCGTCGGCGCCGCGCCGGTTCGCGGCTCGGCTCGACCGGTCGTGATCGAATCCTCGGCCGGGGTGAAATGGACCACCCGCCCAGCGGACTCCGTGGGCCCGCCCGCGACGAGGATCATGTCGACGAGGGTCGCTCCCGGCTTGGAGAGCGGGTAGGTACCCGGCTTGGTGACGCTGCCGATGATCGTGACGGCACGCCCCCGGAACTCGGTGACGACGACGCCCACCTCCGGCTTGCGCAGGATTCCACCGGAGACGAGCCGCCGCTCGATCTCGTCGGAGAGTTCGCGCTCGGTGAGGCCCTCGGCCTTGAACTCCCCGAGCATCGGCAACTCGATGGTGCCGTGATGCGAGACGCGGACCCCCCTGTCGCCGGCGGCGCTGGGCGTCGATGCGACGGGCGCCGTCGTCTCGACGCGCCTCGCCGAAGGGGCCACGGCGAGGCGGGAATCGCCCATGTCCGGCACGTTGATCTCGAGGACGTCCTCCGGGCCGATCCGGTAGTCGAAGGGCTCGACCGACACGGCCCTCCTCCTCGAGAGTGCGGTGAGGCGACCGAGGTCGTCCGCGCTCATCAACTGGCCTGCCATCTCCGCCGCCGACTCGGTCCCGGCGGAAGCGGCCTTCAGGCTCGGCGTGACGGCGGACGCCGAACGAACCGGCGGGGACGCCCCTGCCGGAGTCGCAGGCGCGACGACGCCGAGATGGGAGGTGCAACCGCTGGCGAAGGATGCCGAGAGCAGGAGAGCGGCGGCGAGCCCCGCGCCCCTCAGGATCGGGACATCGTCTTGCAGGAGGGGAACGGCTTGCATCGCACCCGTCCGTTGGCCGCCGTGCAGCAGATCCGCGAGACGGTGTGAGCGGGCGTGTTCGGTCCAGGAGGACACGCCTTGCTCTCGATGAAGGAGGGGGCTCCCGAGCCGGCCGGACACTCGAGTTTCGCACAGACCGCTCGGCAGGCGCAGGAAAGACTCTTCGCGTTGGCCGGGTATCCCGAGCACGCCGGTTCGCAGCCAGTCTGCGCATGGCCCGACCTCGGAGCGGCGACCAAGGCAGCGAGAAGCAATGCGGACGTGACAACCAACTTTTTCATTTCTGTACCACCGTCACCCCTTCGCCGGATCTTCCCGACAGGACCCCGACCCAACCATGCTCTAGATGATCGGGCCAGATGGTGGCAAGCGCCTCGGGGGAGGGAAGCAGGACTCTCGATCCGCATGGGAGCGCTCTTCGACCTAACGCCTTGCCCCCCCCCCGGGGGGGCCGTCTCACTGCGCCAAGAGGCTCCTCGCGATCACCTTCAGCTCGAGGATCGGCTTCACCCCCTCGAAGATCGGCAGCACGAGCGCGTCGACCACGTACCGGCAGATCGGGAACTCCTCCGCGAAGCCCCACCCCCCATGGAGGAGTTGGGCCTCCTGCGTCGTCCGGACCGCCACGTCGCAGGTGAACAGCTTGGCCATCGCGGGCTCGAGCGCCCGCGACTCGTCCTCGTCGAAGATCCGCGCGGCATGGTAGGTCAACTGACGCGATGCGGCAATCTCTGCCGCCATCCGCCCGAGCTTGTTCCGGGTCAGCTGGTAGGACCCGATCGGCTGCCCAAACTGCGAGCGCTCGTTCGAGTACACCGCGGCCGCCTCGAGCGCCGCCTGCGCAAGCCCCGTCGCACGCCCCCCGGTCTGCAGGCGTCCCGCCGCGAAGCCGCTCATCTGCAGGTAGAAGCCCTGCCCTTCCTTGCCGACCAGGTTGCCGGCCGGCACGAAGTAGCGGTCGATCTGCAGCGTGTAGGAGTGCATGCCGCGATACCCGGGCGTGCGGTCCGCCTTGCCCTCGATCGTGCCGCCGCCGGGCTGCCGCATGACGAACTCGTGGCCCTCGAACGCGTCCTTCGGGACGATGAACAGCGAGAGCCCACGCGCACCCTTGGCCGGGTCGGCGTCGGTGCGGGTCAGCATCGCGATCACGTTCGCGCGTCCCGCGAACGTGCACCACGCCTTCGCGCCCGAGATGAAGTAGCCGGGCGTCCCGCCCTGCTCGCCCCGCTCCGCGCGGACCTTCACCGAGGCGACGTCGGACCCGGTGTCGGGCTCGGTCACCGAGATCGCCACCATGATGTCGCCGGCCGCGATCTTCGGCAGCCACTCCTGCTTCTGGCCCTCGGTGCCGCCCGCGAGCAGCGCCTTGGTCAGGATCTCGGGGCGGGTGATGAGGCTGCCGGCCGAGGCGAGCGAGGCCTTCGAGAGCTCCTCCGTCGTGAGGATCATGGCGACGTTGCCCATGCCCTGCCCGCCGTAGGTCTCGGGGATCGCCATGCCGAAGAAGCCGAGCTCCGACATCTTGCGGATGATCGACTCCGGCACGAGGTCGTCCTTCAGGTGGATGTGCTGCGCGAGCGGCGCGACCTCCTCCTGGGCAAACGCGCGCACCGCCTCGCGCGTCGCGCGGTCGACGTCGTTGTCGAGGAAGGAGTCCGGGGTGCCGCGCATCGCGACCACGCGACCGCCCAGCCCCTCGACGTGGCGGTCGGCGAGCGCCGCGCGCACGAAGGCGCGGGCCTCGGGAGAGTCCACGGTCTCGTCGAGGAGCGTGCTCGACACCCCGAAGGCGTCGGCGTGCTCGCCCAGCGCCGTGCGCGCGCGCGACGCCACCATGCCCGTGAAGATCGCCGCGCACTCGGCCGCGATCGGGTCGTGACTCGACGCCTCGCGCGCGTATCCGATCAGCGACTCGGCCGCGAGGGCCTCGGTCGCGAGATACGCGAGCCGTTCCGCGTGGGCCTGGTGGTCGTCGATGCCCTTGCCGCCGTCGGTCAGCTTGCGACCGTTGGCGAGCGCCGCGTCCACCGCCTTGCGGACTCTCTCCGCCGTGCGCGTCGCCGCGCCGACCGCGTCGGCCGCCGAAGCGGCTCCCTCGTGCTCCTGGATTCCAGCCATGAGTCCTCCTCCGGGAAGATCAGATCACATTGTCGGGATCGGGAAAGCGGGTGGATGCGGGACGCCGCGGCACGCGCCGCCCCGGGCCGACCGCGGCACCGGAAGCCTCCCGCTCCCCGCGGACCGGGCCAGCTTCCGCAAAGCGGCGGGCTCAGGCGGCCCGTCGCGCCGCCACCTCGGCCATGTCGGCCACGATGCCGAGGATGTCGTAGTCCTTCGGCGTGTAGACCCGGGCGACGCCCTCGGAGCGGAGGCGGTCGGCGTCGTCGTCCGGCACGATGCCGCCCACCACGACCGGGATCTCCTCGCCGCCTCCCTTGCGCAGGCCGCGCAGGACCTCCGGCACGAGCGTCAGGTGCGAGCCCGACAGGATGCTGAGCCCGACCAGGTCGACCGACTCGTCGCAGGCCGTCGCCACGATCTCCGCGGGCGTGAGCCGGATCCCGCCGTAGATGACCTCCATGCCGGCATTCGCGCAGGCGAGCGCGATCTGCTCGGCGCCGTTCGAGTGTCCGTCGAGCCCGGGCTTGCCGATCAGCACCTTGATCGGGTGGCCGATCCGGCCCGCCGTGTCGCGCACCCGTGCGCGCACCTCGTCGAGCCGCGGGTCGCTTCCCGCGCCGGCCTGCCCCGAGGCGCCGATGCCCGTCGGGGCGCGGTAGGCACCGAAGATCGCGCGGAGCGTCTCGGCCCACTCGCCCGTCGTCACGCCCGCGTGCGCGCAGCGGATCGAGGTCGGCATGACGTTCGTGCCCGAGGTCGCGGCGTCGCGCAGGCCGCGCAGTGCGGCCTCGACCTCGGAGGCGTTGCGACTCGCCCGGAACGCCTTCAGCGACTCGATCTGCTGGCGCTCGACCGAGGGATCGACCTTCAGGATCGCGGCCCCGCCGGAGACCACGAGCGGCGACTCGGCCGTCTCGGTGAACTTGTTCAGCCCGACGACCGTCTGCTCGCCCGTCTCGATGCGGCGCAGCCGCTCGAACTGCGAGCGCACCAGCCGCTGCTTCACCCATCCCGACTCGACCGCCGGCACGATCCCGCCCTGCGCCAGCACCTCGTCGAGTTCCTTGCGCGCGGCGCCCTCGATCTCGGCGACCTTGGCCTCGATCACGCGGCTGCCGTCGAAGATGTCCTCGTAGTCGAGGATGTCGGTCTCGAAGGCGAGGATCTGCTGGATGCGCAGGCTCCACTGCTGGTCCCAGGGGCGGGGCAGCCCGAGCGCCTCGTTCCAGGCCGGCAGCTGGAGCGCCCTGCAGCGCGCGGACTGCGAAAGCGTCACGCCCAACGCCTCCAGCACGATGCGCGGGACGTTGTTCTCGGGCTGCGCCTCGGTGAGCCCGAGCGAGTTCACCTGCACGCCGTAGCGGAAGCGGCGCGCCTTCGGGTCGGTGACCCCGTAGCGCTCGCGCGTGATCTCGTCCCAGAGCCGCCCGAAGGCGCGCGTCTTGCAGATCTCCTCGATGAAGCGGATGCCCGCGTTCAGGAAGAAGCTGATCCGCGCGACCGTGTCGGAGAGCTCCGCCTCGGAGACGTCGCCGGAGTCGCGCACCGTGTCCAGCACCGCGATCGCGGTCGCGAGCGCGTAGGCGACCTCCTGGACCGGCGTCGCCCCCGCCTCCTGCAGGTGGTAGCTGCAGATGTTGATCGGGTTCCACTTCGGGACGTGCTTCACCGTGTAGCCGATCACGTCGGCCGTGAGCCGCATGCTCGGCCCGGGCGGGAAGATGTAGGTCCCGCGCGAGAGGTACTCCTTCACGATGTCGTTCTGGGTCGTGCCCTGCAGGACGCGCGGGTCGGCCCCCTGCCGCTCGGCCGTCGCGACGTAGAGCGCGAGCAGCCAGGCCGCGGGGCCGTTGATCGTCATCGAGGTGTTCATCTCGCCGAGCGGGATCCCGGCGAAGAGCGCCTCCATGTCGCCGAGGTGCCCGATCGGGACGCCGACCTTGCCGACCTCGCCCGCGGCGAGCGGGTGGTCGCTGTCGTAGCCCGTCTGGGTGGGCAGGTCGAAGGCCACCGACAGGCCGGTCTGTCCCTTCGAGAGGTTCAGACGGTAGAGCTCGTTGCTCGCCCGGGCGCTCGAGTGGCCCGAGTACGTGCGCATCACCCACGGTTTCTCGCGCTTCACGTCCCCGTTGATAACAGCGAGCGGGCCGAGACGGGAGTCCCGGGGGCGCCCGCGGGTTTGACCCGGCGCTCGGCGGTTCCCTATAAGCCCCGGGGTTCGGGATCGGCGTCCGTCGGCCCAGGCCACGACCCTCCCCATCGGCAAGCATCGACGAGGTTTCGCCCCATGTTCGTCATCGACGGCGGCAAGCGCCTGGTCATCCCCCGCACGGAGATGGCCTACCCCGGCCACAACCCCAAGATGCACCGCAACGCGGCCGACCCGGAGAAGTCCCCCGTCGACCACGTGATGGCCGACTTCGAGGACGCCTGCCCCTACGAGTGGAAGGGACAGAAGAGCCGCGACGTCGTCGTCGAGGCGCTCACCACGCTCGACTTCGGCTCGAAGATCGTCACGGTGCGGCCGAACAACGTCCGCTCCCGGTTCTTCATCGGCGACCTCGAAGCGATCGTGAACGGCGCCCCGAACCGGTTCCACGGCATCGTCCTGCCCAAGGTGTCCGGGCCCGACGACATCGCCCACGTCGCCCGCCTGCTCGACACGATGGAGAAGGAAGCCGGCTGGAAGTACCCGCTCCAGATCGAGGCGCTGATCGAGACCCCGCGCGCCCTGCTGCGCGCCTACGAGATCGCGACCGCGTCCCCGCGCATGGTCGGCCTCATCTTCGGCATCGCCGACTTCGCCGCCACGCTCGGCATCCGCGACTTCGTCGAGGATCAGAACCAGAACTTCCTCTACGCGAAGCAGGGCATGGTCGTCGCGGCCAAGGCCGCGGGGCTCCACGCGATCGACAACGTCTACACGAAGCTCTGGCGCCCGAACGACCCGGCCGAGCGCGTGTCCGAGGTCGAAGCCGGCCTGCGTCGCAAGAACCAGGGCTCCGCCAAGCTCGGCATGGACGGAACCTGGGTGATCCACCCGCAGCAGGCCCGGATCGCCAACGAGTGCTATTCGCCCGGCGAGGCCGACATCGCGAACGCGAAGCGGATCGTGGCGCTCTACCACGAGCGCGGCGGCGGCTCGATGGCCGACCCGGAGACCGGCGAGATGATCGACGAGGCGACCGTGCAGGTCGCGATCGCCGACCTCGCCAAGGGCGTACAGTCCGGGCACGTCTCGCCGGCCTTCCTCGCCGAGCAGGCCTCGAAGTCGCGACAGATCACCGGCTACGACATTCTCGACCAGCTGCGCCGGATGTAGTCCGGAACAGCGGCCGCCCAACGACGAACGAACGAAGAGGGGGAATCATGGCGAACCAGATCGGCACGGTCGGCGTCCTCGGCGCCGGACAGATGGGACTGGGCATCGCCCAGGTGGCGGCGAGCGCGGGCCTGAAGACGATCCTCGTCAAGGCGACCCCGGGCGACACGGAAGCGCTGCGCAAGAAGATCGACGGAGCGCTCGCGAAGGCCGTGGAGCGCGAGAAGGACCCCGAGAAGCAGAAGGCCGCCTCGGAGCGTCACCAGAAGGCGATGGCCGCGCTCACGACCACGAGCGACTTCGCTGCACTCGCCCCCTGCGACGTCGTGATCGAGTCGATCATCGAGGACGTGGCGACCAAGCACGCGGCCTTCACGAAGCTCGACGGCCTCTGCGGTGCGGACACGATCTTCGCGAGCAACACCTCCACGCTCGGCATCACCGAGATGGCGGTGAAGACGAAGCGGCCCGACCGCTTCATCGGGCTCCACTTCTTCAATCCCGCCCCCGCGATGAAGCTCGTCGAGATCGGCAAGACCGTCGTGACGAACCCCGAGGTCGTCGAGAGCGCGAAGGCGCTGTGCCTGAAGCTCGGCAAGACGCCGGTGGTCCTGCCCGACACGACGGGTTTCGTCGTGAACCGCCTGCTCGTCCCCTACATGCTCGACGCGATGCGCGTGTGGCAGGAAGGCACGGGCTCGATCGCCGACATCGACACCGCGATGATGAACGGGGCCGCGCACCCGATGGGCCCGTTCTCGCTCGCCGACTTCATCGGACTCGACGTCGTGTTCCACATGGCGAACAACCTGCTCGACGAGTACTCCGAGCCGCGCTTCGCGCCCCCGCCGGTGCTGCGCCGCCTGATGCTCGCGGGACAGCTCGGTCGCAAGACCGGCAAGGGCTTCTACGATTACTCGGCGAAGCCCGCCGTTCCGAATCCCGGCCTCTCGCGCTGACGAGGTCGCCCAGTTCGGTCACCGGATGCCGGCAACCGCTCGTTCCGGGAGCCCACGGAGGGCTCCCGGACGTGCCCGGCAGGGTCACGCTCGGTCCCTCCGTGCGCAGCGCCCCCGGCTGCGGGCCCCTCCCGGAACCGAGGGCTGCGCGACGCCGTGGCGGGAGCGACCGGACGCGGCCGCCTCGCCGGGAGAGACCGGTGACTCCGTCGAGAGGACGGTACCGATCCCTGCAGCCGTCAGGCCGAGATCCTCGAGGATGACCGCCGGGCGCGTGGGGGAGGTTTGCCGCCCGAGCCCCACGACGTCCAACCGCCGATGCAGCAGGTACGCGACGATCCCCGCAAGCAGCGGCCCCTCGATCCGGCCTCCGGGGAAACCCCGGCGGGAGTCCCGTGCTCCGACCCGCGCCGCCGGCCGAGTGCCGGCGAGACCGCAGGGCGTCGCCCCGTCCAGATCCGCTTGCCCGGCCTTGCGCGGGTCGACGAATCGGGCTTGCCGGGGAGCCGGCGGTCGATCTACCCTTCCGGCGGGTCCCGAACGCTGCGCCCCTGATCGACGAGTCTTCGCGGCGCCGTCGAGTCCGGGGGCGCGTCTCGGGGCAAGGATTCCGAGTGCGGATGTCGATGCTTCTCCCCGGTCCCCGGCAACTCGGACTCTCGTCGGTCGCGATCGTCGCCGCCGTCGGCGCCGCTGCCACGGCTCTCGCCGCCCCCGGGGCCTGGTCCGGGTCGGGTCCCCAAGGCGCCACGGTTCGATCGATCGCCTTCGCCCCGTCCGCGGGCTCGCAGATCGTGCTCGCGGGCACGGGCACGCGGGCGCTCGAATCGAGCGGTGCGATCTTCAGGAGCACCGACGGAGGCGCGAACTGGGCCGTCTCGAACGCCGGTCTGCCGGACGTGTCCGTACAGGCCGTCGCGTTCGACCCGACGACGTCCGCCGTCGTCTGGATCGGCACCGACGGCGCGGGCATCTTCCGCAGCACGGACGCCGGAGCGACCTGGTCGCCCCGGTCGAACGGACTCGACGTGCCCTTCGTCCGCGGGCTCGCCGTCGACCCCTCGACGCCGACCACGATCTGGGCGGCGACCGACCTCGGGATCTACAAGTCCAGTGACGGGGGCGGCTCCTGGGCCGCGAGCGGATCGGGCCTCCTCCTGGAACTGGAGGTCAACACGATCGCGATCAACCCCATCGCCACGTCGACCGTCTACGCGGGCACGGCCGAGGGGGTGTACCGGACGGCCGACGGAGGAGCCAACTGGGCACTCATGGCGGGGACCGACCTGAAAAACGTGATCTCCCTCGCGATCGACCCGAACGTTCCTACGACGGTCTATTCGACCGACGACGAGGGGAACGTCTACCGGATCAAACAGGGCGGGAACTGGGCCCAGAAGAACGGCGGTCTCGGCACCTACCCGGCGGCGAACTTCGTCGCCCTCGACCCCTCGAACCCCTCGATCGCGTGGCTCGGCGAGAGCGGCGGCGCATGGCGAGCCAGCGACGCGAGCGGCAACCTGGTCTGGGTGGAGACGTCCGCCGGGCTCCCTGCCAACTCGAGCATCGCGAACCTCGCGATCCACCCCTCGGGCCAGGTCGTCGTCGCGGGCGACAGCTTCGGCGACGGCGTCTACCGTACCTCCGACGCGGGCGCGTCGTGGTCACGGGCCAGCGCAGGGCTCGTCGCGACGGACGTGGGCAGCGTGGTCGTCGATCCCGCCGCTCCCCACGCGACCGGCGGCACGATGGCGGGGACCTTCTTCGCAGGCGTCTTCAGGACGGCCGACGGCGGCGCTTCCTGGACGCGAAACCAGGTCGCTCGCTACGTGAAGATTCTCTCGCTCGCGATCGATCCGACGAACCCGGCCGTGCGCTACGCGGGTCTCGACTTTCAGAACGGGGTCTGGAAGTCGACCGACTCGGGCGCGACCTGGGGTCCGACCGGGTTCACGACGTCGCCCGTGCGGGCACTCGCGATCGACCCGACCTCCCACCTCACGCTCTGGGCTGCGACCGACTTCGGCATCCGGAAGACGACCGACGGGGGCGCCACCTGGGTGCCTGCGAATGCCGGGCTCGCGAACACCAACGTGACCGCCTTGCTCGCGCACCCCGTCTCGGCCGGGACGTTGTGGGCGGGAACTTCGGGCGGCGTGTTCGCGACGGCCGACGGCGGCGCCTCGTGGACGCCTCTCTCGAGCGGATTGCCCGCGCTGGACGTCCGCGGTTTCGCGCTCGACTCGGGCGTTTCGCCAGCGATCCTCTGGGCCGCCACGACCGGGGGAGTCGGGCGGATCGCCCTGGGCGCGACGACCTGGACGGACGAGTCGGCTGGCCTGTCGTCGACGGACGTCCGCGCCCTCGCCGTGGATGGCCAGCGCACGATCTACGCCGGGACTTTCGGCGGCGGCGTCTGGAAGCGGGTTCTCTCTGCCGGGACGTGGACCGAAATGAACGACGGGCTCCCGGTCCGCCGCGTCACGTCGCTCGCCTGGGACAAGCGTGGCGGGGGACGCCTCTACGCGGGGACGCAGGGCCGCGGGGTGCAGGTGATCGAGATCCCGCAGCCCGCCTGCGGCGACGGAACGACGCAGCCCGGCGAGCAATGCGACGACGGCAACGAGACCTCCGGCGACTGCTGTTCCGCGACCTGCCAGTTCGAAACCGCCGGCGGCGCCTGCGGCGGAGACGGAAACTCCTGCACGAACGACGTCTGCGACGCGGCCGGGACGTGCATCCACCCGGCACGTCCGGACGGTACGGCCTGCACCGACGGCAGTGCGTGCACGCAGTCCGACGCATGTTCGGCCGGCGCGTGCGTCGGCGCGAACCCCGTGATCTGCACGGCCTCGGACCAGTGCCACGTCGCCGGCACCTGCAACCCCGCCGACGGAACCTGCTCGAACCCGTCGAAGCCCGACGGAACCGCCTGCACGGACGGCAACGCCTGCACGCAGACCGACGCGTGCGCGGCCGGCTCGTGCGTCGGCGCGAACGCCGTCGCCTGCACCCCGAGCGACTCCTGCCACCTCGCCGGCACCTGCGACCCTGCGAGCGGCGCCTGCTCGAACCCCGTCAAGCCCGACGGCGCGGCCTGTACCGACGGCGACGGCTGCACCCAGTCGGACACCTGCGCGGCCGGGGCCTGCGTCGGGGCGAATCCCGTCGTCTGCACCCCGAGCGACTCCTGCCACCTGGCCGGAGCCTGCAACCCCGCGAGCGGCGCCTGCTCGAACCCGCCTGCTCCCGATGCGACCGCCTGCGACGACGCGAACGTCTGCACCGAGGCCGACGCCTGCACCGCGGGCACCTGCGGCGGCACGCCGGTTCCCGGTTGCGTCTCGCTCGATGCCTTCGCCTGCTACAAGGCGTCGTCCGCCCGCGTCTCGCCACCCGTGCCTGCCTTCGCGTCGCGCACCGCGACGGTCCGAGACGCGTTCCGGGAGGGCATCCCGTCCGCCGAGCGCGGCGTGCTGCTCAGCAAGCCCGCGGTCCTTTGCAATCCCTCGGACCTCGACGGCGCCTCGGGCGTCGCTTCGACGAAGCCGGGGCACGGCGAAGCCTATGCCGGACGTGCCCTCGAGTCGCCGTTCTCGAACAGGCTGCAGACCGTGAGCAACCGGCTCGGCACGATCGCGCTGTCCGTCGGAAGGCTCGCCTGGGTGTTCACGCCGAGTTCCGTCGCCCCGGGGGCCGCAGGCGCGCCGATGCTGGTCGGTTCCGACCTCACCGCCTTCGCCTGCTATCAGGCCTCGGCCGCGAGATTCACCGGCAACGTCTTCACCCGGAGCCAGGTGACGATCGCGGACGCCCTGGGCGGCCCGCTCGTCTACGACCTCCTGAAGCCGGCGCACCTCTGCATCGCCGCGACGCTGGACGGATCCTCTCCCGCGATTCCGATCGGGCCCGCGTCCCTGGCCTGCTACCAGGCCAAGCTCGCTCGGACGAGCCCGGCACAGCCGCGCTTCGCCAGGACGACCGTCTCGACGCGCAACCTCTTCGGGAGCGAAGCGCTGCTGCTGATCACCCCGCAAGAGGTCTGCCTGCCGACGCAGCTCGTCGACTGAGCAAGGGCAGGGCCCCACGGGCCGTGCCGACGCGCCGGGGGGAGGCAGCATGGGCGGACCCGGGCAGGTCCGGGTCCCGCGCACGCGCCTCTGGGGCGACCTGCGCCCCTCGGTTATAGACCGTTCCGTGGCGAAGATCCTCATCACCGGCATCGCCGGCGGCCAGGGCCGCCTCGTCGCCCGGCTGGCGATGCAGGCCGGGCACGAGGTCTGCGGCGTCGACCGCGAGGACATGGCGCCCTTCGAGGACGGCGCGAGGGTCCGGGTCTACGTCCTCGACCTGCTGCGCAAGAAGTACGAGGACGTCTTCCGCCACGAGCGGCCCGACACGGTCATGCACCTCGCCTTCGTCCGGCACTTCAAGCTGGACATGGAGGAGCGCCACGAGGTCA
>JAFMJW010000217.1 GCA_017853315.1 Alphaproteobacteria bacterium
CCGAACTACGTGACGATCGACGGTCTCCGCGTCCACTACGTGGACGAGGGGCCGAAGGACGGGCCTCTCGTCCTCCTGCTCCACGGCCAGCCGACGTGGTCGTACCTCTACCGCAAGATGATCCCGATCCTCGCGGCGGCGGGAATGCGCGTGGTGGCGTGGGACAACGTCGGCTTCGGCCGCTCCGACAAGCCGGTCGATCCGAAGATCCACACCTACGCGCGCCACGTGGCCTGGTACCACGCGATCCTGACCGCGCTCTCGCTCCGCGAGATCAACCTGTTCTGTCAGGACTGGGGCGGGGTGATCGGGCTTCGCGTCGTGGCCGACGCCCCGGAGCGCTTCGCTCGCGTCCTCGCCGCCAACACCGGCCTCGTGGTCGCGCCCGGCGGCTCCGGCATGACGCTGCCGGCGACCGTCCACATGGGCACCGAGCCGCGCCGGTTCCACGACGCGGCCGCGGAGGCGATGGCCGTGAAGCGCGGCTTCGCCGAGACCTTCCAGTGGTGGATCGACTACACGCTGACCTCGGCCGACTTCCGCCCCGGCGACCTGGTGCAGGCGCAGACCTTCGGACGCCTGACGGAAGCCGAGCGGGCCGGCTACGACGCGCCCTTCCCGTCGTTCGTCTACGCGATCGCGCCGCACGTCTTTCCGGCGATGCTGCCGACGATCACCGACGACAACGTCGCGGCCTGGGAGGCGCTCGGCCGCTTCGACCGCCCCTTCCTCTATCTCGGGGGCAACTTCGATCCGCTCGGGTCGCCGGCCAACCAGAAGCGACACGTCGACCACGTTCCCGGCGCGAAGGGGCGAGAGCACGACCGCTACGACGCGGGCCACTTCATCCAGGAGGAACTCGGCGAGACGATGGCCGAGCGCATGCTTCGCTTCGTCCGCGAGAACGTCTGACCCACCGGCCGCGCGACGCCGTCGCGGGCCTCCCCGCCCAGGAGCCTTCCATGAATCCCGATCCCGCGCCTTTCCGCTTCTTCGGCACCGAGCGCTCCTACTTCTCGGGCAAGGCCCGCGCGGCCTTCCGAGCGAAGCGCGCCTTCTTCGAGGAGATCCTGCCCGACCGGAACGCGATCCGGGAGATCCGCCGGCGCACCGGTGGTCTCTTCTTCCTGCCCACGGTGGTCACCCCGGAGGGAGACACCTGGCAGGACACGAGCGACATCATCGACGCCCTCGAGGCGCGTCGTCCCGAGCCCGCCCTCCTGCCGGCGACGCCCGTGCAGAGGGTCGTCGCCTACCTGCTCGAGCTCTACGCCGACGAGTTCATGATCCTGCCGGCGATGCTCCATCGCTGGGGCACGCCCGAGGGCGAGCGCGACGCGCGCGACTCCTTCGCCGCATCCACGGGCGATCCGGCGGGGTCGGACAAGTTCGCCGACACGATGAGCGGCTCGCTGCCGATGCTGGGCGTGGGCGAGATCACCCGCGACGCCATCCTCGCCCACCTCGACGACCTCCTGCCCCGCATGGAGTCGGTGCTCGCCGACCAGGGCTTCCTCCTCGGCGAGCAGGCGTCGCTCGCCGACTGCGCCATGCTCGGGCCGTTCTACGGGCACCTCTACCTCGACCTGGTCCCCGGCACGATGCTCCGGCGTCGATACCCGCGCATCTCCTACTGGATCGAGCGGATGAACCACCCGAACGTCGCGGCGTTCGCCGGCTTCCGCGAGGGCGACGGTCTCCACCCCGCGCTGCGTGGCGTCCTCGAACTGGTCGGGCGCGATGCCGGCCCGGTGATCCTCGACACGGTGCGCGACTTCGAGCGATGGGCCGAGCAGCAGCCGGACGGCGAACACGCACCGCCCCGCGCCGTCGGCGGCCACGAGTCGCACCTGCGCGGAGTCGCCTTCCAGCGCTACACGAGTTCGTACACGCTCTGGATGCTGCAGCGGCCGCTCGACGCCTACGCCGCCCTGTCGGGAAGCGAGCGGGCGGCCGTCGACTCGGCCCTCGCCGGGACCGGTTGCGAGGATCTCCTCGCCTACCGACCGCGGCACCGCCTGCGGAAGCGGGACTTCAGGCTCGTCTGCAACCGCCTCTGAGCGGGGGCGGGTGCGACCCGCCGGAAGTCGCCCCTAGTCGAACGGGACCGTCGTGACGGGGATGAACCCGTTCACGAACGCCTGGACGTCGTCGTCGGGGTCCTCGAGCGTCGACTCGCAGTCCTGGGGCCCCAGCGCGCCGTCGATCGACGGTGCGAGCGGCAGTCCGAAGATCGTGCCGCGGATGCTGCCGGCGTTGCAGCTCGGGATGTTGATGCTCTGGACGCCCGGAGGCATCGCGTCGGCGGCGAGGGCCGCGCGGTGTTCCGCGAGCCAGGCGAGGACCGCCTCGACGCCCGCCGGGTAGTCGAACACGCCGCCGGGGCCCGGCACTCCCTGCGACGAGGCGAGCGCGGGGATCCCGTTGCGGGCCGCGGTCTTCGCGGCGCCGACCGTTCCAGAGATCATCGTCGCGACGACCTCGCTCACGTTCTGCCCCTCGTTGATCCCGGCGATCACGAGGTCGGGGCGGGTTCCTGCGGGGTAGAGGTTCGCGAGCGCGTAGTTCACCGCGTCGGCCGGGCAGCCGTCGACCGCGGTCGCGGGATACCCGCTCGCGGTCGTCGTCGACTCGACGGAGAGATTGCCGCACTGCGCCGACGGCCCGGTCTTGTCGCCGCTGCCGCTGCGATTTCCACTCGGGGCCGACACGATCACTTCGTTCCTCGGGTCGGCGACCAGCGCCTCGACGATCGCGTCGATTCCCTCGGCGGCGTACCCGTCGTCGTTGGTGACGAGGATCGAGAGGGTGTCGGCGGGCGGCGAGCTGGAGGAGTCGCCGCAGGCGGTCGCGAGGGCGGCCGCGAAGACGACGGCTCGAAAACTCCATCGAAGGGGACGGTGTTCGATCATGGCCGGCGCCTACTACGAATGCGCCCGGGGGCAAAACGGAGCCGGCCGGAGCGGTGCGAATGGGCTCCGACGCATCGCCGCGGTCTCGCGAAGATCCCGTCGCCATGGTCCGAGATCCGTCGAGATGGTCGAGTCGAACCCGACGACGCGGGCCGGGAGGCGTCGTGGCTTGACTGGCACGATGTTTCTAGCCAGACTAGCCAGATGAAGACGGCGCCCGTCACCGACGTCAAGAATCGTCTGAGCCACTACCTGCGACTCGTCGCCCGGGGCGAGACCGTCACGATCACCGACCATGGCCAACCCGTCGCCCGCCTGAGCCGCGTGGAGTCCGGCACGGAGGACTCGGCGTCGCTCGTCGCGACCGGCCTTGCACGCGCGCCGCTCGCTCCCCTGCCGGCGGATTTCACGAAGCGCCGGCTGCCCGCGGGCGACGTCGGCAGTGCGCTCGTCGAGGATCGCGAAGACCGGTTCTGACGTGATCTACTGGGACGCATCCGCGCTGGTGTCGCTGTGCATCGAGGGCCCCGAGACCGCCGAACTCCGCCGCCTCCTCGGTGGCGGCGTCGTGACCTGGGCCGTTTCGCGCGTCGAGATCGCGTCCGCCATCGAGAGGCGGAATCGCGAGGGCCGTCTCGACTCCGGAGCCCGGCTGCGGGCGATCACGGCGCTCGGCGAGCTCTGCGACGCGTGGACGGAGATCCAGTCGGTCGCCCCGGTCTGCGAACGTGCGTCGAGATTGCTCGCGATCCACCCGCTGCGCGAGGCCGATGCGATGCAACTCGGCGCAGCCCTGGTCGCGGTGTCGGACCGCCCTCGCGGTCACGGCTTCGTCTGCACGGACCGACGCCTGCGCGAGGCCGCCTCGCGGGAAGGATTCCGGGGCCTGCCCGAGGCGTGATCCAGCCGTGGCCCTTCGGGCGGGGCGGGGGGCGTGCCCACGCCGACGCCCACACCGGTGGCCGCCGTTCCGTCCCTTGACCGGCCCCCCGGCCTCGCTTAAACCAGACTCAATCGGTCGGATTGATCTGGATGGGCCATCCGGCCCCCCGGACCGACGGAGGAAGAACCCCATGAGCGGCGGCAGGCGACGGATCTACATGGACAACCACGCCACCACCCCGATGGACCCCCGGGTCCTCGAGGCGATGATGCCGTGGTTCACCGAGCGCTTCGGCAACGCGGCGAGCCGCAACCACGCCTTCGGCTGGGAGGCCGAGGAGGCCGTCGACCGCGCCCGCGAGCAGGTCGCCCGGCTGATCGGCGGCAAGGCCAAGGAGGTCGTCTGGCTCTCGGGCGCGACCGAGTCCGACAACCTCGCGATCAAGGGCGTGCTCGAGTTCTACAAGGACAAGGGCCGGCACGTCATCACCGCCACGACCGAGCACAAGGCCGTGCTCGACACCTGCAAGGCGCTCGAGCGCAAGGGCCTCGCCCGGGTCACCTACCTCCCCGTCGACCGCACAGGTCGCATCGACCCCGAGCAGGTCCGCCAGGCGATCGCCGACGACACGGTGCTCGTCTCGATCATGTTCGCGAACAACGAGATCGGGACGATCCAGCCGATCGCGGAGATCGGCCGCATCGCGAAGGAGCGCGGCGTCCTCTTCCACACCGACGCGACCCAGGGCTTCGGCAAGCTGCCGATCGACGTCGACGCGATGGGCATCGACCTGCTGTCGGCGACCGGCCACAAGATCTACGGGCCCAAGGGCTGCGGTGTGCTCTGGGTTCGTTCGCGGGGGCCGCGCGTGCGACTCACCGCGCAGATGGACGGCGGCGGCCACGAGCGCGGCATGCGGTCGGGAACGCTGAACGTCCCGGGCATCGTCGGCATCGGTGCGGCGGCAGAGATCGCCCGCGCCGAGATGGCCGCCGAGGCCGCCCGGGTCGGCGCCATGCGCGACCGCCTGCAGGCGAAGCTCGAAGCCGAGCTCGACGAGATCTACCTGAACGGCCACCCGACCGAGCGCCTGCCCGGCAACCTGAACCTGAGCTTCGCCTACATCGAGGGCGAGTCGATGCTCATGGGTCTGAACGGCTCGTCGAAGGGCGACCACCCGGCGATCGCCGTGTCCTCGGGCTCGGCCTGCACCTCGGCGACCCTCGAGCCCTCCTACGTGCTGAAGGCGCTCGGCGTCGGCGACGAACTCGCGCACACCTCGATCCGCTTCGGCCTCGGCCGTTTCAACACGAACGAGGAGGTCGACCAGGTCGCGGACCGGGTGATCTCCGAGGTGAAGCGCCTGCGCGACCTCTCGCCGCTCTACGAGATGGCCAAGGAAGGCGTGGACCTGAAGACCTACTTCGCCGGCGCGTCGCACTGACGCGCCCGACGGGAGAGACGACATGGCGAGCTACAGCGACAAGGTGATCGACCACTACAGCAACCCCCGCAACGTCGGGTCCTTCGAGAAGGACGAGGACGGCGTGGGAACGGGCATCGTCGGCGCGCCCGAGTGCGGCGACGTGATGAAGCTCCAGCTGAAGATCAGCGACGAGGGCGTCGTCGAGGACGCGCGCTTCAAGACCTTCGGCTGCGGCAGCGCGATCGCGAGTTCGAGCTACGTGACCGAGCTCGTGAAGGGCAAGTCGGTCGACGAGGTCATGGGCATCAAGAACTCGGTGATCGTCGAGGAGCTCTCGCTGCC
>JAFMJW010000038.1 GCA_017853315.1 Alphaproteobacteria bacterium
TCGGCTGGGAACTCGTCGTGACCGACGAGCGCACCGGCGAGTCGCGCACCTGGCGACACCCGCTCGACGGCAACGCATCGGGCCTCTCGGACTTCGAGGCGTTCGCGGGCTGCGGGGCCTGAAGCGCGTCGCGGTGGAGGGCATCGCCACGCCGGCGGCCCCGAACCGCCTCGTCCCGGGGCTCGGATCCCTTGCCCGCACCGACGAAGCTGTGTAGCCTCATGTGTAGGAGGCTACACATGGCAACCAACCTCTCTCTCGACCCCGACCTGATCGAACGCGCGCTCGAAGTGAGCGGCGAGCGAACCAAGCGGGCAGCCGTGACCCGCGCCCTGGAAGAGTTCATCCAGCGTCGGAGGCAGAAGCACCTGCTGGAGCTGATGGGGAAGCTCGAGTGGGACCGCTCCTTCGACTTCAAGGCCGAGCGCTCTCGGTCGTGAGCCTCTTCGTGGATACGAGCGTGTGGTCGCTGGCCTTCCGCCGCGACGGCTCGCCGGACGCGCCGGAAGTCGTCATGCTGCGACGTTCCCTCGAGAGCGGCGAAATGGTCGTGACGACCGGGCTGGTCCTTCAGGAATTGCTGCAGGGCTTTTCGGGGCCCAAGGCCCGCAGCGATCTTCTCGATCGCTTCGGCACTCTACCCATGCTGACTCCGGACCGGTTCGATCACGTCGAGGCCGCGACGTTGCGGAACAAGTGTCGTCGAGCGGGCGTCCAGGTCGGCACGATCGATGCTCTCATCGCCCAGCTCTGCATCCGACATCGGCTGACCCTGTTGTCGACCGACGAAGACTTCGTCCATGCAGCGCGGCACGCTCCGCTCCGCGTCTGGAAGCGAAGCGCCTAGCAGCACGAGAGTCGGCGCGAGACGCGAGGGGGCCGCCGGTCGTCGACCGGCGGCCCCCTCGCGAATCCGGCGAGAGTTCCGGCGTCAGCGGACGCCGAACTCCCCGGCGCAGCCGCGGTCGACCCACAGGCCGCCGGGCAGGACGCCCCAGTTGTCGCCGCGGATGCACGCCTGGTTGCTCATCTGGCGCTCGAGCCGGAACTGGCGACCCTGCGTGCGCACGGGGCACATCTGGTAGGACCAGTTGTTCGACGAGCAGACGATGCGCGACGTGGCGGTCCCGTTGCCCTGCCCCGGACGGTCGTACTCGCCGCTCCAGCCGTTGCCGGAGTTGCCGCCGGGACGACCGCCACCCTGGTTCCAGTTCTGGTTTCCGCCCTGGTTCCAGTTCGGAGGCCTGTTCCCACCCTGGTTCCAGTTGGGGTTCGGCATGGGACGAGGCGGGACCGGCTCGGCCCACGCCGAGACCGCGAACTGGGCCCGGCAGCCGCTGCGCACCCAGACGCCGCCGCCGTCGGGATCCGGCCCCCAGGTCTGGTACAGCACGCACGGCGTCTTGCTGAGCTGCCGCACCATCCGCACCTGCCCGTTCGAGTCGGTCCGACACCAGTTCGAGCGGCCCTGCTTCGAGTCGCACTCGACGATTCTCTGCCGTTGCGCATTCGCCGCGCGCGGCGAGACCGCCGAAGCGAGACAGGCGAGTGCCGCCATCGTCACGATGAGAGCCTTCTTCATGCTTCGATCTCCTCCTCCGGTGAGTCCACGGGACGACGACGACGCCTCCGCGCGGCGCCGTCTTCTCAGTTCCCTCGCCCTTGCGACGGGGGCCGGCCCGGTTCGACGGGCCACGCGGGGTGCCACGGCCGCTCGCGCTCGAACGCGCGCGAGGCCTGCAGGACGAGATCGTCGAGGTGCCGTGGACCGACGATCTGCAGGCCGATCGGCAGGCCGCGCCGCGAGAGCCCGGCGCGCACCGTCGCCGCCGGGTTCCACGACAGGTTGAACGGGATCGTGAACGAGCCGACGTTCGACCACGCCTGCCTGCGCCCCTCGGTCTCGGTCGGGTACGGGCCCGGTGCGGGATAAGGATCGAAGGGCACGGTCGGCGTGAGCAGCAGGTCATGCTCCTCGAAGACCGACGCGCACCACGCGGCGACCTGCTGGCGCAGCGCCGAGAGCTCGCCGAAGATCGCGGGCGTCATCTCGCGACGCGCGAGCTCGACGCCCGCGAGGAGCCCGCGGCCCAGCAGGTGCTCGCGACCGGGCAGCTCCTTCTCGAGGTGCGACGCCATCAGGTAGGCGCCGAGCAGCCCCCAGGTGCGCCCGGCCTCGGGAGGCCCGCCGGCGATCCGCGTCACCCGGTGCCCCATCCCCTCGAAGACGCGCACCGCGTCCTCGACCGCGGCCGCGACGTCGGACTGCACGACCGCGTACCCGAGGTCGGGCGAGAAGGCGATGCGGAGCCCCGCGGGCAGCGGCTCGCGAACGCGGTCGAGGTAGGAGAAGCCCGGATGCGGCAGACTGTAGGGATCGAGCTCCGACTTGCCGACGACCTGGTCGAGCACGAGCGCCGCGTCCTCGACGGTCTTCGTGAGCGGGCCGTACACCGCGGTCGCGCCGTACTCCCAGAAGTCGCCGGGCTCGCGCGGCACGCGTCCGTAGGAAGTCTTGAGACCGAAGCACCCGGTGAGGCTCGCGGGGATGCGGATCGAGCCGCCGCCGTCGCCCGCGGTCGCGAGCGGCAGGACGCATCCCGCGATCGCCGCCGACGAGCCGCCGCTCGAACCGCCGGGCGTGAGCTCGAGGTCCCACGGCGAGCGCGTGACGCCGTACACGCGGTTCCTCGTGAAGGCGGGTGCGCCGAATTCCGGCGCGTTGGTCTTGCCGACGACGATCGCGCCGGCCGCGCGCAGGCGCGCGACCTGCACCGAGTCGCGATCGGCGACGCGCGACTCGAACAGCTTCGAGCCCTCGGTCCACGGCAGGCCCTGCGCGGGCTCGAGCTCCTTCACGCCGAGCGGCACGCCTTCGAGCGGACCGCCCTCTCCGCGCGCGAGCCGCTGCTCGGACTCCCGCGCCTCGGCGAGACAGGCTTCGGGGTCGCGGCGCGCCACGACCGCGTTCAGCGCGCCGTGGGTGTCGTCGATGCGGCGGAGGACCGCCTTCATGACCTCGACCGGCGAGAGGCTGCGGTCCTGCAGCCGCCCGACCAGCTCGACCAGGCTCAGTCGATGCACTTCGTCCATCGCGCTCCGCTCCCCCACCGGGACCGCTTATCCCACACCGGGCTCCCTGCGCCAGTTGGAAGACGGGCGTCGTCGGGCCCCCCGGCCGCGCAAGGTCCGTTGGGACGGACGCCCTCGTCAGCTACCGATCAGGGTCCGGCGTCGCCGGAGCCGGCGACGGAAGCCATGACGACCACGCGCGATCGGATCGGTCTTCTCGTCGTACTCGCCGTGGCGGCGGCAGCGCACCTGACCTACGGCGCCTGGGTGAAGCCGATCGTCTGGGCCGACTCCGTCCGCTATGCCGAGCTGGCCGTCGGCCTGCCCGAGCGCCTGCGCACCGGGAACTGGGACACCTGGACCGTACCCGGCTACCCGGCGCTGGTGTGGGCGGTCGGGCGCTTCTCGCGGCGAGTCGAGGGTCTCGTCCTGCTGCAGCAGCTCATGTCCGTGGCGACGGCGGGAATCGCCTGGGGGGCGGTGCGCCGACTCTTCGGCGCGTGGCCCGCGCTCGTCGGCGGGCTCCTGTTCGCGGTCTCCCCGGTTCGTCACTACTACGCCCAGTCGGTGCTGACGGAGGCGTTGTCGGAGACGGTCTTCGTCGCGGGCTTCGCCGCCGCCACCTTCTCGCTCGACGCCGTCGCGCGACGCCGAATCGCGCTCCGCGTGCTCGCGGGCGCACTCTTCGGGCTCGCGACGCTCGTGCGTCCGAACCTGCTCGTCGCGATCGCGATCGCGGCAGGGATCCCGGTCGTCGAAGGGAGACGGGTGCGCTTCGCCGCGACGCTCGCGGCCGGGACGGCGACGGCGCTCGCCGCCGCCCTCGTGCTCGCCCCCTGGCTCGCCTTCAACGAGCGACGGGACGTCCACGGCCTCACCGCGAATGCAGGCTACAACCTGAACCTGTTCGCGAACCTCGCCGGGCTCGAGCCGAAGGTCGATCTCGCCGAGTGGGAAGCCGGCGGCTACTCGCCCGAGGAGGACCGGGAGTTGGGCGAGATCGGTCGGCGCCGCATGCTCGCCGATCCGCTCGCGACCCTCCGCGCGATGGGACTCGCGCTCGGATCGCTCACGTACTGGGACGCGCAACGCGGGGACGTGGCTCCCTGGCTCCCGGACTGCACCTTCACGGCGGGCGACGGAAGCCTGCCGGGAATCGACCGGGTGGACGAGCGGACGAACGACCACGGAAGGTGCGACGTCCATCGCGCGCTGCTCCGGCCGATGCACGCGGCGGCGACGATCGGCTGGGTCGCGGTCGCGCTCTTCGGCCTCGGCTCGGCGCGACGCCGAAGATGGGATCTCGCGGCTCTCGCGCTCCTGCCGATCGCACCGGTGCTCGCGCTCGCCGCGATGCTGCTCGCGAACACCCGGTACGCGTCGCCGCTCGAGGGGATCGCACTCGCCGTGGGGTGGGGCTGGCTCGCGTCGTTCGCCCTCGGGGCGATCGGCGCCGCGGGAGCGCTCCCCGGACCCGCCCGGGGCGCCGGCGTCCGCGCCGGCCCCGAGACGCCCGCGGGAGGCGCGACGGGATGAACCCGCGCACGCCCGTTCTCGTCGGCATCGGCACGGTCCTCCAGCGCGAGGACGATCCCGCGCGCGCGCGCGAGGCGATCGACCTCGTCGCCGAGGCCGCGCGGCGCGCAGGCGAGGACGCAGGCGCACCCGACCTGCTCGCGCGGGTCGACCTGGTCGCGGTGCCGCGCGGCGTGTGGAGTTACGCCGACCCCGGACGCATGGTGGCGGAGGCGATCGCGGCCACCGCGCGGAGCCTCGTCGCCGAGATCGGCGTGCTGCAGCAGTCGGTGATCTCGCGCGCCTGCCGCGACCTCGCCGAGGGCCGCACGGAGGTCGCGCTCGTGTGCGGCGGCGAGGCGAAACACCGGGCCCTCCGGGCGATGCAGGCGGGCACGTCGGCTCCCGAGCGCGAATCGGGGACGACGCTCCCCGACGAGTCGATGCAGGCCGACGGCGACGTGCTGCACCCGGTCGAGATCGCGCGCCACCTCGCGGTGCCCGCCCACCAGTACGCCGTGATCGAGAGCGCGCTCCGGCACGCGGCGGGTCGCTCGCCGGCCGCGCATCGCGCCCACCTGGGCTCGCTGCAGGAGCGCTTCGCACGCGTCGCCGCGGGCTCGCCCGACGCCTGGGACCGCAGCGCGCCCGCGGCCGCGGAGATCGCGACGCCCGGCGGACGCAACCGCGAGGTCGCGGCCCCCTACACGCGGATGCTCTGCTCGCAGTGGAACGTCGACCAGGCGGCAGCCCTCCTGCTCACGACCCTCGAGCGCGCCCGCTCGGCCGGCGTCTCGCGCGACCGCATGGTGTTCCCGCTCGCGGCGGTCGAGTCGAACCTGATGGTGCCGCTCGTCGCCCGGGCCGAGCTGCACCGGTGGCCGGCCTTCCGCGAGGCGGCCCGCCGCCTCGCGGAACTCGCGCCGGGGTCGTCTCCTCCGGGGCACGGGGGCCCGGTCGACCTCTACAGCTGCTTCCCGGCCGCCGTGCAGGTGCAGGCCGCCGAACTCGGGCTGCCGCTCGACGCGGAGCTCACGACGACCGGCGGCATGACCTTCGGCGGCGGGCCGCTCAACTCCTTCGTGCTGCAGTCGACGGCCGCGACGGCGCGTCGCCTGCGCGAGCGCCCGGGCGAGCGCAGTCTCGTCACCTGCGTGAGCGGCATGCTGACCAAGCCCGCCCTCGCGTCCTGGTCGACCGAGCCCCGCGAGGGCGGGTTTGCCTTCGCGGACGCGACCGCGGAGGCGCGCGCGACGACCGCGACGCGGCCGGTCGACCCGGACGCTGTCGGCACGGGCACCGTGGTGGGCGCGACGGCACTGCCCGAGGCGGGCGCGCCCGCGCGGGCGGTCGCGATCGTCGAGTTCGACGACGGACGGCGCACGGTCGCCTCGGCCGAGGACGCGGTCCTCGCGCGCGCGTTCGCGGACGAGGAGACCGTCGGGACGCGGATCCGGGTGACCGAGCCGGGGCGGCTCGGCTGACGGGAGACGCCTTCCCGCCGCGGCTCAGTCGGCGAAGGCCGACGACGCGCGCGACTCGAAGTCGTCGATGAACATCGTGCCCGAGGCGGAGTTGCCGACGCCGCCCAGCAGCCCGAGTTGCACGCCGTCGACGACGACCGAGCCGTTCGCGACGCCGGTCGCCGCGGCTTCCACGCCGTCGACCCGCAGGCGCAGCGAGCCGTCGGCGGCGCCCGGCGCACTCGCGCGCGTCCAGTCGGCTTCGATGGTCGACCAGCCCGGCCGGGGAAGCGCGACCGGAGGCGTCTGCGTGCCGGTTCCGCCGTTGCTGCGCGCGACGCCGTAAAGTCTCCACGTAGCGTCCTCGAAGCGCAGGCGGAGCTCGAAGGGGCGCTGCGCCGGGTTCCCCGCCGTGCGCGCCGCGAGCAGGCGCACGATGCGGGGACTCGTCGGCACCGCGAGCGTGTCGAGATCGAGCAGGAAGCGGGCACGGTAGCGGGAGAGGGCTGCCGGGGTCGTGTCCTTCACCCAGAGCTTCGCGCGACTCGCGGGGGCGGGCAGGTTCGTCGCGTCGAAGCGCAAGCCCTGCGAGCCGTGGCGGCGCGCCCGGCGGTCGACCGAGAGGCGGCCCTCCTTCGTCGCGGACTGCGCCCACCGCGACAGGTCGCCCGACTCGAAGTCGTCGACGAAGACGACGTCGGCCGGCGCGTCGATCGTCGCGTCGACGTTCGACGTGGCCGCCCCGGCGGCCACCGCCACCGTGTCGGACGGGTCTTCGTCGCGGCGGCCCTGCCACCAGCGCGGCAGGAAGCGACGCGGCTCGGCCGGGTCGGAGAAGCGCAGCCGCACGGCCCCCTGCTGGAGCCCGGCGACCGACCAGGCGCCGCCGGCACCCGTCGTCGCATGGCGCAGCAGCGCGCGCGTCGTCGCGTCGAAGACCTCGACCAGGACCCCCGCGAGCGGCTGCGAGGACGCGTCGCGCACGTGCCCCGAGAGGCCGCCCGCCGCCGCGTACTCGTCCGCGCCGAGGTCGGGAGCCGAGCGGGAGTCGCCGTCGAGGTCGACGGCCGCCGCGCTGCCGGTCGCCTGGTCGCGGGCCGGGGAGGTCGCGAGCAGGTGGTAGTCGAAGTACGGCGCACCCGGGGCCGCGAAGCCCGGCGTCGCCGGGAGGAGGGGGGCGGCGAGCACGGTGAACGTCCCGGCCGCACCCGGCACCCCGTCGGCGTTGGTGTCGCGCGAGTTCTGCGAGAACAGGAGGCGGCGCGCGACCAGCGAGTTCGGCGCCGCGGACGCATGCCCCGGCTTCTTCACGTGGACCGCCGCCATCTTCCAGGCGGGGAACGCGTCGTGCCCGGCGATCGCGTCCCAGGAGAACGCCGCGGTCGCCGGTCGCGCCGTCGCCGAGCCGACCGGCGCCTCGAGCAGGAGCACGGCCTCGCCCTGCATCGAGCCGTCGACCACGTTGTCGGCGATCGTCACGTGCTCGACGGTCGCGGTCGTGCCCTGGATCCAGAGCCCTCCCCCGCCGCCGCCGGTCACCACCGAGCCGGCGCCGCTCTCGACCCGGTTTCCGGCGACGACCGAGTGGCGCACGACGAGCGTCGAGTCGGCGCCGAGGAACCAGGTCGCGTTCACGGCACCGCCGCCCGCCGCTCCCTTGTTGCCGCTCGTCCCGTCGCCGCCGCGGGCGACGTTGCCGATCATCGTCACCCGCAGGAGCGTGGTCGACGAGTGGATCGCCTCGATCGCGCCGCCGTTGCCGAGCCAGCCGTCGACGCCCGTGCCGCCCGCCGCGAGATTGCCGCGCAGGTCCGCGTGCGAGAGCGAGAGGGCCGCGCCCTCCAGCTTGAACGCGCCGCCGAAGGCACCACCCGCGGATTGCGCAGCGGAGCCGCCGAGTGCCGCGTTGTCGCGCGCCGAGACGCGATCGAGCGAGATCGCGCTGCCTTCCTGGAACGAAGCGGCCCCGCCGAAGGCGTCGGCCCGCTCCCCCGTCGAGTCGACGCCCGGGCCCGCGGAGGACCCGGCGATCGACACGTTGTCGCGGAAGACGAGCCCGGTGCCCGCCAGGGTCGAGGCGAAGGTGTAGAGGCCGCCGCCGACGGCGTAGCCGCCGCGCACGGGACCCGCGCCGCCGAGCGCGCGGTTGCCCTCGAAGCGCACGTCCTCGAAGACCGCGTCTTCGACCCAGCGGAGCGCGGCACCTCCGCCGGATCCCGCGCCGCCGAACTGCGGCGCGCCGGACACGTCGTCGCCGACCGCCTCGTTCGCCTCGAACACGACGCGGCGGACGCGCAGCACGGCGACCTGGTCGGCCTGCAGGCCGCCACCGAAGGCGTAGATCTCGTCGAGGCCGGGCCGCCCGGGCGTCCCGGCGGCATGGCCGTTGCGGATCGTGAAGCCCTCGACGTCGAGCGAGGTCACGGGACCGGTGCCGATCGCGAGCACGCCGCGATGCACGCCTCCGCCGTCGATGATCGTCGGGTTCGCGTCGGGATCCGCGGCACTCCAGTCGCCGGGCGGGTAGCCGCCGCGAAGCACGACCTGCTTGTTCACGACGCAGACCGCGGCCGTGTTGAAGAGCGTCGCCGAACAGGGATCGAGCCCGGGCTCGAAGCCGTAGCGCACGCCGGCCGGACTGCCGGCGACGAGGACGACCCCGGCCGTCTCGATGCGGTTCACCGCCTGCTGGATCGAGCGGCAGGGCTTCGCGACGGTACCGCAATCCGGGGCGTCGACGCCGCCCGGTGCGGCCCGCATCACCGCCTGGGCGCGCGACTCCCGGGGGCTGGACGCGACCACGGCCACCGCCGCGAGCAGCAGCACGGCGAAACGTGCTCGGGCGCCCCGTTCGGCGCCTCGAACCCGGTCGCCCGCGCGACGGAACACCCGACCGACATCGGCCCGCATGACTTCGCTCCGGTTCGTCGCAGCCTCCAGGGTGGCCCCGGCAGTCCCGGATCGCCCCCCGACCGTCCGTTAGGGCCGGCGGGCCGACCGCACAAGACCGGAAAATCCCCGAGGCGCCGACGCGGCGCGGACCGGGAGGCTTCGGCCCCGGCATCCTCGGCCGGCCGGTCCGACCGGCCGAGGGAAACGCCCGCCCGTGCGGGGGAATCGCGGTGGCCCCCCGGCCGTGATCGAGCGTCGATCGGGGATCTCGACCTTGCCCCGAGGAGTCTCCGAAGCGAAGTTACCTTCGATGCGCCCCCGCTGCATCCTTCACGTCGGCATGCCGAAGGCAGGTTCCTCGTCGATCCAGGAGTCGCTCTACTTCGGTCTGCGCGCACCCGGCTTCCGCTACCTGAGCCTCGGGGAGGTGAACGGCAGCAGGATCCTCCTCGCGGCCTTCGAGCCGCGCGCGCGCGACTACCGCTCGCTGCAGCAGTTCGGCCTCGACGACGAGGGGGTCGCCCGCCTGCGGTCCCGCTCCCTCTCCGAACTCGGTCGGCGAATCGAGCGGGCGAGCCGACGAGGGCAGGCGCTGATCCTCTCGGGGGAGGTCTGCTGGCGAATGTCACGGGCGGGCCTCGCCGCACTTCGCGAGTTCGTCGAGGAACGCGGCTACGCGGCCGAGGTGATCGCCTACCTGCGAGCGGCGCGGGGCTACCTGCAGAGCGAGTTCCAGGAGCAAGTGAAACAAGCCGGGGCCCGGCTCGACGAATTCCCTGAGGCCTTCCGGGGTCGCGTCGACCATGCGGCGCGGCTCTCCGTCCTCGACGACGTCTTCGGACCCGAGCGCGTGACGGCGTCGGCTTTCGATCCGCCGCGCTTCCCGGGCGGCTGCGTGGTGCGCGACTTCTGCGCCCGGACGCGCATCCCGATTCCCGAACGAGCGATCCGCCGGGTGAACGAAGGCTTGAGCCTGCCGGCCGTGAAGTTGCTGTACGCCCAGAGGCGATTCGGCCGGGGCTACGGATCGGGACTCGCCGACATCATCCGGAACGAGATCCTCTTCCGTCGCCTCTCGGAGGTGAAGGGCCCGCCCGTCCGCCTCCACTCGAGCCTGCTCGAGCCCCTGCTCGCGGACATCGGGCCGACCCTTCCCGAGGTCGAGCGCCGCATCGGCGCGAGCCTGCGGGAAGGCCCCGGCGGCGACGCCGGCGAGGAGATCCGCGTCGAGTCGCAGATGTGGGAATTCACGAAGGAGTCGCTCGAGTGGCTCGCCCGGGCGACCGGCCGCCCCCCCGTGAGCGAGACCGCCGGCGTCGCGGCCGCGAAGGCGGTCGCCGGACAGGTGCAGCACCTCCTCGACCACCCGTCGCTCGCGAGCCGGCTGCGCTGGCACCACCTGATCGCCGAGCGGCGAGTGGCCCAGCTCCTTCGGGACGTGTAGCCCCCGGGTTCCGGTGGATTGCGCATGACGACGACCTCGACGGTGCCGGAGGCCGCCCTCGCGGACGGACGACCTCTCGACTGGACGGTCGTCGTCCCCGCCTACCGGGGACGATCGACGATCCTCGACTGCATCGATTCGGTGAAGCCCGCCCTGCGCGGACGGAACGCCGAGATCGTGGTCGTCGAGAGCTCGCGGGACGGCACGGTGGAACTCGTCCGCTCCCGCTTCCCCGACGTGCGCGTGCTCGACCTGCCACGGCGCCACTCGGCCGGGGCCGCGCGCAACCGCGGGGCGGAGGCGGCGCGTGGCCGGTCGATCGCCTTCGTCGACCAGGACTGCGTGGTGCCGGAGGACTGGATCGACCGGCTCGAGGCGCACCTGCGGGACGACCGCGTCGGCGCCGTCGGGGGATCGATCGGGATCCGCAATCCGCAGAACAGCAGCGGCAAGGCGCTCTACTTCCTCGAGTTCCTCCATCACCTCCCGTCGCGTCGACCGGCGACCAGGGACGTGAACTTCCTGCTCGGCTGCAACCTCGCGTGCCGCGCCTCGCTGTTCGACCACGTCCGCTTTCCCGACCGGACGCTCGCCGAGGACGTCCTGTTCAGCGAGGCCGTGCGACGCCGCGGGCTCGACCTCGTCTACGATCCCTCGATCGAGGTCCGTCACTGGAACCGCGAGGGATGGGGGGAGTTCCTGCGCTACAACGACGCGATGGGGCGCGCCGCGGCCCAGTACCAGCAGACGCTTCGGCGGCCGCTCGTGCGGCCGATCCTCCGCTTTCCCGCCCTCGTCTTCCTCGCGCCGCTCGCGACGCTGCCGAGGATCGCGTTCGGCCTGCGGGACCAGGGGCGACTCCTGCTCGACTTCCTCGCGCTCTCCCCGGCCTGTCTCGTCGGGAACCTGCGCTGGTGCGCGGCGTTCCGACGCGAGCTCGTCCGCCCGTCGCCGACCGGAACCTCGGCGCTCCCCGGCGACGACACGTCCGGCCCGGGCGGAGGGAGTCGGCACCTCCCGGGCGAGCCGACGGCTTGAGCCACTGCATCCTCCACGTCGGCATGCCGAAGACGGGATCGACCTCGATCCAGGAAACCCTGTTCTTCGACCTCGACGATCCCCGCTTCCTCTACGTGAGCGCGGGCGACCTGAACGCCGCCCGGGCGGTCGGCGTGCTCTGCGCCGACACGGGTCCGCCCCGGCACCTCTTCGGGGCGATCCAAGACGATCCGGACCTCGTCGACCGGCTCCGCCGGTCGTACTCGCGGAGACTCGCGCGCGGCCTCCGGACGGCACGCGAACGCGGCCGGCAGCCGGTGATCTCCGCGGAGGATTGCTGGCGCATGTCGGAGCGGGAATTTCGCAAGATGCAATCGCTCGTCGGACGCGAGGGTTTCGAGATCCGGGTCGTCGGCTACCTCCGACCCTGGAAGGAATGGATCCAGAGCAACTTCCAGCAGCGCTGCCAGGGCGAGACCATCTACGGCCGGAAGCCCTGGGCCTTCGGCTTCGCACCCACGAGCCTGAACCAGATCGACTACCGCGAGCGGATCGAGACGCTCGAGCGCGTGTTCGGCCGCGAGAACGTGCTCGTGCGGAAGTTCGAGCCGCGAGGTTTCCCCGGAGGCGACGTCGTCCGCGACTTCTGCCACCGGGTCGGCATTTCCATCGCCGAGAGCCGCACCCGTAGGACCAACGACTCGCTGTCGCTCGATGCCACGAAGTTCCTCGTGGCCTACGGGCGGTTCGGCAACCGCGAGCCGGACGCGGGTCGACGGTGCGCGTTGCAGCACGGATGGCTCGTACGGCGGTTGCAGGAGCTTCCCGGTCCCCCGCTGCGGCTGCACTCCTCGCTCGTCGAGCCGACCCTCGCCCCCGTC
Source organism: Alphaproteobacteria bacterium (assembly GCA_017853315.1). Lineage (GTDB taxonomy): Bacteria > Desulfobacterota > Binatia > UBA12015 > UBA12015 > REEB422. The sequence continues at coordinate 12,267 of JAFMJW010000038.1, forward strand.
CTCCCGCAGCTCGACTGGCTCGAGGAGCGGCTCGGCGCGTCCATGCGCGAGGAGCTGGGCGCGCACGACGACGCGCATGACACCATCCGATCAGACGAGGACCTCCTGCGGTTCTCCGGCGAGAGCCTCCGGTGGCTCGCCCGGCTCACGGGTGGCGGATCGATCGCGGGCACGTCCGGCGAGGAGACCGCTCGCGAGGTGGGGGAACGAGTCCACCGCCTGCGACACTCGTTTCCCGGCGCCGCGATCCTCGGCCGCAGCGCCCGGGCTCTGGCCGAGAGGTCCTGGACGCGCTGGACGAGGGGCGTCTAGACGGCGCGGTAGGCACGCGCGTCGAGCAGGCGCCTGTACTCCGCACGCACGACGGCCGCCTGCGCCTCCGGTGTCGGCGAGGCGGGTCGCACCGCCAGGTTGCGGCGCAGTTCCTCGACCCGCTCCGGCCGCTCCACGAGCGACTCGAGCTTCCGGCGGAGGTCCGCCGCGTCGCCGATCCGGAAGCGCAACCCCTCGACCCCGTCGCGCACGAGCTCGGCCATGCCGCCGTCGTCGCCGGTGACGACCGGCACCCCGCACGCGAGCGCCTCGTGGATCGTGAACGGCGAGTTCTCGAACCACAGGCTCGGCACGACGACGACGTCGATCGCCGACAGGATCCTCTCGAGATCCTCGTTGCGGTAGGCGCCGTGGAAGACGACGCCCGCCGGAGCCTCCCGCTGCACCCGTCGCAGGAGGCTCCCGCCGACCGGGCTGCCGAACGCGGAGCCGTGGACGTCGAGCCGGGCCCGGTCGCCCAGCCCTTCGAAGGCACGAACCAGCAGTTCGAGCCCCTTGTGTGCATGGAACGCCCCGAGAAATCCGAAGCGCAGGCGGCCGTCGGGCGAGGGAGCCTTCGGCCGCGGGATCGAGGGTCGGGTGCCGTAGCCGACGTGGCGCGCCCTCTCCGCCGGCAGTCCACACGCCACGAACTTGCGCAAGAGGAACTCGCTCGGCGCGAGAAACAGGTCGACGTCCGCGAAGATCCGGCGCGTATGCTCGAAGAAGAAGTCCCGCTTGCGGGCCACCTCCGACTCCGACGGGTCGCCCGACACGAGCAGCGGCACCGCCAGCGCCGCCTCGAGCATCCCCCGCACGACCGGGCTCCCCTGCTGGCTCGCGAACGCCTGCCATCGCGCCAGCGACGGCACCCGCCTGCGGATGGCCGGGATGCGTCCGCCCGAAACCCGGAGCGGCGTCGGGCAGCACGGCCCGAAGAAGTCCGCGTCGCCCTTCTCGCACGGACGGAGGTCGGGCCGCAGCAGCAGGTGGTTCGGGCACACGAGGCCGAAGTCGTGCAGCGTGTAGACGATCGCGGCACCGGACGCGCGCGCGCGCGACGGCAGGTCGTCTCCGAGGCTCAGGTAGTTGTGGAAGTGCACGACCTCGGGCCGCCAATCCGCGAGCACCTCCCCGAACTGCCGCCGGAGCACCGGGTTCGGCCAGTCGGCCAGCCGCGCGTAGTGGCCCCCGTCGATGCAGTGGAAGACCGGGAAGCCGTCCGGGGAGGAGCGCTCCACCCGCGGAGGGTAGGGGCGGGACACCTCGGAGACGTGCAGCACCGCGACCTCGTCCGTCGCGGCGAGGCTCCGCGCGAGTTGCAGGCAGTGGAGCTCCGAGCCCTGCAGCGAGTGCGGCGGATACTGGTGGTTGACCTGCAGGATGCGCATCGCCCGGAGCCACCTTCGCGCGGCCGGCACGAAACGGCGCCCGCTCGCGCGACCGACGCAACCACGCGGCGGACCCGTCGTCCAGAGACGCTCGCCGGGAGCCCCCCTTCTCGCCCGGGATGCCCCGGTCGTGGTAGGGGCGGCCCATGCCACGTGCACGCGTGAACGACGGGATCGAACTCGAGTGGGACTCCTTCGGACGCGAGGACGCACCACCCGTCCTCCTCGTCATGGGACTCGGCTCGCCGATGATCTACTGGGACGAGCGGCTCTGCGAGGACCTCGCGCGAAGGGGCCGCCGCGTGATCCGCTTCGACAACCGCGACTGCGGGCGCTCGACCTGGCTCGACGGGCACGGCGCGCCCGATCTCGGCGCGATCGTCGCGGCGCTCGCGAGCGGCTCGAAGCCTCCCTCGGCCTACCTCCTGTCCGACATGGCGGCCGACGTGGCCGGGCTGCTCGACGCGCTCGGCATCGAGTCCGCGCACGTGGTGGGTGCCTCGCTCGGCGGCATGATCTCGCAGACGCTCGCGATCGAGCACCCGCATCGCGTCCGCACGCTCACGTCGATCATGTCGACGACCGGACGCGCGGGCCTGCCCGGCCCGACACCCGACGCGACGCGCGTGCTGCTGACGCCGCCGCCCGCGGACCGTCAGGGTGCGATCGAGCGCGCCGTCGACACCTGGCGCACGATCAGCGGACCCGGCTTCCCGTTCGACGAGTCCATGGTGCGCGACCGCGCGGGACGCGCCTTCGACCGCGGACAGACCCCGGCCGGCACCGCGCGACAGCTCGCGGCGATCCTCGCCTCGGGCGGCCGCGAGGACGCGCTCGCCCGCGTCGGCGTGCCGACCCTCGTCATCCACGGCGACATGGATCCGCTCGTGCCGATCGACGGAGGCCGCGACACGGCGGCCTGCGTCCCCGGAGCCGAGATGCTGGTCGTGCCCGGGATGGGACACTCGCTGCCGGTCGAGGTCTGGCCGGTCGTGATCGAGGCGATCGAGCGGCACACCGCCCGCGCCTGATCCCGAGGGACTCGGCCTCCCTCAGCCTCGAGGCGACCTCGTCGGTCGCGAGACGACGCCCGCGACTCGCGACCCGTCGAGGGCGAGCTTCGGCCGGCGGGCCGACGCCGCTCGCCCGGAGCCCCATCAGCCCAGGGCCGGGGCTCCCTCCGAACGGAGCGGCGTGTAGGCAGGAGGCGCCTCGAGTCCCAGTCGGTGCCTCACCGTCCCGAGTGGCAGCCGCAGGAGTTCCTCCCAGTCCTCGCCGGGCAGCCACTCCGCATGCTTGCCGCGCCGGTAGCCGTCGCGCATCAGCAGGCGCGCGCCCTGCGCCGCACCGCGAGCGCGCAAGTAGGCCACGGCGACGATGAAGCCGATGCCGCGGTTCCTCGTCTGCGCGTAGGTGAACGCGAGCAGCGAGGCCTCGCCGATCAGGTCGCGGCCGTAGCCGGTCGCGACGTGCCACAGGTCGTGCATGTCGCGCAGGCGCTCGTAGAAGAGGCGCCGGTCCGGGTCGAGGTCGTCGCGTCGACGCGTGGACTGGCTCGCGTCGACGAGCCCTTGCCCGCTGATCTGCTCGCGCACGGTGAAGGCCGCGTAGATGCGGCCGAGCGATCCTTCGGGCATCGCCTCGAGGGCCGCCCGGTCGTCGAGCAGGGCGAGCAGCGACCGGCGCTCCGCGAGAATCCGCCGCCCCGTTTCGCTCGCGGCGAAGCGCTGGAAGAGGCGTTCGCCCACGTTTCCCGAGAGGGCATCCACGATCTCGAAGACCTTCGGGGTGTCGTCGGGATCCTTCAGGAGGGACCGCATGGCGCGCAGCGCCTTCATCGGCTCGACCGGGTGGGGCGGCGGCGGCCGGTCGGCGAAGGACGATCTCGGGAAATCGGCTGGGCGACGATCCGCCAGGTCGTTCGTGGTCGAAGTCATCCGTCTTCCTCCGGTGCCGACAGTTTAAGACACTCGCCGCGGGTCGCCAGCCATTTCGGGTTCGCCGTTTGCAGCCGCAAGGATGATGCGTAGCGTCATGGCCCGTCGTCCACCGCCGGGATCGCCGGGGCCTCGGGAAGGCCCGCCCTAGGAAGCACCCCCACGAAAACCCCTCGAAAGGGAATTGACTAGCGGGCCCTAATCGAAGCAAGGTCGCGGCGAGTCCGGACCTCGGACCGCCCATCCACCGAGACCCAGGAATCCCTGAGCCCGAACATCCGATTCCCAGGAGGAAGATCCATGCGCAAGAGACTCCCTGTCTGGTCGGCGGTCGCCGTTGCGGCGCTCGCGACGATCGCAGGCGTGGCCGGAGCCGCGCCGTCGACGAGTCCGACGATCGGTCGCATCGTCGTCCAGGACGGACCGAGCACGCTGCCCGGCGTCGCCACCTGTGCGGACGACGACGCGCAGGCGGCAGGCCTCACCTCGGGCTGGATCTTCATCGAGGACTCCTCGGCGACGCAGGCGCTGATCGACACGGACGACGCGCCGTGGATCGCTCCGGTGCCGGCCGGCAAGGGTGCCCTCGAGCAGGTGGCCGCGGGCGGCCCGAACGCGCGCGCCAAGGCCTACTGGATCGAGCCCTCGCTCCAGGGAATTCCGCTCGGTTCGTTCGTGAACTCGCTGAACGAACTCACCTACCAGCACCTCGAGCACACCGCGGCGAGCCCCTCGGACGCGCCGACCTTCGTGCTCTTCGTCGACCGCGTGCCGGGCGTCGATCCGAGCTTCGACGACGTGCTCGTGTACGTGCCCGCCAACCAGCCGGCCCCCTGCCTCGCGGCGGTGGACGACTGGAAGTCGTGCAACGTGCTCGGCAGCACGGTGATCCCGCTCAGCAACTCGGTCCCGACGACGCTCTCGGCCTACATCTCGGCCCACCCCGGCGTGACGCTCGCCGAGGGCGCGGGCGACCCGGTCATGGGCATCGTCTCCGCGGGCACGCTCGACGCGACGGCCGACCTGGTCGCGCTGCTCTCGAAGACGCTCTCCGAGTCCGGGCTCGATCAGCTCCAGGTCGACTTCGAGAAGGACTGCTCCTTCTACGGCGGCGACTCCGACGGCGACTGCCTGTGCGACTCGACCGGCGGCGGCTCGGGCAGCAGCGCGTTCGTCCTGCTGAACGGCGACACCTGCGTCGGCGACCCGGCTCCGACGGACGTCGACGGCGACGGCATCTGCGGCTACCTCGACAACTGTGCCACCGTCTACAACCCGGACCAGGGCGATGCGGACGGCGACGGCGTCGGTGACGCCTGCGACAACTGCTACGACTTCGCCAACACGGACCAGGCCGACGCGAACGGCAACGGCATCGGAGACGCCTGCGAGGTTCCCTCGCTGAGCCTCCGGGTGGCGAAGCTCACCGATCGTTCGAGGACCAACGGCGACGCCTGGGTGGCGAGCGGCGAGCTCGACGCGACGGCCTCGCCCGAGTTCCTCGACGCGATCGACAGCGGCGGTCTGAACGTCCAGCTCCGCAACGCGACCGCCCACTCGCTGATCGACGTCGAGACGTTCACCGGCGAGGAGTGCGTGCGGGTGACCAAGACGCTCGGCAGCATCCGCTGCAAGAACGCGAACGGCAGCCGCGTCTCGCTCGCCAAGCGGTCGGCGACCCAGTTCTTCAAGTTCTCGATCCGCGTCGGCAAGGCGCAGGTCGCGAGCCAGCTCGTGGGCACCGATCCCTTCCAGGTGCTGGTGGTGAGCCCGGTCGGCCGCACCCGCGGAGACGACTCGAACACCTGCACGCAGCGCGGCCAGGGCACGACCGTCACGGTCTGCAAGAAGCTGAACCCGTGATTCCGGGAGCGTCGCCGGCGAGGCCGGCGACGCTCCCTCCCGACGAGAAGGCCGCCGGTCCCCGACCGGCGGCCTTCTTCCGTTTCGGGCGCCGACGGCAACGGCGGGCCGGCGACTTGACAGCGCCGTGGCGTCGACCGCACTCTCCCCACGATGACGCCGAAGCTGCCCGAGCGCGGTACCCTCGTGATGTCCGCCCTGCTCGTCCTCGCACTCGTCTTCGCGGGCACCTGGATCGCGATCTGGGCAGACCCGCACGGGAACCCGAACGCGATCATCCCCTGGTTCCTCGCCGCCGCGGGCCTGATCTGCGCAATCGGAATCGGCGTGTTCCTGTTCCGGGGCCGGGCATGAGCTGCCCGCGGAGGGGCCGCCTGGGCCGCCTCCGCACCGCGATCGCACTCGGGTGGGCCCTGGCCGCGCTCGCGCCCACGCGCGCCGCGGCCGCCTGCACCCCGTCGGCGACCCGCCTCTGCCTGCTGGGCGGCCGCTTCGCGGCAACCCTCACCTGGGACGACGGCAGCGGCTGGAAGACCGCCCTCGTCGCCGAGCCGAGAGCCGACGGCGGCTCGTCGGCGTCGGGGCTCTTCCGCTTCTACGAGTCGGACCCGTCGAACTGGGAGGTGCTGGTCAAGATGGTCGACGGCTGCCGCACGAACGGCCGCTTCTGGGTGCTCGTCTCCGCCTCGACCGGCTTCGGCTGGCGGCTGGAAGTGGTCGACCAGGAGACGACGCTCGGCCGCGCCTGGTTCCACCCGCTCGACGGACGGGCGAGCGGCATCGCCGACTTCGAGGCCTTCCGCGGCTGCCCTCCGCGGGGGCGTCCGGCGATCGTGCGCTACCGCAACGACCTCGTCTGCGGCACGGAGCCCTTCGTCTCGACGCTCTCCGCCGCCGGCGGTCCCGCCTGGCAGTCGACCAGCGGCGTGCCGTCGCCCGCGCAGGACGTCGCGGCGAACGCGATCGGTCCGTTCGTCGAGACCAACCCGAGCCCCTGCGGCGGCACGACCTACGCCGGCAGTTTCCCGCTCGCGACCGACCGCCGCTGGCTGCTGCTGCAGACGCTCGACGACGCGACCGGCGAGCGCGTGCTCGAGATCTTCGACGAGGGCTCGGCCTGGGATCCGCTCCCGGTCGCGACGGAGACGGCGGATGCCGGGGCGGAGGGGCAGGCGCAGACGGCCTCTCCCGCGCCGGTCGAGGTCGGCAGGATCGGCGCCGGTTCGACCGAGCCCGAGCTCCGGAAGATCCGCTGACGGCGGGGCGGCGAGGGCGGCGCGCACGAGGCCCGCACGGGGCGTTCCCGGGATTCCAAGTTCGTAGCCGATCCCCTACGCTGACGCGCATGCTTCGCCGGGCGACCGGATTCCGGTTCTCGCGACTGGTTCGAGGCCGCGGCCGGACGCGCGACTGGACCGGGATCCCCGAACTCGCGCACCTGCGCGACGTCGACGTCTTCGTCTGGTGCGGCGGCAAGTGCGGGGGGTCGACCCTTCGCGCGACCTTCGAGGCGGCGGGCCTGAAGGTGCTGCACACCCACGGCCCCTTCCACTTCGCGAAGGACGTGGTGAGACGCGACGACGTCGACCTCTTCGAGGTGTTCGACTTCAACGCCCGGACCAAGGCGAGGGTGCTCGTGGTCGACGCCTACCGCCTGCCGATCGAGCGGAAGATCTCGAGCTTCTTCCAGAACCTCGAGACCCACGTTCCCGGCCACCGCGGCCTGTCGCTCGCCGAGCTGATGGCGGTGTTCGACGAGAAGTTCCTCGAGATCCTCGAGGTCCATCACCCGATCGACCGGATCATGAGACACCGCGGCGTCCCCTGGTTCGATTCCTTCGACTTCGAGCGCGGCTACGTCCTCGCGCGCGACGACGGTGTCGAGTTCCTGAAGCTGCGCTTCGCGGACGTCGCCGACTGGGGACGGATCCTGTCGGGCGTCGTCGGCCGTCCGATCGCGATGCGGGACGCCAACCGGACCGAGACGAAGCCCGTGAACGAGCTCTACCGGCACTTCCTCGCGAGCTACCGCCTTCCGCGCGGCTTCCTCGAGCGGCACGTCGAGGGCGATCGCCACTTCCGGATCCACACGACGGAGGAGGAGCGAACGGCCTACCTGCGCGACTGGCGGGCGCGCACGCGGTAGAACCGGGCCCGCGGGGCGCGGAACCCCGCCTCAGGCCGCCTCCGACTCCGCCGACCGTCCGCCCGACCCTCGACCGGCTTCCCCGGACCTCTCCCGCGCGAGGTAGTTCTCCGCGTCGAAGCGACGCGTCGCGAGCCAGTAGCGGGTCGTGCTGCCGGACCAGTTGTTCGTGATCCGGCCGTCCTTCGTCTTGTACCAGCTGGCCGGCGTGCGGGCCCAGACGGTGCGGGCGAGATCGCGCTGCAGCCGCCGGTTCCAGGCCTCCATCGCCTCGGGACGCACGTCGAGCCAGGCGAGGTCGCGTGCCACGAGCGTCCGGATCGCCTGCACGACGTAGCCCACCTGGCACTCGATCATGAAGACGATCGAGTTGTGGCCGAGGTTCGTGTTCGGGCCGTAGAGCAGGAAGAGGTTCGGGAACCCCGCGACGGTGATGCCGCGGTAGGCCTGCGCGCCCTGCCTCCACTCGCCGTCGAGCTCGCGTCCGCCGAGGCCCGTGATCCGCATCGGCGCGAGGAACGACGTGCTCTCGAAGCCGGTCGCGAGGATCACCGCGTCGAGCGGCCTCGTCGTGCCGTCCTTCGTCGTCACCCCGTCGGTGGTGAAGCGCTCGATCCCCTCGGTCACCACCTCGACGTTCGGGCGGTTCAGCGCGGGATAGTAGTCGTCCGAGATCAGGATGCGCTTGCCACCGATCGGGTAGTCGGGGACGAGCTTCGCCCGGAGCGCCGGGTCGCGCACCTGCTCCTCGAGGTGGCGCAACGCCTGCCGCCGGGTCCTCGCCGCGAGGAAGCGGTTGCCGAGGAAGAGCGGCCAGCGCATCTCGAGGAGCCCCCAGACGAGCCAGCGCAGCGCCTTCGCGACCGCCGGGTGCCGCCGCAGGAACTCCTTCTCGCCCTCGGAATGCGCGCGGCCGTTGCGCGCGATCATCCAGTTCGCGCTCCGCTGCAGGATCGTCAGGTGCGCGACGGAGGGAGCGATCCAAGGGACGAACTGGATCGCGCTCGCGGCGTTGCCGACCACCGCGACCCGCTGTCCCGAGGGGTCCCAGGAGTGGTCCCAGCGGGCCGAGTGGAACTTGCGGCCACGGAAGTCGTCCAGTCCCGGGATCTCGGGGACGTGCGGCCGGTTCAGCTGCCCGGTCGCGGAGACCAGCACCTCGGCCTCGATCTCCTCGCCCGAGGTCGTCCGCAGGACCCAGAGCGCGCGATCCTCGTCGAAGCGGGCGCTCGCGATCTCGGTGCGGAAGCGGACGTGGCGGAGCAGCCGGTACTTGGTCGCGCAGTGCTCCATGTACTCGCGGATCTCGTCGTGGGGCGAGAAGTTCCGGCTCCAGTCCGACTTCTGCTCGAACGAGTAGCAGTACGCGATCGAGGGCACGTCGCAGGCCGCGCCGGGGTAGGTGTTGTCGCGCCAGGTGCCTCCGAGGCGGTCGGCCTTCTCGAAGATCGTGAAACTCTCGATCCCGGCGAGCTTCAGCCGGATGCCGAGGCACAGCCCGGAGAACCCGGACCCGATGATGGCGATGCGCCTCTGCGCGACGGTCCCGCTGGCCATGGACGAGGATCCTCCCGGGCGACGAGTTCGCCGCCCGCGTGTGGAGACTCGCACGCTAGCCGCGCGCCGGGGACGAGGCCAGAGGCGGGACCCGGCGGCGCCTCGACGGCCGGCGCCGGCACGACGCGGGCGGTGGCGGTGGCCACCGCCCGACGGCTCGGCGCCCCGGGGTCAGGGCGACGGCGGAGCCGCTGCGTCCGCGCGCGCCCGGGGAACCGCGGATCGGTCGTCGGCACCCGCTTCCGCGCGACCTGCGGCCCCCGCTCCCCCGGCGCCGGCCTCGCCCGCAGCCGCGGCCGCGTTCCTGCGGGCGAGCGACGCCAGCATGCGGGGCGCGATCGCGTCGGCGAGAGCGCGCGCGACGATGGCATTCGCCTCGCCGCTCAGGTGGACCCAGTTCACCATGAGGTCGCGCCTCGCGTCGAGCGCGTGGACGACGTCGGCGAAGCCGACCGGGGAACCCGGGGCCGCGGCCCAACCGCGGAGGTCGTCCATGAGGCGCGCGTGCATGAGCATCGCGCGGGGGGGCTGGAGCCCCGCGAGGTTCCGGACCGACTCCACGTCGCTGCCCGTGGCCTTCATCTTGAACACGAGGTCGCCGACCGAGCCCTCTCCGGCCGCCACGACCACCTTCCCGGTCGCGGGGCCGATCTCGCCGTCGGCCACCTTGCGCCGCAGCATCGCGACCTCGTCGGCGTAGGACACCCCGCGACGCGACGGCGCGTCGAGCAGCGTCGACTGGAACGCCTGCGTCGCGAGCACCACGTCGATGCCGCGCCGGTTGCACTCCTCCACGAGCCGCTTCAGGTTGCCGTTGAAATGAGCGCTCCGGCGCGCCGCGAGGTCGTCGCTCCACCACCAGTCGACGTCGCTCTCGTCGGCGCGCGGAGGCGGCAGGGCGGAGTTCGCGAGGGCCGCGAGCATCGAGACGTCGGCCAGCCGTTCGCGCAGGCTCGGGGTCGCCTCGCCCCCGCCGCGCGGCTCGATGACCGCCGCGTCGTTCGCGCCCTCGTAGTAGGTGACGAGGTCCGGGCGAAGCGCGAAGCCCTCCGCGAACAGCATCGACAGCACGTTGTCGGTCATCGCGTGGGGGATCGCGAAGTTGATCACCTCGACCCGCA